>NZ_VCKZ01000109.1 GCF_005889745.1 Actinomadura geliboluensis
CCGCGGGACGGGTACCGGCAGCGGAAGGCGCGGGGCGAGGGCGGGCAGCCACGTGTGCTCCTTGCGGAGCAGCGCGTCCGCGGACTCCGTCGCCCAGGGCAACCGGACGGCGAGGTCGTCGCCGAGCCGCCACAACTGGTTGTCCCAGCCGCGCGCGCCGAGCCGCACCGGGTGGTGAGCGAGGTCGGGGTGCTGGTCGCGCAGCAGGCCCCGCACCAGCTCGGGGGTGATCTCGATCTTGGAATGCGTCATCCCGGGCAACGGTAGCCCGGTGGCGGCCGGGCCCGCGCGGCGGCCGTTCGGCCGCCGGAGGCGGACGGGCCTCGCCGCTCGGCGTGTCCGAGTGCTTCGCCAACCGGAGGCCACGTTTCCGTCCGCTGCTCGCCAAAAGCGCGACCCGCAGGGTTGCTGTTGACCGCTCAACGGGGACTTTCCGGGGCATCCACAGACAACCCGGACACCGCCGGGTAGGTGAGGAGGTCACATGACGTCCAGAACGGCCCACGACGCCGGCCCGAGCATGGTGCGGCGGCCGCACATCAGGTCCGGGTGGCTGACGTTCGCGGGCACCCTGGTCATGGTGATCGGCGCGTTCAACGTCATCGACGGCCTGGTCGGCCTGTTCAATGACAACTACTACCTCGTCGGCGCCAACCAGATCATGGTGTTCGACTACACCGCCTGGGGCTGGTTCTGGCTCATCCTCGGTGTCATCCAGCTGGCCGTCGGCGGGGGGATCCTCGCCGGACGGACGTGGGCGCGCGCGACCGGCGTGGTGTTCGCCGTCCTGGCCGCGATCGGGCACCTGGCGTTCCTGCGGGCGTTCCCGCTCTGGTCCGTGCTGACCATCGCGATGTGCGTCCTGCTGATCTACGCCCTCACCGCCCCGCCCTCCCGGGCACGCGGGTAGCTGCGACTGGCCTCGAAGGGGAGGACGGCCGGGAGGTGAGCGCGGTCACCTCCCGGACCCGTTCCGCCAGGACGGGAGCCACGACGGTTCGGGGAGCCCCGGCTGATTCCTGAGGTGGGTGATGAGTCCGCGCAGTCCGGGATGCGGATTCGCACTGGGGAGAAGGAGCGAGAGCGGATATCCGAGCGCCGGATTCACGATGGGGATGCGGCGCAGGTCGTAGTTCGTCGGCCAGACGTACCGGTCGCGCGCCCCGACGAGGGTGGCCACGTCCGCCGAGTCGGCGAGGGTCTCCTGGAGCACTTCGTCGCCGAAATGCGGGCCCGTCGCGTCGATGCGCAGGTCGAACTCGGTGGCGAGCCGGTCGTAGAACTCCGCCCATTCGCTCCGGGGCGCGATGCCCGGCATCCATATCCGGTGCCCGCGCAGCTGCGGCGGCGTCAGCCGGGGCGCGGCGGCGAGCGGGTGCCGCGGGCCGACGAGCAGTTCCAGCGGGAATTCGAACGCGCGGATCATGCTGACGTCGGCCGGCAGTGCGGTGGGGTCGGTAATGGTGCGGAACGAGGCGTCGATGTCGCCCGTCTGAATGGCGGCGACGACGACGCGCGGATCGTTGACCCGGAGGACGACCACGTCGAGGTCCGTTCCGGGATGCGACCGCCAGTAGTCGTGCAGGACGGCCGCCTGCGCGCTTCGCAGCCCGAGGACGTCGACGCGGAGTGCCCGTGAGCCCGGCCGGACGGCGGCGACGGCGCGCTCGACGCCCGAGACGACGCTCCGCGCGTGCGGGAGGAACGCCTGCCCGTCGAGGGTCAGCTCGACCCCGCGCGCGGTGCGGGTGAACAGCCGGACCTCCAGCGTGCGCTCCAGCGCGGCGATCCGCTTGGAGACCGCCTGCTGCGTCACGCCCAGCTCGTCGGCGGCGTGCTGCAGCTGCCCGAGCTCGGCGGCCCGGACGAACGATCGCAATGCCTCGGTGTCCACGGCGGTCACCCTATGGGCGCACAACTGCTGGTTGTGGCTCGGAGACGGTTCGTTGTTTGATCCCGCGTCGGCGGCGCTGGTGTGCTTCGAGCGTCCAGAGGGTCGGCTATCGCTAGGAGTCGTGTGCGCGCGAGGTTGGGGCCCGGCTTCGGGTGGCTGTGGTCGGCGTACGCCGTCAGTACCTACGGCACGTGGATCGCGTTCGGCGCGTTCCCGCTCATCGCGGTCCAGGTGCTGGACGCGTCCGCGTTCGCCGTCTCGCTCCTGGAGGGCGCCGGGCTCGCGGTCGCCGCGGTCGTGGCCGTGCCGCTCGGACCGTGGATCGAGCACCGGGCGAAACGTCCCGTCATGGTGGTGATGGACGCGGTCCGCTTCCTCGCGATGGCGAGCATCCCGATCGCGTACGTGCTCGACGTGCTCTCGTACGGCCAACTGCTGGCCGTGTCGGTGGTGTGCGGGACGGCGGGCATCGCGTTCACCGCCGCGTCCGGCGCGTACCTCAAACACCTCGTCGAGCCGCGGCAACTCCTCGTCGCGAACGCGCGCTTCGAGGGCACGAACTGGGTGTCGACGGCGGTCGGCCCGCCGCTCGGCGGGGCCCTCATCGGCGTGCTGGGCCCGGTCGTCACCGTCACCGCCGACGCCTTCAGCTACCTGCTGTCGGCGCTCGGGGTCCTGCGCATCCGGGGCGGGGACACGGCGGCGCCGCGCGGCGCGGGCGCCCGGCGGACGCGCGCCGCCGACCTGCTGAACGGCTGGCGGTCCATCTTCGGCGAACCCGTCCTGCGGCGCCTGTTCCTCAACGCGATGACGGTCAACGGCCTGATCATGGCCACCGGGCCGATCCTGGCGGTCCTCCTGCTCGGCGAGTACGGGGTCCCCGCCTGGCAGTACGGTCTCGCGTTCGGCGTCCCGGCGCTGGGCGGCCTCGCCGGCGCCCGGCTCTCCGCGCGCCTCGTGGCCCGCCACGGCCGGTACCGCGTCATGCTCGTCTCCGGCTGGCTGCGCTCGGTCTTCCCGCTCGGGCTGGCGCTGACCGGCCCGGGTCTCCCCGGGGTCGTCACGGTGCTGGTCGTCGAGGCCCTGGTGATCGCCAGCATGGGCCTGTTCAACCCCATCGCCGCGACCGAGCGGCTGCAGCGCGCGCCCGCCGGGCAGGTCGCGCAGGTCCTCAACGCGTGGAGCGTCAGCAGCAAGCTCTCGCAGGCGACCTTCATGGTGGTCTGGGGCGTGGTCGCGTCGTTCACCGGGCCGCTCGCCGCGATCGCGGTCGCCGGGGTCCTGCTGCTCGCCACCCCGCTCCTGCTGCCGACGCGGGCCCCTATGGCCGGACGACCTGGAACGACGCACGGGAAGGAGCGCCGGACGCCCCGAGATGTTGAACAAATCGGAGGAAAGTAGCGGATAGTGACCCCATCGCCACGGTCCACTACCTACGATCTTCGCTATCCCCAATCGTGCGCGAGGGTGCGCACGGCAAGGAGACGTCCCCTGTGAAGTTCAGCTACGCCATGCTCCCCGACTACCCCATCACGGAGTCGCTGGCCTCGATCCGGCTCGCCGACGAGCTCGGCTTCCACGCCGTGTACGCGGCCGACGAGCCGTGGCACAAGGACCTGTGGCTGGTGTTCGCCGCCGCCGCGGCGAGCACCTCGCAGATCCGCCTCGGCCCGTCGGTGTCGGCGGTGACGCTGCGCGAGCCGTCCCTGATCGCCCAGGCCGCCGCCACCCTGGACGAGCTCACCGGCGGCCGCGCCGAGGTCGTCCTCGGCAGCGGCAACTTCGGCGTCCTCGCCCAGTACAAGATCGACTGGGCGCGGACCAAGCCGCTCACCCGGGTCAAGGAGGCCGTCGCCGTCGTCCGGACCCTGCTGGACGAGGGCACCATCACCCGCGACGGCGAGTTCTACTCCTACGACGGCCTGTTCACCTTCGCCCGCCCCGTCCAGGAGCGGCTGCCGGTCAAGATCGGCGCGATGCGCGGGCCGAAGTCGTTCGAGGCGGCCGGTGAGCTGTCCGACGGCGTCCACCACGCGCTCAGCTACTCCCGCGAGGCGTACGAGTACGCCGTCGAGCACGTCAAGGCCGGCGCCGAGCGCGCGGGCAAGGACTGGCGGACGCTCGACATCGGCGCCTGGGTCGTGTTCGCCGTCGGCCCCGACTCGGCCGCGGCGAAGGAGGCGGCCCGCAGCATGGTCGGCCTGTACGCGTCGGCGATGCCGCCCGAGCAGCTGGTGCGCAACGGCGTCGACCCGGCCGAGATGGCCCCGGTCATCGAGGCCATCGGCGCGGGCGACCTCGCCAAGGCCATCGAGCTGACCACGCCCGAGATCACCGAGCGGCTGTCGCTGGCGGGCACCCCGGACGAGGTCCGCGCCAAGATCGAGAGCGACATCGCGCCGACCGGCGTGAACCACATGATCTGCGCGATCACCGACCCCGGCCTGGTGAAGACCTTCACCGGCCGCGAGCTGACCGGCGTTCCGGATGTGGACGGGCAGCTCCGCCTCATCCACGAGCACCTGATGCCCGCGTTCAAGTAAGCCCGATGCGGTTGTGCGGGCCGTCCACGTCGCGGACGGCCCGCACGGCCCGCTGCGGGCCGCTGCGGGCCCGGCGTCCAGCCCGGAATCTGAGTACGGGTACTCAGACGCACTGAGTACTTCCCCCCATGCGCGGCCCGCCGGACGGGCGCAGGATCGGCCCATGGGCCGACCGCCTGAGCGCAACACCGACCGCCTGCTGGTCGCGCTGCTGGCGACCGTGGCCGCGGTCATTCTGATCATCTGCGGGCTTGCCGTCGTCGGTGCCTTCGTCTTCATCGTCTTCGGGATGGCCAATTTCGGGAGCAACAAATGACGCGGCGGCTGCTCCTGATGGTCCGGTTGGCGCGCCCGCCCGTCATCGTGCTGCTGGCGCTGTTCACCGCTACTGGACTGGCCCAAGCCGGGCAGGGCGAAGACCGCGTCCTGCTGTTGCGGGCTTTCGTCGTGGTCTTCGGGTTCCTGGTGTTCTCGGTGGCCTGCAACGACCTCGCCGACGTGCTCATCGACCGGGTGAACCTGCCCGGCGATCCGGGACGTCCCCTGGTGACCGGGACCGCGTACCGCCGCGAGATGCTCGTGGCCGGGGTCACCGCCGCCGTCCTGGCGCTGGCCGCGAGCTTCACCCTGCACTGGCCGGCCATCGTGGTGACCGTCGCAGGGCTGGCCATCAGCGCCAACTATTCGCTGCGTCCCGTACGGCTGGCCGCCCGAGGCGTGATGGCCCCCCTCGTACTGCCCGCCTGCTATGTCGCCGTGCCTTACCTGACCGGGATATTCGCGGTGCGCGGCACGTTGCGCAAAGGCGACCTGCTCCTGCTCGCCGGGCTCTATGTCGGATTCATCGGCCGGATCGTGCTCAAGGACTTCCGCGATGTCCGCGGCGATGAGATGTTCGGCAAACGCACGTTCCTGGTCCGGCACGGCCGGGGCTGGACCTGCCTGTTCAGCGCCGTCTGCTGGACCGCCGGGACGTTCCTGCTGGTCGCGGCCGTCCGCCACCCGACCGTCCCGCTGATCGCCGTCAACGCCGGGTTACTCGCCGCCGCGCTGCTGCTCCTGCGCGCCCTCTCGACCGGACGGGGCCCGCACCGCGACGAACGCCTCATCGCCGCGCTCGCCATCGTCGGACGCGGCATCGTCCTCGTCCTCCTCGCCCACCTGGCGCTGACGAACGCCCACTGGGCCGCGCCGTGGTACGGGAGCACGCTGGCCGCGCTCACCGCCGGCCTGCTCTACCTTGCCGTCGCCATGGCCCGCCGGGGCCCGGTCACCACGTCCACCGGGCACCCCTTCGACAGGACGGGCGCCGCGGAACGAGCGAACGCGTGACGCTCCCTACGCGTCCTGCCGGCGGCGCACGATCTCGTTGATCCAGATGGGGGCGAACGGGGACGTGCAGCCCGGGGGAGTCGGGTAGTCCTTGAGGACCTCCAGCCGCTCCCCGATGCCGATCGCGCGGGCGCGGTGCTCGGCGTGGTCGATCCCGATCTGCGCCAGGCAGTGGTTCATCGCCCACTGGAGCCGCTCGGGGGCGTCCTTGAGCTGCGCCTCGATGATGTCGAGCAACCCGGGGAGGTCGAGGCCGTCGGGCGTCTTCGTCACGCGCTCGGTGGTCAGCGCCCAGCCGGCGCTCGCGACCGCGGGGTCCGGGTCGGCGAACCAGGCGAGGCGCAGCTCCTCGGCGTGCGGGCTCTTCTTCACCACGTAGTTCACGAGCCAGTCGTGGACCTTGGGGGTGCGGGCCTCGCGCACCATGGCGTCCAGCCGGTCGCGCTCGAACGCCTTCGGGCGGCAGATCAGGAGCGCCAGCAGCCGGGCCGCGGAGTCGCCCGTCTCCCACAGCCGGCACGCGAGGTCCTGCTGCGTCTTCAGCCGCTTCGCGATCGCGCGCAGCTTGCCGAGGTTCACGCCGTGGTCGTCGCCGTGCTTCTCGTTCACCGCGCGGATCTTCGGGTCGTCGAGTTCGGCGAGTTCGGCCATCACCTCGCCCACGGTCGTCTCGGTCATCCCAGCCTCCCGTCCATCACCGGCGGGTTCAGCCTACGACGGCCCGGCGCGCGGGACGCCGCCGAATTCTCGAACGGCACGGGTGTAACGAAACGAGCCCAGCCGCAGGCTGCGGCCAGGCTCGCTCCCATCAACCCGGTCAACGGTGGTCGGAGCCGTGCCCCAGGTCGGCCGGGTCGATGGCGTCGGCCATGGCCCGGTACCCGGCGGCACTGGGGTGGATGTGGTCGCCCATGTGCAGGGCCTCCGGGATGCGGCCGGTACCGTCCGGGTCGAGGGCCCGGTCGAAATCGGCGACGGCGTCGTAGGCGCCGGAGGTGCGGATCCACCGGTTGACCCGGCGGCGGATCTCCTCGCCCTCGGCCGTCCACCCGGCCGAGCCCTGGAAGGGGGTGAGCGTCCCGCCGATGACCGTGACGCCGCGGGCGAGGGCGGCGCGGACCAGCGCCTGGTGGCCGTCGATGAGCCGCTGGGCGGTGACCGGCGGGTCGTCGAGGTCGACGCCGCACATCCGGTCGTCGTTGAGCTGGATGTCGTTGATGCCGATCAGGACGATCGCGGTGCCGACGCGGGGCTGGTCGAGGATGTCGCGGGCGAACCGGGAGATCCCGGAGTCGCCGCCGCAGGCCGAGTCGGTGAGCAGCTTGTTGGAGCCGATGCCGGCGTTCAGCACCGGGTGGGGGTGCCCGGCGGCGGCGAGGCGCTCGGCGAGGGCGTCGGGGTAGCGGTCGTCGCCGTCGACGTTCGCGCCGAACCCGTCGGTGATGGAGTCGCCGAAGGCGACGACTGCGGGAGGCTGCGCGCGCCCGCCGGAGGTCTCGACGCCCTCCAGGTAGTACCAGGAGCCGAAGCCGGGCTCGATGCTGTCGGTGTAGGCGGTGGCGGACGGGTCGCGGTGGCGGTCGCCGTCGGCGCGGTAGGACGTGGTCATCGACAGCTGGTGGTGGGTGGCCGGGCCGGTGGCGTCCTCGAAGTACAGCGTGATCGTGAGCTGCTCCCGCGGCCGGACGGGCAGGGCGACCGGGTCGCTGACGATCCGTCCCCGCGTGGGGACGACGGCCGACGGCGAGCCCGCGAAGCGCAGCGGGTGGAGCGTGCCCGGCCGCACGGTCGCGCCGCCCGCGGTGCGCCCGATGCTCGCGCCGGTCACCCGCAGGGGCGCGGCGCCGTAGGCGTTGGACAGCCGGATCCGGACCTGGGTGCCGCCGGCGTTCACGCGCACGATCTGCCGGACCGACTGGTCGGTGAAGCCCTGCTCCGCCCAGGTGGGGAACCAGGGCGCGGCGGACGGGCGCATGACCGCGGCCGTCCAGGCGCCGTGCCAGACGGTGCGGGTGTCGGCGTCGGTGGTGGTCAGCTGCTCGGTGTTCTTGGGGGAGTTCATGATCGGACGCTCTTTCCAGCGGTCGACGGGGTGTGCGGTCAGGACGCGGCGGTCTCGGCGGACGGCCGGGCGGCGGGTTCGGCCACCTCGGGGCCGGGTGCCGGGGCCGGGCGGCGCGGGACGAGGACGGCGGCGAGCAGTCCCGCCGCGAGGGCGATGCCGGCGGCGGTGAGCATTCCGGCGCCGTACCCCTCGGTGAGGGCGGTGGCCGGGTCGCGCTCGCCGCCCGCCACGGCGCCGGCGGTGCGGGACGTGGAGATCGCGACCACGGCGGCCAGGCCGAGCGACCCGCCGACCTGCTGCGCGGTGTTGAACAGCCCGGACGCCAGCCCGGCCTGCTCGGGACGGGTGCCGGACGTCGCGCCGACCGTGGTGGTGACGAAGGCCAGCCCCGCGCCGACGCCGATCACCAGCGTCGGGCCGAGCACGTCGGTGAGGAAGCCGCCGTCCGCCGACATGCGGGAGAACCAGGCGAGGCCGGCGCCGGTGATCACGAGCCCGGCCGCCATCGCGGTGCCCAGCCCGAGCCGGGCGATGAGCGCGCCCGCCGCGCCCGCCGTGACGGCGATCGCCAGTGCCAGCGGCAGTTGCGCCAGCCCGGCGCGGACCGGGCCGAAGCCGACGACCTGCTGCATGTAGAAGGTCAGGTAGAAGAACAGCGGGGCCATCGCCATCAGCGTGAGGACCGCGGCGAGGTTGGAGCCGCGCAGCACCGGCTGGCGGAAGATCTTCAGGGGCAGCAGCGGGTGGGCGGTGCGCGCCTCGACGAGCAGGAACACCGCGAGCAGGGCCACGGCGACGGCGCCGAGGCCGAGGGTGCGCGGCGAGGTCCAGCCGGCGTCGTCGCCCTCGACCAGCGTGTAGACCAGCAGCGCCAGCCCGCCGGTGGCGGTCAGCGCGCCGGGCAGGTCGAACCCGCGCGCCGTGCGGTCGGACGCCTCGGGCAGCAGTTTCGGCGCCAGCGCGATCGCCGCCAGCCCGAGCGGGACGTTCACGTACAGCGTGGCCTCCCAGCCCAGCCACTGCGTCAGCATCCCGCCGAGGATCGACCCGGCGGCGCCGCCCGCCCCGGCGACCGCGCCGAACACGCCCATCGCCCTGTTGCGGTCGGGTCCGGCCGGGAAGACCGTCATGACCAGGGACAGCGCGGCCGGGGACACCAGTGCGGCGCCGACGCCCTGGGCGGCACGGGCGGCCACGAGCATCCCGCCGGTGACCGCGAGGCCCCCGGCCAGCGAGGCGGCGGCGAACAGCGCCATGCCGATCATGAACATGCGGCGGCGGCCGACGAGGTCGGCGGCGCGGCCGCCGAGCAGCAGCAGCCCGCCGAAGGTCAGCGTGTAGGCGTTGGCGACCCAGGACAGGTCGTCCGGGGCGAACCCGAGGTCGGCGCCGATGGACGGCATCGCCACCCCGACGATCGAGGCGTCCAGCACCAGCACGAATTGCGTGGCGGCGAGCAGCGCGAGTGCGAGCCCCCGCCTGGAGGCATGGGTCATGACCATTTCTTTCGCTGAGGCGGCCGAGGGGCCGAAAAGGGGCCGGGGCCCGCCAGAACCGGAATCGAGCCGGGGCGCGGTGCGGTCACGCGCGTCGATCCCGGGCGGGGCGGCGATGGGAATGGAAATGCGGGAGGAATTGCGGGCCCGGGGCGGCGGCCGCCCCGGGCCGGGGATCACTCGGCCGCGGCCGCGCGCCACTGCTCGGCCGGCGAGACGCCGGGCAGCGGCCTGCCGATCAGGGCGAGCGGGATGAAGAAGTTGACCTGCCCGATCACCATGGCGAGCGTGGCGAGGGCCGTCGGGTCGTAGTGCTCGGCGGCCCGCGCGTACAGCGCGTCCGGGACCCGCTCGCCGTGCGGGTTCGGGGTGAGCACCGCCTCGACCAGCTCCAACGCGACCCGCTCGGCGGCGGTGAAGTACGGGGCGTCCACCCAGGACGCCACCGCGGTGATCTTCTCCTCCGGCACGCCCGCGCGGCGCAGGTTGCCGGTGTGCAGCATCGTCAGGTACGTGTTCCCGACGAGCTGGCCGGCGCGCAGGTGGACGAGGGCGACGGTGCCGCGCGGCACCGCCCCGTTCCCGGCAATCTTGAACAGCGCGGCGGCGGCGTCGCCGAGTTCGGGGACGAGCTGCTGCGGGTCGGAAAAGCGAGAAGTGAGGGTCGAGGCGTCGAATTCGTTCGCGGTCGCGGTCATGAGCGTTTCCTTTTCCAGGTGGTGCGGGCCTTTTTCTCGCCCGCTTCATCGGCTCGTTCACTGCACTGACGACCCGCATCCGGAGAAGGTGACCGACCCGAGCGAATTTTTTGCCCCATCCACGAGAAGGCCCCCTTGGGACGGCGCGAAGCCATCTCAAGGGGGCCAGAGGACGCAGGTCCGGGCCGGTCAGCCGTCGGTGGACGCCAGGTCGAGCCGCGCCAGGCGGTCGGGGTCGGACAGGATGTCGATCGCGGCGATCCTGCCGTCCGCGACGGTGAAGCTCATCACCGAGAACGGCCGGCCGTCGATGGTGTTGACCAGTCCCGCGAGCCCGTTGACCAGGGCGGCGTGCGTGGTCGCGGCGGTGGCCATCCGCTGGAACGTGGGCGCCTGCCCGGCCACGGCGGCGGCGCCGCGGATGACCCGCAGCCCGCCGGTGAGCACGCCGCCGTCCGCGCGCAGCACCACGTCCGGGTCGAGCAGGGCCACCAGCGCGTCGAAGTCGCCGCCGCGCGCGGCGGTCAGGAAGGCGTCCACCACGCGGCGCTGCCCGACCGGGTCCGGGTCGGGCGGCGGGGTCGCGCCCCGGACCCGCTGCCGCGCCCGGCTCGCCAGCTTCTTGGCCGTCGCCGGCGTGCGGTCGACGATCGGCGCGATCTCCTCGAACGGCAGCCCGAACATGTCGTGCAGGACGAACGCGAGCCGCTCCGCCGGGGTGAGCGACTCCAGCACCACCAGAAGCGCCAGCCCGACCGAGTCCGCCAGCATCGCCTGCTGCTCGGGGTCGGTGCCGTCCGTCCGGCTGATCACCGGGTCGGGCAGCCGGGCCTCCAGCGGCTCCTCGCCGCGCCTCTTGCGGGTCCGGAGCATGTCCAGGCAGACCCGCCCGACCACGGTGGTCAGCCAGCCGCCGAGGTTGTCGATCTCGGCGTCGCCGGACCGGGTCAACCGCAGCCACGTCTCCTGGATCGCGTCGTCCGCCTCGGCCAGCGAACCGAGCATGCGGTACGCGACCGCCTTCAGATGGGGACGGTGCTCCTCGAACCGGACGGCGAGGAAATCTGGGGCGTTCACGATGGAGCAACCTCTCATGGACGGCATCACCCTCATGACGAACCGGATGCCCCGAAGGTGACCTACCTGCGCCGACCCGCCGCGGGCGGACGTTTTGCGGGGATTCCCTGGGATAGAGAGGCGACTAGCGGAGCAGTGCCAGTCGTGCCTTGGGGAGGCCGGGATGATCGTGATGAGGATGCCGCAGAAGATGGTGCGCCGCCTGGAGCGGGCGAAATCGCTCGACGGGGTCGCGAAACCGGTGGCCAAGGTGGTCCAGAAGGCGGTGCGTCCGCGTCCCGTCCGCAACACGCTCAGCGGGACGAACCTGGGGCATCCGCTGCACCCGAGCCTCACCGACGTGCCGATCGGCGCGTGGACCATGGCCGCGCTGCTGGACGCCGCCGGCGGCCGCGACGCCGAGCAGTCCGCGGACCTGCTGATCGGGACCGGCATCGCCGCGGCGGTGCCCACCGCCCTCACCGGGCTGAACGACTGGAGCGACACGCTCGGCAAGGAGCGGCGGGTCGGGCTCGTCCACGCCCTCGGCAACTCCGCGGCGCTGTCGCTGTACATCGCGTCGCTGATCACGCGCATGAAGGGCGACCGCCAGACGGGCAAGGCGCTGGGGTACGCCGGGCTGGGGATGATGGCGATCGGCGCCTACCTCGGCGGCCACCTGTCGTTCGTCCGGGGCGTCAACGTCAACCGCAACGCGTGGCAGGAAGGCCCGGAGGAGTGGACGCCGGTGCTCGGCGAGCACGACCTCGCCGAAGGCGACCACCGCATCGCCGAGGCGGGCGGCGTGCAGATCCTGCTCCACCGGATGGGCGGCAAGGTGTACGCCCTCGACGCCACCTGCGGCCACATGGGCGGCCCGCTCGACGAGGGGACGTTCGAGCACGGCTGCGTCACCTGCCCCTGGCACGGCAGCACCTTCCGGTTCTCGGACGGCGGCGTCGTGCGCGGCCCGGCCAGCACGCCGCAGCCCTGCTACGAGACGCGGATCGAGAACGGGCGCGTCGAGGTCCGCATGCCTCCGGTGGGCGTGCCCGCCGGCCCGGCCGAGGAGCATGGCGCCGGGGTGGGCCGGGGCCACCGCCGCCAGCCCGCCCACACCTCCGCCTTCTGACGCGCGACCCGGCTAAACCCCGGGATCGGCCTCCGCTAGCGGCGGCCGCCGAACTCCCAGGGGAGGACGTCGATCGAGGCATACGCCTCCGGTGTCAGGAGGGCGCGTGCCGCGTCCTCGTCCTTGGCGCGGACGAGCGCCGCCGTGCCCAGCCAGGCGCTGCCGTCGTCGGACAGCAGCGGCCCGTAGGCGACCAGCTCGCCGTCCCGCCCGGGCGGGACGGCGAGGTCGGCGCCCGGCCCCGACCCGAGGCCGAGCACCAGGAAGCGGGCACCGCCCTCGCGTCCGCCGGGGAAGTCCCACATCGTGCGGCCCAGCAGGTTGCGCCACCGGCGCACCAGCACGTCCCGGTACGCGCCGGCCTGCCAGCCGGGCTCGTCGAACGCGAACGCGCGGGCGGCGGCGGGATCGGGCAGGTCGACGATGTGCACGCTGCCGGTGGGCGCCTCACCGTCGTCCGCGAGCGTCGGGCCGCGGGCGATCATCTCCGTCCCGTACCCGTCCATGTAGGACCAGTGCTCCTCCAGCAGCTCCATGCGCAGCGGCAGGGAACCCGCTCGGTCCCGGTGGTAGACGAAGAATTCCATCGCGCCAGTATCGTGGCCCCGCGCCTCGTCCGCCCCGCCCGTGCGAGGGTGGGGGCATGGCCTTGCCGACGTTGGTCGTGGTGAGCGGCGGTCCGGGGACGGGGAAGACGACCCTCGCGCACCGGCTCGCCCAGGACCTCGGATGCCCCGCCGTCGTCCGCGACGAGATCAAGCAGGGCATGGTGCTCGCCACGCCCGGCTACCGGGGCGGCGGCGCCGACCCGCTCAACCTGCCGACGCTGGGCGCCTTCTTCGGCGTGCTGAGGCTGCTGCTCGAAGCGGGCGTCACCGCGGTCGCCGAAGCGGCCTTCCAGGACAAGGTGTGGCGGCCGAACCTGGAGCCCCTCACCGCCCTGGCGGACATCCGCGTCGTCCGCTGCACGGTCGACAGCGAGATCGCCCGCGAACGGATCGTCCAGCGCGTCGAACACGGGCACCGGGCCGCCCACGGCGACCGCGACCTGCTGGAGGCGATCGCCGCCGGACGCCACTCGCTGGACTCCTACGTCCCCCTCCGCATGGACCTGCCCACCCTCATCGTGGACACCTCGGACGGCTACCGGCCCGCCCTCGCCGACATCGCCGCCTTCGCCCGGCGGGCGGCGCCCGCGCAAGAGCTGTCAGAGGGCTGATCTAACGTGGCCGGATGGCCTTTGAGCAGCGGCTGGAAGCGCATCGGGTCGAGCTGACCGGGTACTGCTACCGCATGCTCGCCAGTGCCGCCGAGGCCGAGGACGCCGTCCAGGAGACCTTCCTGCGCGCCTGGAAGAACGCCGACCGCTTCGACGAGCGCAGGGCGGGCCTGCGCACCTGGCTGTACCGCATCGCCACCAACGTCTGCCTCGACATGGCCCGCAGCGTCCAGCGGCGCGCGCTGGCGATGGACCTCGGCCCGTCAGCGGCGCCCGGCGGGTTCCTCGGCGCGCCGCTCGGGCCCGGCGCGTTCGTGCAGCCCGTCCCCGACCGGCTCGTCCTGCCGGAGGAGGGCGACCCCGCCGAGCTGGCCGCCGCGAGGGAGACGATCCGGCTGGCGTTCGTCGCCGCCCTGCAGACCCTGCCGCCGCGCCAGCGGGCGGTGCTCATCCTGCGCGAGGTGCTGTGCTGGTCGGCGGACGAGGTCGCCGGGCTGCTCGGCAGCACACCGGCCGGGGTCAACAGCGCCCTGCAGCGGGCGCGCGCCGCCGTGGCCGAGCGCCGCACGCCGGGCGGCGACGTCGACGAGGGGCTGCTCGAACGGTACGTCGAGGCGTTCACCTCCTACGACGTCGACGGCCTGGTCGCGCTGCTCCACGAGGACGTCGCCATGTCGATGCCGCCGTTCGCCTGGTGGCTCAGCGGCCGGGACGCGATCCGGGCCGCGCTGGTGGGCGCGGGCGGCGACTGCGCCGACGACCGGCTCGTCCGGACGGCGGCGAACGGCTCCCCGGCCTTCGCGCAGTACCGCGACGGGGAGGCGTTCAGCCTGGTCGTCCTCGAAGCGCGGGACGGGCTGCTCGCCACCATGACCACCTACCTGGACCCGTCCCTGTTCCCGATGTTCGGGCTGCCGATGACTCCGCAGCCCCCGTCCCGTACATAGAACATGACCGACATCGTTCACATGTGGCATGACGAGCGCGGCGCGGGCGACCCGGTGGTGCTCCTGCACGGCGGCTTGACCGACAGCCGCTGCTTCACCGGCAACCTCGACGGCCTCGCCGACACCTTCACGCTCTACCTGCCCGACCGGCGCGGCCACGGCCGCACGCCCGACGCGCCCGGCCCGATCACCATGGAGCTGATGGCGCGGGACACGATCGACTTCCTGGAGCGGGTCGTCGGCGGCCCGTCCCGGCTGGTCGGCTACAGCGCCGGCGGGACGGTCGCGCTGCTGGTCGCGATGCGCCGCCCCGACCTGGTCGAGCGGCTCGTCCTGATCAGCGCGGCCTACGACCTCGACGGGATGATCTACAAGCCGTCCGCCGACGGGGAGCCGCCCGCCCCGGTCGTGGACGCCTACGCCGAGGTGTCGCCGGACGGGCGCGACCACTTCCCGGTCGTCCTCCGCAAGATCGTGGACGCCGTCGAGACCGAGCCCCCGCTGGACCCGTCCGAGCTGCGCGCGGTGACCGTCCGGACGCTCGTCCTAGCCGGTGACGACGACCTGGTCACCCTCGACCACACGGTGGCGTTCTACCGGGCCCTGCCGAACGCCGAACTGGCCGTCGTCCCGAACGCCAGCCACCTGCTCCTGATGGAGCATCCCGAAACGGTGCGCTCCCTCGTGCACGGCTTCCTGACCACGGACCCGGCCCCGACCTTCATGCCCATCGCCCGCGCCGCCCGGTGAAACGCTGATCACTTGGCCACCGGACCGTATCGATTCGCGGGGCGGTGCCGTTAATGTGCCGCTGTGGCGCGCGAACCGGGAGACGTCGTGCTCGGCCGGTATCGGTTGGTCGAGGTGCTGGGCGAGGGCGGCATGGGCGCCGTCTGGCGTGCGCACGATGAGCGGATGCGCCGGGACGTGGCGCTCAAGCAGCTCAAGTTGCCGCTGACTCTGGAGGCCGGTGTCCGCGAGCAGTTGGTGGCGCGCATGGAGCGGGAGGCGCGCTCGGTCGGGATGCTCCACCATCCCGGCGTCATCACCGTCCACGACCAGTTCCATGACGACGAGGGGCTGCCCTGGATCGTCATGGAGCTGGTCCGGGGCCGCTCCCTCGCCGATCTTCTTCGCGACGACGGCCCGCTGGACGAGGTGGAGGCCGCCCGCATCGGCGCGCAGATCGCCGAGGCGGTCGCCGCCGCGCACGAGGCGGGGAAGCACACGCGCCTTCTCTGAACACGCCCGGACATCACCTGTCTCGTGTTGACCGGTCCTATGGCTAACCGCTATCTATTACCTAGCCGTTAGGGGTGGTGCATGCAGGACGCGGTGCTGGCGTTGCTGGCGAAGGAGCCGTCGCACGGGTACGGCCTGCGCGCGCGCCTGCGGCGTGCCCTCGGCCCATTCGGGGAGTCGATGAACGCGGGCCAGGTCTACGTGACCCTGGCCCGGCTGGAGAAGGCCGGGCTCGTCGTCTGCGAGGTCGCCGAAGGGCTGCCGGACCGCCCGGACCGCAAGGTCTACGCCCTGACACCGGCCGGGCAGCAGCGGGTCGCGGCCTGGCTGTCCGAGGTGACCTGGCCGAAGCCGAACCTGGCGGAGTTCCACCTCAAGCTCGCCGCCGCCGCGGCGGCGCGGCTCGCCGACCCGGTGGAACTGGTGGACGCGCAGCGCCGCGAGCTGCTGCGGCGGCTGTCCGACGTGCAGCGGGCGGCGCTGGCCGAGCCGGACGGCTCGACCGCCGGGCTGCTGCTGGAGGGGGTCGCGCTGCGGCTCCAGGCGGACCTGCGCTGGCTGGAGGCTTGCGAGCGCCTGTGGTCGCGGGCCGGGAACGGAACCGAGGACGCATGAGCGAGTTCGTGCTGCAGGCCCGGGGCCTGCGCAAGGAGCACGGCCAGGGGCACGGCCTGGTCCGCGCGGTCGACGACGTCGACCTGGACGTCCCGGCGGGGCAGGTGCTGGCGGTGACGGGCCCCAGCGGCTGCGGGAAGTCGACGCTGCTGCACATGCTCGGCGGCCTGGAGCGGCCCACCGGCGGGGAGGTCCGGCTGGACGGCCGGCGCATCGACGCCCTGAGCGAGCGGGGCCTGGCCCGGCTGCGGCGCCGCGCGGTCGGCTTCGTCTTCCAGGCGTTCCACCTGGTGGAGGAGCTGTCGGCGGCGGAGAACGTGGAGCTGCCCGCGCTGCTCGCCGGCCGCTCGCCGCGCGCGGCGCGCCGCCGCGCGGCCCAGCTGCTGGAGCGGGTCGGGCTCGCCGACCGCGCCCGGCACCTGCCCTGGGAGCTGTCCGGCGGGCAGCGGCAGCGGGTCGCCATCGCCCGCGCCCTGGCGAACGAGCCGCTCGTCCTGCTGGCCGACGAGCCGACCGGGAACCTCGACAGCGCCGCCACCCGCGACGTGCTGAGGCTGTTCGACGGCCTGCGCGCCGCCGGGCAGACCCTCGTGCTGGTCACGCACGACGAGCGCGTCGCGGCCACCGCCGACCGGCTGGTCTCGATGCGCGACGGCATGTTCGTCGACGACACCCGCCTCGCGGGCAGCCGCGGGCTCGGCGGCCTCATCGGGCTGGACGGCTGACCGCCATGGGCAGCGCCCTGCTGGTGCTCCGCCTCGTCCTGGCCGACCTGCGCAGGCATCCCGGGCAGGCGGCGATGCTCCTCGTCGCGATCACCGCGGCCACCGCCACGCTGGCGCTGGGCCTGTCGCTGCACGGCGCGACCGACTCGCTCTACCGGAAGACGCGCGCGGCGACGGCCGGGCCGGACATGGTGGTGCTCACCCCCGGCACCGACCAGACCCCCTTGACCGCGCTGCTGGACGATCCGCAGGTCGTCGCCCACAGCGGCCCGCACCGCCAGTACTACACAACCCTTGCGGCGCACGGTCTCAAGTCGCGTGCCGTGGTGCCGGGCGCCCCCGAGACGCCTGGCCCGGTCGACCGCCCGCTGGTGACGTCCGGTACCTGGGTGCGTCCGGGCGGCGTCGTGGTCGAGCGGGGCTTCGCCGCCGCCCTGGGCGTCCGCGCCGGCGACCGCGTCACCGTCGCGGGCCGTTCGCTCCCCGTCGTCGGGACGGCCGTGACCGCGGCGAGCACCGTCTACCCGGGTGCGCAGCTGATCGGGCCGGGCGACGGCCCGGTGGACTACAGCGGCCTGGTCTGGATGGGCGAATCCGAGGCCCGCGCGCTGGCAGCGGCCGAGCGCTTGGAGGTGACCTCGCTCATCTACCTGAAGCTGCGCGACCCCGCCGCCACCGGCGACTTCATGGCCGCCCACAGTGACCCCGCGGTGCGCCCCTTCAGCTGGCAGTTCATGGCCGGGCACGACGCGAGGGTCCTCAGGGACAGCCAGCCCATCCTGGTCATCGGCAGCTGGCTGCTCAGCTTCCTGGCCGTCGCCGGCGTGGCCGTGCTCGCCGCGGGACGCGCCGCCAAGCAGACCCGCCGCGTCGGGCTGCTCAAGGCCGTCGGCGCGGCGCCCGGCCTCATCGCCGCCGTCCTGTTCGCCGAGTACCTGGCCGTCGCGCTGGCCGCCGACGCGCTCGGGCTCGGGATCGCGCGGCTGGCCGTGCCGGTGGCGGCCAACCCCACCGCGAGCCTGCTCAGCGCGTCCGCGGGCCCGTCCGCCGACACCGCCTTCTTCACGACGGTCGTCGCGCTCGCCATGGCCGGCTTCACCACCCTCGGCCCGACCCTGCGGGCGCTGCGCACCCCGACCGTCGCCGCGCTGGCCGACTCCGCCCAGCGGCCCCCGCATCGGTCCCGGCTGACTCGGCTGTCGGCGCCGCTGCCGACTCCGCTGCTGCTGGGGTTGCGGCTGATCGCCCGCCGTCCGGGGCGCGCGGTGCTGCACGCGTCCAGCATCGCGGTCACCGTGATGGGAACGACCGCCCTGCTGATCCTCCACGCGCAGCCCGATTTCGACTACGGGCTGGGGTCGTCCGACCTGGGCAACGTGCGGGTCGAGCAGGGCCGCCACATGCTCCTGGCCGTCACCATCGGGCTGATCGCGCTCGCCGCCGTCAACACCGTCACCGTCACCTGGACGACCGCGCTCGAAGCCCGTCCGACCATGGCCGTCGCGCGGACGCTCGGTGCCACGCCAGGTCAGATCACGGCCGGGCTCTCCGTCGCGCAGCTCCTCCCGACCCTGCCGGGTGCCCTCGCGGGCGTTCCCCTCGGCATGTTCGTGTGCTGGCTCTTCAGCCCTGGCGAGACGCCCATGCCCCCCACCTGGGTGCTGTTCGCGGCCGCGCTCGTGACGCTTCCCGTCACGGCGGCGCTCACCGCCGTCCCCGCCCGCCTCGCGGCCCGCCGGTCCATCGCCCGGACGCTCAGCGCCGAAGCCTCCTGAGCAGGAGCCCGGATCAACGGTCTTCACGGGGCGGGGCCGGGCGGTTAGTCTGCTTGTGGCGTCCACGCCGGTCGTATGCGCCTTGCGCCTGGGAGAGTCCCGTCCGCGGGACTTGTTTGGCTCTGCACCGGCTCCTCTTGTCCCCGTTCTGGAGGAGTCGTTCCGTGAGAACCACGTCCAAGCGATGGTCCCCCGCCGTCGCGGCGCTGGCGTCGGCGCTGGCGGCGCTGGTCCTGTCGCTCGGCGCGGTGGTGGTGCTCTCCGCGCCGTCGTCCGCGCAGCCCAACGTCCTGGTCGCCTGCACGTATCCGGCCTGGGCCGAAGGCACCAGCTACAAGGCGGGTGACAAGGTCACCTACAGCGCCCACGGCTACGAGGCGATCGTCGCCCACACCGCCTACCCCGGCGCCAACTGGAACCCCGCGTCCACGCCCACGCTGTGGCGCGACCTCGGCGCGTGCGACGGGTCCACACCGCCGACCACTCAGCCGCCCGGGGACGAGACCTGCGCGGTCAAGTCGCGGCCCGCGGGCAAGGTGCTGCAGGGGTACTGGGAGAACTGGGACGGCTCGTCCAACGGCGTGCACCCGCCGTTCGGCTGGACGCCCATCGACAACCCCGTCATCAAGCAGCACGGCTACAACGTCATCAACGCGGCGTTCCCCGTGATCCGGTCCGACGGCACCGTCCTGTGGGAGGACGGCATGGACTCCATGGTCAAGGTCGCCACGCCCGCCGAGATGTGCGCGGCGAAGGCCGCCGGCGCGACGATCCTGATGTCGATCGGCGGGGCCGCCGCCGGCATCGACCTCAGCTCCAGCAGCGTCGCGGACCGGTTCGTCGCGACGGTCGTGCCGATCCTGAAGCGGTACAACTTCGACGGCATCGACATCGACATCGAGACGGGCCTGACCGGCAGCGGCAGCATCGGGCAGCTGTCGGCGTCGCAGTCCAACCTGATCCGCATCATCGACGGCGTGCTCGCGCAGATGCCGTCCAACTTCGGGCTCACGATGGCGCCCGAGACCGCGTACGTGACCGGCGGCAGCGTGACCTACGGCTCCATCTGGGGCGCCTACCTGCCGATCATCAAGAAGTACGCGGACAACGGCCGGCTGTGGTGGCTGAACATGCAGTACTACAACGGCAGCATGTACGGGTGCTCGGGCGACTCCTACTCGGCCGGGACGGTCGAGGGCTTCGTGAAGCAGACCGAGTGCCTGAACAACGGGCTCGTCGTGCAGGGCACCACGATCCGGGTGCCGTACGACAAGCAGGTGCCGGGGCTGCCCGCGCAGCCGGGCGCCGGCGGCGGCTACATGTCGACCGGCCTCGTCGGCCAGGCATGGAACCGCTTCAACGGCCAGTTGAAGGGACTGATGACCTGGTCCATCAACTGGGACGGCTCGAAGGGCTGGACGTTCGGCGACAACGTCCGCGGCCTCCAGGGCCGGTGACGGCCCGGTGAAGGGCGGGGGCGGGTCCGGCACCGCGCCGCCGGGCCCGCCCCCGGAACCGGGACCGTCCCCGGGGCCGGGCTTGACCTTGACGCCGGTGTCAGGGCATAGCGTCGCGATCGGCCACGGAGGAGGGCGGATGCGGATCGGGGAACTCGCCGAGCGCGCGGGCGTCAGCACCCGCACGCTGCGCTACTACGAGCAGCAGGGGCTGCTGCGGGCGCGGCGGGCGTCCAACGGGTACCGGCAGTACGAGGAGTCCGACGTGCGGCTCGTCGCCGAGATCCGGTCGCTGCTGGCGGCCGGGTTCACCCTGGACGACACCCGGCCGTTCGTCGACTGCCTGCGCGCCGGGCACGCCGACGGCGCCGCCTGCCCCGAGTCCGTCGCGGTGTACCGGCGGAAGCTGGCGGAGATCGACGCGGAGATCCGCGCCCTGATCCGGCTCCGCGCGGACGTGGCCGACCAGTTGACGCGCGCCTGCCCGGGGTGCGCGCTCGCACCGGAGGCGACGAATGCTCACACTGACCAGCGCGAACTTCGACCGGCACGTGCTCGGCGGCGGCAAGCCGGTACTGGTCGAATTCTGGGCGGACTGGTGCCCGCCGTGCCGGATGATCGCGCCGATCCTGGCGGAGATCGAGGCCGAGCACGGCGACCGGCTGACCGTGGCGAAGATCAACGGTGACGACCACCCGGACATCGTGTCCCGGTACGGCGTGATGGGCTTCCCCACGCTGAACCTCTACCGGGACGGCGAGGTCGTCCGGCAGATCGTCGGCGCGAAGCCCAAGCGGCAGCTGCTGGCCGCGCTCGACGGCCACATCTGACCCCCGTGTGCTGATCACGTTCGAGCACGGCGCCCCCTATGCTCGTGACGGGTCCATTACCGTCGGGAGGGCGCCGTGCGCACGCTGTTGAACGTGATCTGGTTGGTCCTGGCGGGCTTCTGGATGGCGGTGAGCTACGCGATCGCCGGGATCATCTGCTGCATCCTGATCATCACGATCCCGTTCGGGATCGCCTCGTTCCGCATCGCGGCGTTCGCGCTGTGGCCGTTCGGCCGGACGACCGTCCCGAAGCGCGGCGCGGGCGCGGGCTCGATGCTCGGCAACATCATCTGGATCATCGTGGCCGGGTGGTGGCTGGCGCTCGGCCACCTGTTCACCGGCCTGCTGCTGTGCATCACGATCATCGGCATCCCGTTCGGGATCGCCAACTTCAAGCTGATCCTGATCTCGCTGCTGCCGCTCGGCCACGAGATCGTCTCGTCCCGCGACGCGCAGGGGCCGGCCTTCTGACCCCCGGGCGTCCGGTCAGGACGTCCAGGGGGTGCCGGTCAGCCGCTCGTAGACCTCGGTGTAGCGGGCGCGGGTGGCGTCGACGACGTCCTGCGGGATGGCGGGGCCGGGCGGGGTGCGGTCCCAGTCGAGGGTGCTGCTCCAGTCGCGGACGAACTGCTTGTCGAGCGAGTGCTGCGGGCGGCCCGGCTCCCACTCGTCGGCCGGCCAGAACCGGGACGAGTCGGGCGTGAGGACCTCGTCGCCCAGGACGAGCGTGCCGTCGGCGGCGCGGCCGAACTCCAGCTTGGTGTCGGCGATGATGATGCCGCGCTCGGCGGCGAGGGCGGCGCCGCGCCGGTAGATCTCCAGCGTGACGTCCTTGAGGCGGGCGGCGGTGTCCTCGCCGATCTCGCGGACGACGTCGGCGTAGGTGATGAACTCGTCGTGGCCCTCGGTGGCCTTCGTCGTCGGGGTGAAGATCGGCTCGGGGAGGCGGGAGGCGTCGACCAGGCCCTCCGGCAGCGCGATCCCGGAGACGGTGCCGTTCTTCTCGTACTCCTTGAGGCCGAGGCCGGTGAGGTGGCCGCGGGCGATCCACTCGACGGGGAGCATGGTGAGGCGGCGGCAGCGGATGGCGCGGCCGGCCCACTCGTCCGGCACGTCGGTCGCCGACACGACGTGGTTCGGGATGACGTCGGCGAGCTGCTCGAACCACCACAGCGACAGCTGCGTGAGGATCTTGCCCTTGTCGGGGATCTCCGTGGGCAGGACGACGTCGTAGACGCTCACCCGGTCGGACGCCACCAGGATCAGCTCGTCGCCGTCCGCGTAGACGTCCCTGACCTTCCCCGAGTGGATCAGCTCCATGTCGCTCCTCAGCTAGCGGTCCTGCCCGGTAGGAGTCTGGCACAGTGCCGCCCGGCGCCCCCACGAGGGCCGATAGGTTCTGATCAGTCGGGTGGGGGAGGCTCCGGGGTGCGGGCTTTTCGGGCTGTGGGGG
>NZ_VCKZ01000010.1 GCF_005889745.1 Actinomadura geliboluensis
CGTCGGGGGCCTCGGCCGCGGGGGCGGCGGCGACCTGAGGTTCGGGCTCGGGCTCCGGCGCCTTCTCAGGCTCCTCGGCCGCTTCGGGCTCGCCCGCCTCCGCGACCTCGTCCGCCGCCTCCGCCTCGCCGGTCTCGCCGACGGCCTCCGGGGCCTCCTCGGCGGCCGGTTCCGCCGTCGCGACCGGCTCCGCCTCCGGGGCCTCCGTCGCGACGGGCTCGGTGGTCTCGTCCGCGCTCTGGGCGTCGGCGGGCTCGTCCTCCTGCGGCTGGGACGCCTCGGCGTCGTCCGCGGGCTGCGCCTCGGCCGCCTGCTCCGCGGGCTCCGGCTCATCGTGCGTGTCGGCCTGGCCCGGCTGGCCGGATGCGGCCTCGTCCCGGACGGGGGCGGCGGGCGCCTCGGCGGCCTCGGTGCCGCGCGGCTCGTCCGCCTCGGCCTCGGGCTCGTCCTGCGGGGGGACGGGGGCCGGCGCGGTGCGTCCGCGCGCCTCGGCGGGGCGGGCGAGCGGTGCGGACGCCTCGCGGAGCGGCGCCTCGGCCGCCTCGCGGAAGGCGGGCCGCGGGTCGAGCATGCGGCCGCGCTCGATGATGTACTCGCGGGGCTCGGCGGCGCGCAGCGGCCCGGCGGGGCCGGGCTGCTCCGGCTCGGCGGGCAGGCCGCGCGGGGCGTCGCGGTCGCCGCCGACGACCTTCATCGCGGGCCGGCGCGGGACGAGCGGCGTCACGGTGTCGGAGAGCGCGTCGTCGTCGTCCCACTCCACGGAGGTGAGCCGCGCGGCGATCTCGTCCAGCGGGGAGACGTGCCGGCGGCGCGGGTCGAACGTCCACTCGGCGGCGTGCGGGCGGCCGCCCTCGAAGAAGGACAGCCGGACGCGCCAGGTGCCGTCCTCGCACTTCCAGGAGTCCCACTCGACCTCTTCCAGGTCGACGCCGCCGCGGCCGAGCCGCTCCTCGACGGTCTCGCCGAGCGGCGGGCCGGGGGTGGACTCGCCCGGCCGGCGCACGGTGACCCGCTGCGCCTGCTGGGCCATGTACTCGCGTTCCTGCAGGACCGGTCCCTCGAACCAGCGGACGCGCTCGACCGGGATCCCCGCCGACTCGGCGATCTCCTCGGCGGTCTCACCGGACCGGATGCGGGCCTGGATCTCCTTGGGGCGCAAGGGACTCTCCACTTCGATCTCGAACTGGCCGAGGCGGGAGAAGTGCCCACGGACCGCTGCGCGGAGCCGGTCGTCGACGGGCAGGGTGAACCGGGTGCCTCGGCCCGCGGTGGCCAGGACGAGGTACGTACCGTCCTCGCTGACCGCGACGAGGCGCAGCTCCTGCATGCGTGTCCTTCCTGCCCTGTCTTGACGGCACGGAGGACCCCGGACCTGTCGACCGTGCTGTCACGGTCGGCCGCCCGATGCCCACCGAGGGCGCATGCGTGCCCTTCCCCCGGGTTCCCGAGTCTCTCTTCCCGGACACGCCTGCTGCCAGCACCGTACCCGGCATGTCCGAACATCGCCGCTCTCGAAGCCCTCTTCACGAGGTCGAAGAGGGCACCTGACCAAGCTTGCCGGGGACGCGGAGGGCGGGGGGTCGCCATGCCTGAATCTTGTGCATCCTTTTCCACACTCTGCCTGACGTCCCGGTCCGGTTCCAGGGGCGGACGTTGCGAGCGTCACGTCTTGGGGAGGAACACGTAGATCGTCTGGTTAGTTTCATTCTGGGGGAATTTCTGGTGAAAGACGGGGGTGAGTGGGGGCATGCCGCGGAAGCTGCCGGATCTCAGCACGACGCAGCTGATCGCGAGCGCGGTGGCGACGGCGGTCGCCGCCTTCGGGGCGTCCTACCTGGGCGTGTACGGGACGATCATCGGCGCCGCGCTGATGAGCGTGATCTCGACGGCCGGGTCGGCCGTCGGCAAGCACTACCTCGACCAGGGGCGCGAGCAGATCAAGGAGCTGTCGCACCTGCAGTCGGCCGCGCGGCGCCGGTCGGCGGCCGAGGGCGCGGCGGACGAGGCGACGAGCGCGGACCCCACCCGGACAGTGGTGTGGTCCGGGGACCCGAACGCCACGCGGCTCGACCTCCCGGTCCTCGGTGACCCGAACGCCACCCGCCTCGATCCCGGCGGCGACCCGAACGCCACGCGCCTCGACCCGAACGCCACGCATCTGGACCCGGCCCGGGCGGTCGCCGGGTCGCTCGCCGCGGAGGCCGGCGAGGACGCCGTGCGCGAGGTCGCGCGCCGCACGGCGTGGCAGAGCACGGTCGAGTGGGCCAAGGCGCACTGGGTGAAGCTGGCGGTCTCCTCGGCGGTGGTGTTCGTCGCCGTGATCGGCGTGATCACCGTGGTCGAGGCGTCCACCGGCAAGCCCATCGGCCGCAGCGACAAGGGGCTGACGGTCACCAACGTGCTGCGCGGCGGCGAGGGCGGCGGGCGGCCGGACGGCACGCCGTCGGAGAGCCCGTCGGGCGGGCCGACCGAGCCGGGCACCCCGACGCCGAGCGGCGAGCCGACGGGCGGCGCGCCGTCCACCGGTGGGCCGGCCACGTCCGAGCCGGAGCCGACGGACCGGCCGACCGAGGAGCGGCCCAGCGAGACTCCGACCACGTCCGGGCCGACGACCCCGGCCCCGACGGCACCGGAGACCCCGGCGCCGACCGGAGGCCAGCAGGACGGCGGCGGAGCCGAGGCGCCGCAGACGCCCGCCGGCTAGGCGGCGCGTCCCCGGCCGGCTAGGCGCCGAAGACCTGCCGCGTGTAGGGGTTGGCGAAGCGGCGGTCCGGGTCCAGCTCGTCGCGCAGGGCGCGGAAGTCGGCGAACCGCGGGTAGACCTTCTCCAGGTAGGACGCGTCGCGCGTGTGGAGCTTGCCCCAGTGCGGACGGCCGCCGACCGTGGTCAGCAGGTCCTCGACGCCGCGGAAGTAGTCCTCGTGCGCGTCGCGGTGGTAGACGTGCACGGCGATGAACGCGCTCCGCCGGCCGTGGGCCATCGACAGCCAGGCGTCCTCCTCGGGGAGGAGCCGGACCTCGATGGGGAAGCTGATCCGCCAGTCCCGCCGCTTGAAGAGGGAGCGCAGCTCGCGCAGCGCGGGGACGAGCTCCTCGCGCGGGATCGCGTACTCCTGCTCTTTGAAGCGGACCGTCCGGGGGCTCGTGAAGACCTTGTAGGACGTGTCGCTGTAGGTGCGCGCGCCGAGCGCTTTGGCGGACACGCGGTTCACGGACGGCGCGGTCGCGGGCGCCAGGTGCGTGACCTGGTTGATGGCGCCGAAGACCGTGTTCGACAGGAACTGGTCGTCGAGCCAGTACCGGAACTTGGACAGCGGCTTCGGCGGGCCCTCGACGCGGTTGTTGCGCTTGGTCAGGCAGCCCTCGGTGTGCGGGAACCAGTAGAACTCGAAGTGCTCGTTGGCGGCGTCGAACTCGTCCACGCGCGCGAGGACCTCGTCCCACTTCATCGGCTGCTCCTGCGCGCGCAGGACGAACGCCGGGACGGTCCGCCAGGTGATGGCGGTGACGACCCCGAGCGCGCCGAGGCCCGCGCGGGCGGCGTCGAACAGGTCGGGGCGCTCGTCGGGCGAGCACGTCACGGTGGAGCCGTCGGCGAGGACCATCTCGAGCGCGGCGACCTGGGACGCGAGCCCGGCGGCGTCGCGGCCGGTGCCGTGCGTGGCGGTCTGGAGGGCGCCGGCGACGGTCTGCTCCTGGATGTCGCCCATGTTCGCCAGCGCGAGGCCGTGCTCGTCCAGGACGCGGTTGAGCGTGTGCAGCGGCAGCCCCGCCTCGACGGTGACGAGGCCGGTGGCGGTGTCGACCGAGCGGACCGCGGTGAGCGCCGTGGGACGCAGCAGGACGTCCTCGGCGACGGCCGCGCCGGTGAAGGAGTGTCCTGTGCCGGTCATGCGGACGGTGAGGCCGTCGCCCGCGGCCGACCGCACCGCGTCGGCCACGTCGCCGGTGGTCCGCGGCGTCACCACGCGCCGGGGCGTGGCCTGCTGGTTTCCCGCCCAGTTCTGCCATTTGCGGGGGTTTTCGGGGGACATGGGGCGACTCTACTCGGCCAAGGATCGTGAGGAAAGTTCATGTTTTTGAGCCGGGCGGATAGGGGAACCGGCGATAACGTACGATCCGGTAACCACACCGGGGTAACCGTCCGTAGCCAGACTCGTTGGGACATGTTGTGGCTTCTCCACCAGCATCACGTACCGGCGCCGTCCCGGGATCGTCCGGCGACGGCGGTGGCGATGGTGAGGCTCCCGCCGCCCGCCCGCCGAGCCCCCGGCCGGACGCGGCGCGGTCCCGGCCGGAGAAGAAGCGCCGCGATCCGCGCGGCGGCGCCCGGTCGCGGAAGGCCCGCCGGTCGCTGCCCTTCCTCATCGGCGGGATCGCGGTGCTGGCCATCGCCAGCACCTCCGGCGGCGTCTACGCGGCGCTGACCGCGGACAAGGCGGAGCCCGCCGCCGCCGGCACCCCGCAGGAGCCGCCGCCGAGCGTTCCGCCGAGCGCCTCCGGCGACCCGGTCAACGTGGCCACCGGCGGCCAGGTCGCCCCGCTGCGCCGGGTCGTGCCGCCGGACGTCCTCGCGGTCGGCGCCGGCTCGATCCCCGCCGCCAAGATCAAGCGGATCGCCGGGCTGAGCCGGGTCAAGGACGTGACGGCGGTCGCGGGCGGAGCCGTGCAGCTCCAGGGCCGCCAGGTGAACGCGTTCGCCGTGGACCCGTCCTCGTTCCGGTCCTGGACGCCGCCCGCCACCGCCAAGAAGACCGAGCTGTGGGAGGCCCTCGCCGGCGGCAAGTTCGTGGTGTCCACGGCCGCCGCCGAGCAGCTCCAGCTGACCAGGGGCTACCAGTACCCGGTGGTCGGACGGACGATGCCGAACCTCACCATGGGCGGCTCCGGGCCCCTCGGCCTGCCCGGCATCGACCTGCTGGTCGGCAAGAAGTCCGGCGGCGAGATGGGGCTCGTCCCGAACGTGGCGATCCTCGTCAACGCGCCCGGCGTGGACCCGGCCAAGGTCGTCCGGGCCGTCACCAGGGTGCTCGGCCCCGGCACCAACGTGCTCAACCTGCACGAGAGCAAGTACCAGTCGTCGACCGGCGGCGGCCGCTCGTCCAGCTACCTGGACCTCTACAAGCAGGCGGCCACCACCTGCCCGGGGCTGTCGTGGACGGTCCTCGCCGCGATCGGCCAGGTGGAGAGCGACCACGGCCGCAACGCGGGCCGGTCCAGCGCGGGCGCGCTCGGCCCGATGCAGTTCATGCCGGCGACGTGGAAGGCGTACGGGGTGGACGGCGACGGCGACGGCAAGGCCGACATCATGAACCCGTACGACGCCATCCCGGGCGCGGCCAAGTACCTGTGCGCCAACGGCGCGGGGCGCGGCGGCAAGCAGCTCTACCGCGCGGTGTGGCACTACAACCACGCCGACTGGTACGTGCAGAAGGTCCTGAACCTGGCCAGGGCGTACGCGGCCAGGTATGACTGACCCCACGTCCCGCATCCCCGCGGGGCTGGTTGGATGGGAGGCATGACCTCGTACGACGCGCTGCTTCTGCTGTCCTTCGGCGGCCCCGAGGGTCCCGAGGACGTGATCCCGTTCCTGGAGAACGTGACCCGCGGCCGCAACATCCCCAGGGAGCGCCTGGAAGAGGTGGGGGAGCACTACCACCTCTTCGGCGGGGTCAGCCCGATCAACCGGCTGTGCCGCGACCTCAAGGCCGCCATCGAGGCCGACTTCGCGGCCCACGGCGTGGACCTGCCCGTCTACTGGGGCAACCGGAACTGGACCCCGTACCTCGCCGACACCGTCCGGCAGATGAAGGCGGACGGGATCAGGCGCGCCGCCGCGTTCGTCACCTCCGCCTACAGCGGCTATTCGACGAACGACCAGTACCTCAACGACATCGTGCGCGCGCGCGAAGAGGTCCCGGGCGCCCCTGAGATCGACAAGCTGCCCGTCTACTGCGACAGGCCGGGCTTCATCGACCCCTTCGTGGACGCGGCCAAGGACGCCCTGAGCGGCCTCCCCGCCGGCGCACGCCTGGTCTTCACCGCGCACAGCGTGCCCCTGTCCCAGCCCAACCGCGAGCTGTACGTCGCCGAGCTGGAGCGGGTCTCGCGGACGGTCGCCGACAGGGCGGCGCCCGGGGCGCCCTGGGACCTCGTCTACCAGAGCCGCAGCGGCCCGCCGAGCCAGCCGTGGCTGGAGCCGCAGATCACCGACCACCTGGGGAAGCTGCACGGCGAGGGCGTCCGCGCCGTCGCGGTCGTGCCGGTCGGGTTCGTCTCCGACCACATGGAGGTCAAGTACGACCTCGACGTGGAGGCCGCCGACCTGGCCGCCGAGCTCGGGGTCGCGTTCGCGCGCGCCGCCACGCCCGGCACCGACCCGCGCTTCGCCGCCCTGCCCCGCGACCTCCTGGGAGAGACCCCGTGAGCCTTGCCGAAGACCTGCTGGAACTGGCCGCCGAGACCGCGCGCGAGGTCGGCCGGATGCTGGTCGACAAGCGGCCCGCGGACGGCCCGGACGTCGTGCAGACCAAGTCGTCCCCGACCGACGTCGTCACCCAGATGGACCGCGCCGCCGAGCAGCTGATCATCGAGCGGATCCGGGCGGCCCGCCCCGACGACGCGTTCCTCGGCGAGGAGGGCGGCACCCGCGCCGGGGGCAGCGGCGTCCGGTGGGTGGTCGACCCGATCGACGGCACAGTGAACTACCTCTACGACCTGCCCGACTGGGCGGTCAGCATCGCCGCCGAGGTGGACGGCGAGGCCGTCGCCGGGGCGGTGGAGATGCCGCGCCGCGGCGAGTCCTACACGGCCGTGCGCGGCGGCGGCGCCCTGCTGCACACCGCGGCCGGCGCGCGCGAGCTGCGCGTCAACGCACAGGTGCCGCTGGGGCAGGCGCTGGTCGCCACGGGCTTCGGCTACGACGCCGGGCGGCGCGCCCGGCAGGCGCAGGTCCTCACCGGGGTGCTGCCGAACGTCCGCGACATCCGGCGCGGCGGCTCCTGCTGCGTCGACCTGTGCTCGCTCGCGGCGGGACGGGTCGACGCCTACTACGAGCGCGGCGTCCAGGCGTGGGACATCGCCGCCGGGGCGCTGATCGTCCAGGAGGCGGGCGGGCGCGTCGAAGGGCTGGACGGGGCGCCCGCGGGCCCGGAGCTGACCATGGCGGCCGGGCCGGGCACGTTCGAGGCCCTGCACGCCCTCCTGAAGCCGCTCGGCCCCACGCGCGACTGAGCGCCGCGGAGACGGGTCGCGGAGAGGGGCCGGGGAGAGGGCGCGCGAACGGCGAGAAGCCCGGGACGGCCGGGTCCCGGGCTTCTCGACTACGGGGTCGCGCCGCGCGGAGTGGTGCGGCGGGTCAATCGCAGCGGGGTGCCTCGACGCCGATGTCGTTGTTCGCTGCGATCCGGCGCAGTTCGCTGATCTCCTCCTGACGGATGTCCGCCAGGTAGGTGTCGCCCTCTGCGTGGGCGGTGCGCAGCGACGCGTACGCGTCGTCGAGCCGCTGCTGGATCATGCGTGACAACTCGCCCATGGGCCTCCTCCCGGATCGTTTCCATGCCCTACCCAGACCTAAGCTGAAAGCAAACCTGTTCGCGGATGCAATTTTCGCGGAGTCTTGCGTCCGCGCGGCCACCGCCCGGCGTACGCCGAGTTGAACGCCTGTTTACGAGCGTCTTACGGCGCCCGTGGCATACCTGGGAGCCGGAGGCCGGGCCCGCGCCCGGCCAGGAGGGGGACCTGTGCGTGTTCTAGTCGTCGAGGACGAGCGGGTGCTCGCCGACGCGATCGCCACCGGCCTGCGCAGGCAGACGCTGGCCGTGGACGTGGCCTACGACGGCGCGGGCGCGCTGGAGCGGGCCGGCGTCAACGAGTACGACGTGATCGTGCTCGACCGCGACCTGCCCAAGGTCCACGGCGACGACGTCTGCAAGCAGCTCGTCGCGCAGCGCTACCCGGCGCGGATCATCATGCTGACCGCGGCGGGCGAGCTGGACGACCGGGTCGAGGGCCTGTCCATCGGCGCCGACGACTACCTCGCCAAGCCGTTCGCGTTCGCCGAGCTGATCGCCCGGGTGCGGGCCCTCGGGCGGCGCGCCGCTGCGCCGCTGCCGCCCGTCCTGGAGCGCGCCGGGATCACCCTCGACCCGGCCCGCCGCGAGGTCTCCCGCGACGGCCGCCCCGTCGAGCTGACCCGCAAGGAGTTCGCGGTCCTGGAGGTGCTGCTCAGCGCGGACGGCGCCGTCGTCAGCTCCGAGCAGCTGCTGGAGAAGGCGTGGGACGAGCACATCGACCCGTTCACCAACGTCGTCCGGGTCACGATGATGACGCTGCGCAAGAAGCTCGGCGACCCCCCGGTGATCGAGACCGTGCCCGGCGTGGGGTACCGGCTGTGACCGCACCCCGGCCCGGCCCGTCCGAATCCGGAGCGACCGCGGCGCACTCCGGGTCCGGCGACACGCGTCCGAACGCCGCACACGACACCGGCGCGCAGGCCACCCAGCCGACGGCCGTCCCCGGCGGCGGGCAGCCCGGCGGGCAGGGCGGCGCCCCCGGCGGCGAGGGCGGGCGGCGCGGCGGCCGGTGGCGGCGCCCCGGCCCGCAGCAGTTCCCGCCGCCGCCCCCGGCCGCGAAGGGCATGTGGCGCGCCGACGGCAGCCCGGTGACCGCGCTGCCGAACCGGATGAGCGTGCGGCTGCGCCTCACCCTGCTGTACGGGCTGCTGTTCTTCATGGCCGGCGCGCTGCTGCTGTTCGTCATGTCGTTCCTGATGGCGAACATCCTCAGCAACGTCAAGGTGATCGGCTACGGCCTCACCGACGCCGCGGCCGCCGAGCTGCAGCGCCAGTTCGTCGAGCAGACGATGAAGCAGCTCGTCGGCCGGTCGCTGCTCGCGCTCGGCGGGGTCGGCGTGATCACGCTGGTGCTCGGCTGGTTCGTCGCCGACCGTGCGCTCAGCCCGCTGCAGCGGGTCACCACGACCGCGCGCCGGCTGTCGGAGAGCACGCTGCACGAGCGCATCGCGCTGGAGGGCCCGGAAGACGAGATCAAGGAGCTGGCCGACACCTTCGACGCGATGCTGGAGCGGCTCGGCCAGGCGTTCGACTCCCAGCGCCGGTTCGTCGCGAACGCCTCGCACGAGCTGCGCACCCCGCTCGCGATCAACCGGACGCTGCTGGAGGTGGCGCTCGGCGACCCCGAGGCGTCGGAGGACCTGCGCACCGTCGGCCGCACGCTGCTGGCCACCAACGCCCGGCACGAGCGGCTCATCGAGGGGCTGCTGCTGCTCGCCCGCAGCGAGCGGGAGCTGACCGCGCGGACCCCGGTCGACATGGCCGAGGTCGCGGCGGCCGTGCTGGAGCAGTCGAACCGCCGCGAGCACGACAACGACGTGGCCGTCCACCCGGAGCTGACGCAGGGCACGGCGCTCGGCGACCCGGTGCTGCTGGAGCACCTGGTGTCGAACCTCGTCGAGAACGCGATCAAGCACAACGAGGCCGAGGGCGGCGAGCTGTGGATCCGCACCGGCATGCTCGACGGCTACGCCACCGTCCAGGTGGAGAACACCGGGCCCGTGGTGCCCGCCTACGAGGTGGAGCGGCTGTTCGAGCCGTTCCGGCGGCTGAACGCCGACCGCGTCGAGTCGTCCAAGGGCGCGGGCCTCGGCCTGTCGATCGTCCGGTCCGTGGTGCTCGCGCACCGCGGCGCCGTCTACGCGGCGCCCCGCCCCGGCGGCGGGCTGATCGTCACCGTCCGCCTCCCACCGGGCTGACAAGAGAGCGCCCTGGCCGGCCCTCGGGGGGCCGGCCAGGGCGCGCGCTCACTTCAGCGGGTCACTCCGACCCGGTCACTTCGAGACGGTCCCGTACGCGCTGGGGCTGGAGGCGTAGCGGCTCTGCCGCCACTCCCACCGCATCGTGGTGCCGCTGGAGGACGGGATGAAGGTGACGTACCCGGGGGCGCACTCCTTCTCGTCCATCCCCGCCATCGGGGTCTCCCGGTACATGACCTTGCCGTCGTCGTCGGACAGCAGGGACAGGCGCGTGTAGCACTTGTCCTGGGCGCCGGACGGGTAGGTGTAGGTCGCGACGCCGGTCGTGTAGATCAGCGAGAACTTGACCTCGAACTCGGTGTGCCCGGCACCGGCGCCGGGCTGGTTCCCGTCGCCGGTGAAGTTGCCCACGAGCCCGCCCGTCGCGCGCGGCGTCGGGGTGTCGTCGTCCGGCGGCGTGTAGGTGCTCGTCGGGTACGTCGTCGGGAACGGGTCCGGCTCGTCGTCGCTGTTGGCGCCGATGATCGCCAGCACCACGACCACCAGGATCACGATCAGCGCCAGCGCGCCGCAGCCGATCGCGATGATCGGCCCGGCCGAGGACGACTGCTTCGGCGGCGGCCCGTAGCCCGGCCCCGGCGGCATCGGCGGCTGCATCTGCATCTGCGGCTGCGGGGGCTGCGGCGGCGCGCCCTGGTACATCGGCATCGGCGGCGGCGTGATCGGCTGCGGCGGGGGCGTGTTCGGGCCCGCCATCGCGCCCTGGTGCATCGGCATCGGCGGCGGGGTGATCTGCGGCTGCGGCCGGTGCTGCGGCGCCGGCGGCACCGGGGGCGGCGGCGGCAGCTGCGAGGCGATCCGGGTTCCCTGGTTGAGCAGGTCCTCCTGCCCGGCGCCCTGCCCCGCCGGCGCGGCGCCGACGGCGCCGAGCAGGTTCAGCAGCAGCTGCGGGGCGGGCGGGCGCAGGCCCGCGTCCTTGGACAGGCAGCGGCCGATCAGGTCCCGCAGCGGGCCCGGGGGCAGCGCCGACAGGTCCGGCTCCTCGTTGAGGATCCGGTTGATGATGACCGGCAGCGTGTCCGCCTCGAACGGCGACTGCCCGGTGGCGGCGAACACCATGGTCGCGCCCCAGGCGAAGATGTCGACCGCCGGGGTGAGCGGCGCGCCCGTCAGCTGCTCGGGCGCCAGGTAGCCGGGCGTGCCGACCACCATGCCGGTCGCGGTGACGGCGCTCTCCTGCGAGTTGACCGTCCGGGCGATGCCGAAGTCGACGACGCGGGGGCCGTCGGACGCCAGCATGACGTTGTTCGGCTTGAAGTCGCGGTGCACGATCCCGGCCTCGTGGATCGCCGCGAGCGCGGTGGCCGTGCCGATCGCGAGCCGCTCCAGCTCGGCGGCGCTGCGCGGCCCGTCGTGCGCGACCACGTCGTGCAGGGACGGCCCGTCGATGAACTCGCTGACGACGTAGGGCTGGTCGCCCTGGACGTCGGCCTCCAGCACGCGGGCCGTGCAGAAGGGCTCGACCTTCTGCGCCGCACTCACCTCGCGGGTGAACCGGGCACGCGCGGCCGGATCGTTGGCCATCTGCGCGTGCAGCAGCTTGACCGCGACGTACTCTCCTCCGGGCGCCTTGCCCAGGAAGACGGCGCCCTGGCCCCCGGCGCCCAGCCGTCCGATGACCTCGTACTGTCCGAGTGCCCTAGGATCGCCCGGCTCCAGCGGAGCGGCATCCGGCATCTGACCCTCCATTGACCCGCAGTGATGTCCGCGACATTGTGCGCCGGACCCACCGCGGGCCCCGTTCCGGCGTCCGAACCGCGGCACCGGGGTGAAACCTCCGCAGGGGGCCCGCCCCCAACCTCAGGCGGGCACGATATCGCGTTAGTTCAGACGTTTCACCGATCAGTCTGGTTCGGTCTTCCGGCGGCCGGGTCAGGCCGCGCCCGCCGGGCCGTCCCGCCGCGCCTCCCAGGCCGGGGACGGGTGCGCGCCGCGGGGTGCGTCCGGGAGCCCGCGGCGGTGCCGCGCCGCCGGCCCGCCGCCGCGCGCGGACGCCGTGCCGCCGCGCGGGCCGGTCGGCGCGCGCAATGCCGCCGGGACCGATATGATCCCGGCCGCCGCGGGTACTCCGGCAGGTGCCCCGGCCCCGGCAGCGGGACGTCGGCATCCGCCGGTTATGTGACGGAAGACACAGTACGAGGAAAGATCCGGGTGACTGGTGTCACTCGTGGGAACGGTCGCGCCTTGTGTGTCGCAGGTCACCAACCGTGACAGAATTTCCCGCCCGGATCGGGCACAAGAACGGCCCCTTGAGCGTTAGATCCGCGCGACGGGGCGCATAAAGCACTGAGGGGGATGGAGATAGAAGATGGCGACCGACTACGACAGCCCACGCAAGACCGACGACGATCTCAGCGAGGACAGCCTCCAGGAGCTCCAGGCCCGGCGGGCCGACAAGGCCGCCAGCATCATCGACGAGGACCTGGACGCCGGTGAGGTCGCCGAGCTTCCCGGGGCCGACCTGTCCAACGAGGAGCTCACCTTCCGGGTGGTTCCGCGGCAGGCGGACGAGTTCACCTGCACGCGCTGCTTCCTGGTGCACCACCGCAGCCAGCTGGCCACCGAGAAGAACGGCCAGCCGATCTGCCGCGAGTGCGCCGCCTGACCGGGAGTGGCCGCCGGGTGACGGGAGAGATCGAGAAGCGTCATGACGATGTGGAGCCGGCGCACGGCGGCGGCTCCACGGAACTCGGTGAGCTGATCGGACGGCTCACCGCCGACGAGGACATGGACCGCGAGACCCGCGGCCGCCTGCTCGGGCGGCTGGCCGCCCTGCTCGGCCGGAGCGCCCGCAAGGTGGGGGCCGCGGGGATCGGGCGCGGCAGGTGGCTCGGCGACCTGCTCGTCGAGGCCGCGCCGCACATCACCATCCGCGACCTGGAGACGCTGCAGGCCCACCACCGCGGGCTGATGGGGGAGGAGCTCGCCGACCGGCTCGTCAAGGTGGCGAGCAACGGCACGACCGCCGTCGGCGCGGCCGGCGGGGCGCTGGCCGCGGTGCAGTTCGCCGCCCCGCCGCTGCTGCTGACGGCGCCCGCCCAGCTCGCCGCCGAGACGCTCGTCGTCGCGGCCATCGAGGTCAAGATGATCGCCGAACTGCACGAGGTGTACGGCGTGCGCGTCCAGGGCACCGGCACCGCCCGCGGCGCGGCGTTCGTCACGTCCTGGGCCCGGCAGCGCGGCGTCAACCCCCTGGAGGCCGGGTCGCTCACCAGCGCCCTCGGCACCGCCGCCAAATCGGCCCTGCGCAAGCGGATGCTGCGCACCTTCGGCCGCAGCATGAGCACCATGGGCCCGCTCCTCACCGGCGCCGCCGCGGGCGCCGCCCTCAACCGGTCCGCGACGAGGGCCCTGGCGCTGAAGGTCCGCAACGACCTGCGCGAGACCGCCGGGATCACGCCCCCGCTCCCGGGATCCCGCCGCGAACCGCTGAGCTGACCGCGTACGCGCCGGCGGGGACGCCCCGCCCGGCGGACGTTCCAGGGGGTCGCCCCCCTGGAACGGCACGGGTCAGGCATCGACCTTCAGATGGGACGGCAGCTCGCCGGTGCCCTTGGCGTACTGGTGCGCCACGGCGCGGGTCGCGAGCAGGCGGGCCAGCTCCATGCCGACGCCCATCACCACGGCCCAGCCGACCGCCTCCAGCAGATCGACCTCCGGGGACTCGGGGTTGGTCGGGGGCTCCTTGCCGGTGCTCTTCTTCCAGATCATCGTGATGGTCTTCTTCGCGACGAACCCGCCCGCGAACGCCGCGGCGCCGGCCATCACCCGCCACCCGATATCGCCCTTATCCGCCATACTCGTCCTCCACTCGTCTGTCGTCTCCGACGCTACCGGAACGGTCCGCCCCGGGCGGTGGAGGTGATCGCCGCGTCGGCCGTCCGCCGGCGGCCGTCAATTGGCATGCGGCTCCCGCCGATGTCAATACCATTGGCTCATGACAGAGCAGCCGCGTACCTCGCACGTCCCGCCGAAGCCCTCCCTGGACGGCCTTGAGGACAAATGGGTACGCGTCTGGGAGGACGAGGGCGTCTACCGCTTCGACCGCACCCGGCCGCGCGGCGAGGTCTACTCGATCGACACCCCGCCGCCCACCGTGAGCGGTTCCCTCCACGTCGGCCACGTCTTCTCCTACACCCACACCGACACCGTCGCGCGGTTCCACCGCATGCGCGGTCGGGCGGTCTTCTACCCGATGGGCTGGGACGATAACGGCCTGCCGACCGAGCGCCGGGTGCAGAACCATTTCGGCGTCCGGTGCGATCCGTCGCTGCCCTACGATCCCGATTTCGAGCCGCCGGCCAAGCCCGACCCCAAGCGCCAGCTGCCGGTCTCGCGGCGCAACTTCATCGAGCTGTGCGAACGGCTCACCGAGGTCGACGAGAAGGCGTTCGAGGAGATGTGGCGCCAGGTCGGCCTGTCGGTCGACTGGAACCACCTGTACACCACCATCGGCGACGTGTCCCGCACGGCGTCGCAGCGCGCGTTCCTGCGCAACCTGGCGCGCGGCGAGGCGTACGTCTCCGAGGCGCCGACGCTGTGGGACGTGACGTTCCGCACGGCCGTCGCCCAGGCCGAACTGGAGGACCGCGAGCACCCCGGCGCGTTCTACCGGATCCGGTTCCACGGCGACGAGCGCCCGGTCTACATCGAGACGACCCGGCCGGAGCTGCTGCCCGCGTGCGTCGCGCTGGTCGCCCACCCCGACGACGAGCGCTACCAGGAGCTGTTCGGCACGACCGTCCGCACGCCGCTGTTCGGCGTCGAGGTCCCGGTCCTCGCGCACCGCCTCGCCGAGCCCGACAAGGGCTCCGGCATCGCGATGATCTGCACGTTCGGCGACGTCACCGACGTCACCTGGTGGCGCGAGCTCGACCTGCCGACCCGCGCGATCGTCGACTGGGACGGCCGCCTCGCCGCCGACCCGCCCGCCGGCGTCGCTCCGGAGCCTTACGCGGAGCTGGCCGGCAAGACGGTGTTCTCCGCGAAGGAGCGCGTCGCCGAGATGCTCCGCGAGTCCGGCGACCTCGACGGCGAGCCGCGCAAGATCAGCCGCCCGGTGAAGTTCTACGAGAAGGGCAGCAAGCCCCTGGAGATCGTCACCACCCGGCAGTGGTACATCCGCAACGGCGGCCGCGACGAGGGCGTCCGGGCGGAGCTGCTGGCGCGCGGGCGCGAGCTGGCGTGGCACCCCGGCTACATGCGGGCCCGGTACGAGAACTGGGTCGAGGGGCTGAACGGCGACTGGCTGATCTCCCGGCAGCGGTTCTTCGGCGTGCCGATCCCCGTCTGGTACCCGCTGGACGCCTCCGGCGAGCCCCGCTACGACGCGCCGATCGTCCCGTCCGAGGACGCGCTGCCCGTCGACCCGTCCTCGGACGTCCCGCCGGGCTACACCGCCGGGCAGCGCGGCGAGCCGGGCGGCTTCATCGGCGACCCCGACGTCATGGACACCTGGGCGACATCGTCGCTCACCCCGCAGATCGCGGGCGGCTGGGAGCGCGACGCCGACCTGTTCGGCCGCGTCTTCCCCTACGACCTGCGGCCGCAGGCGCACGACATCATCCGGACGTGGCTGTTCTCCACGGTCGTCCGCGCGCACCTGGAGCACGGCTCGCTGCCGTGGACGGGCACCGCGCTGTCGGGGTGGATCCTCGACCCCGACCGCAAGAAGATGTCGAAGTCCAAGGGCAACGTCGTCACGCCGATCGACCTGCTGCGCGAGTACGGGTCCGACGCCGTCCGCTACTGGGCGGCGAGCGGGCGGCCCGGCACCGACACCGCGTTCGACACCGGCCAGATCAAGGTCGGCCGGCGCCTCGCCATCAAGATCCTCAACGCGTCCAAGTTCGTGCTCGGGCTGGGCGAGGCCGAGGAGGGCGCGCCCGTCACCGAGCCGCTCGACCGGGCGATGCTGGCGGCGCTGTCCGGCGTCGTCCGGGACGCGACGGAGTCGTTCGAGGGCTACGACTACACGCGGGCGCTGGAGCGCACGGAGCGGTTCTTCTGGGAGTTCTGCGACGACTACCTGGAGCTGGTGAAGGCCCGCGCGTACGGGGACGGCCCGGAGGCGCAGTCGGCGCGGGCGGCGCTGCGCACGGCGCTGTCGGTGCTGCTGCGGCTGTTCGCGCCCGTCCTGCCGTTCGTGACCGAGGAGGTCTGGTCGTGGTGGCGGCGCGGGTCGGTGCACGCGGCGTCCTGGCCGGCGGCCGCCGAGCTGCCGGCGGGCGGCGACCCGGCCGTCCTCGCCGCGACGGGCGAGGCGCTCCGCCAGGTCCGCAAGGCCAAGTCGGAGGCGAAGGCGTCGATGCGCGCCGACGTGTCCCGCGCGGTCGTCCGGGGCGCGGAGGTGGCGCACATCGCCCGGCCGGACCTCGCCGCGGCGGGGCGGATCGCCGACCTGACGCTGGAGGACGCCCCCGCCGAGCTGACCGTCGACGTCGAGCTCGCCCCCGCGACCTAGGCGGTTCCGCGCCGCGGCGCGGCTCACTCCGCGGGCCCCGCGGAGTGGGCCGCGTCAGAACGTGCAGGGCAGGTGCTTGATCCCGTTGATGAAGCTGGAGAACAGCCGGTCCGGCTCGCCGGTGGCGCGGATGTCCGGGACGCGCGTGAACAGCTCGCGGAACATCACCGTGATCTCGCGGCGGGCGAGGTTCGCGCCGAGGCAGAAGTGCGGGCCGGGGCCGCCGAACCCGACGTGCGGGTTGGGGGAGCGGGTGATGTCGAAGACGTCCGGGTCCGCGAACACGGTCTCGTCGCGGTTGGCCGAGTTGTAGAAGAGCAGGACCTTGTCGCCCGCGCGGTACTGGTGGCCGTTCATCTCGTGGTCGCGGGTCAGCGTCCGGCGGAACTGGATCACCGGCGTCGCCATCCGGACGATCTCCTCGACCGCGCCCGGCATCCGCGTGTCGAAGTCCTCCAGCAGCAGCGCGCGCTGCTCCGGGTTGTCGGTGAACAGCTTGAGGCCGTGCGACATCGCGTTCCGCGTCGTCTCGTTCCCGGCCACCACGAGCAGGATGAAGAACGAGCCGATCTCCTGGTCGGTGAGGCGCTCCCCGTCCACCTCGGCCGCGATCAGCGCGGACACCAGGTCGTCGCCGGGCCGGCGGCGGCGCAGCCGGGCGAGCTTCATCGCCAGGTGGTTCAGCTCGAACCCGGCCGTCAGCACCTTGAGCAGCCCGTACAGCGCGCCGAGCCGGGTGATGCCGTCGCGGCTGTAGTCCTTGCCGCCGCTGTACTCGGGGTCGCCGAGGCCGAGGATGATGTTCGTCCGCTCGTACACCATCGGCCGGACGTGCTGGGGGATGCCCATCATGTCGCAGATGACCTGGAGCGGGAGCCGGGCCGCGACGTCGGTGACGAAGTCGGCCGAGCCCTTGGCGACCAGGTCGTCCACGATCCGCGTCGCGGCGGACTGCAGGTCGGCCTCCATCTTCTCCAGCACCCGGGGGGTGAACGCCCGCGACACGATCTTGCGGATCTTGGCGTGCCGCGGGTCGTCCATGTTGATCATCGACCCGAAGTAGCGGGCGAGGTAGCCGGGCAGGTCGGCGATGCTGTTGGAGCACGGCTCGCTGCTGAAGATCTGCGGCGACCGGCTGGCCTCCACGACGTCGGCGTGCCTGGTCAGCGCGTAGAAGCCGGGACCCTGCTTGACGAACGGCAGCTTCAGCTCCTGGAAGAACGCCGGATGCTCGCGCTGCCGCAGCGCCGCGAACTCGGCCATCCGCCGCTCCGGGGGCAGCGCCCAGAAGGGCAGGTCGGCAACGCTCAGCCGGCCGGGGTCCGGCACCGTCGTCGTCACTGCGCACCGTCCTCGCACATCGTCCAGAATCTGATTCGGTTCAATCGAACCGAGCCACCGGCACCCCGTCAAGGCCCCCTCAGGCGACCGCGACGACCTTCCGCTGCAGCACGGCGCGCTCGACGGCGGTCCACGTCCCCGACACCAGCAGGTACAGCCCCGCCGCGAGCGGCACGAACGCCGCGAAGACCACCGTCCCGAACGGCAGCACCCGCGCGACCGCGCCCATCGGCCCCTCGGCGGTCACCCGCCGCGACGACCACACCGCGACCGCGCCCAGCAGGACGAACAGCCCGATGAACACCAGCGAGGGCGGCGACAGCAGCCCGCCGCCGAGGACCCCGATCCAGTTCTGCCCCAGCGGCGCGGAGAGAAGCGTGTGCGCCAGCAGCGCGTTCTGGTGCCCCGCCACGGTCGCCGACATGAACAGCCGGTACATGACCATGAAGAACGGGATCTGCGCGAACATCGGCAGGCACCCGGCGACGGGCGACGCGCCCTCCGCCTCGTACAGCGCCGCCATCTCGCGCCGCAGGCGCTCGGGGTTCTTCGCGTGCTTCTTCTGCAGCGCCTGGACCTTGGGCATCAGCCGCGCCCGCGTGCGCTCGCCCTTGGCCGCCGCGACGGCGAGCGGGACGAGGAGCAGCCGCACGGCCAGGGTGAACAGCACGATCGCCAGCGCCGTGGCGGACCCGCCGGCGGACGGCTCCAGGCCGTCCGCCAGCCCGGAGACGAGGGCATGGGCGATCGAGACGGGAACATCGAACATGAGAGGACCTTCCGGAACGAGAGGGGATCGGAGGCGTTCCGGCCGCGCTCAGGCGGCCGCGATCCCCGTTCCGGGCGCTCTCGGACGCGGGCGTCCCGCCGCGTCCGGGTCGCGCTGCGGCAGGAAGGCCGTGCGCAGCGTCCGCTCGCGCAGGGTCGTGCGCACCCGCGCCAGCACCGCCCGCTGCCCCCGCCGCGCCGCGCGGAACCGCACGGCCGCAAGCACCAGCAGCCCCGCGACGGTCAACGAGCCGAGCGCCACCAGCACCGACTGGCCCGGCGCCGTCCCCGCCCACTCGGCCACGGCGAACCCCCGCAACGCGAGGAACACCACCAGCGACCAGAGCATGCGCAGACCTTCCCGTACGGACGTACGCCTCAGTCTCTCACCAATCGGCTGTTTCCACCGCCTTGGCTGCGGCCAGGTGGCAGAGCGTCAGAGAAGGAGAAGCGTGAGAGCGGATACGAACACAGTGGCCGTGGTGGTCTTCGTTAGGGGCATTCGGGTGGCTATCGCGGTGTCGCGGTGGTCGTCCTGGGCCAGGTAGGTGAGGGTGGCGCTCAGAGCGCGGCCCAGGCCGAAGGCCGCGCCGGTGAGGAGGGTCAGGGGGAGGGAGAGGCCGGCCAGCAACAGGGCCAATGCCAGGACATACGGGGATGTTGCGGGGACGTAGGTGCGGACGCCGGTGCCCAGCTCGAAGCCGAACTGGAGGGTGCCCCGGCGCAGGCGGGTCTGGAGGACGTCCGGCGGGATCTGGCGGGCGTTCTGCGGGAGCGGGAAGCGGACCAGGCCGAACTCGCGGGCGGCGCCGAGGGCGGCCGCGGCGAGGATCGCGGACGTCCGCACAGGGGCCGGGAGCGGCGCGGCGAGTCCGGTCAGCAGGTAGATCACCGCGGCGCTGAGGGTGCCCCCGAGCAGCAGCCCGAGGGTGAAGACGGCCAGGACCTCGCCCTGCCGTACCGGGGCCCGCCAGCCTGGCGAGAACAGCACCGATTCGCTGTTGCGCGTTCAGACGCTGCCCGACAGCGAGAACCCGGCGAGGGCGCCGATCGACGACCAGCACAGCACGGCGGCGTCCAGCGCGGCGGCGGAGACCGCGAGGAGGGCGAGGGCGGCGACGGGGAGGAGCGGGTCGGTCAGGCCCCGCCGCAGCCGCCCGGCGGTCAGTTCTTGCACGCCGTCGCTTTCCGGCAGATGGTCTTGTACCAGTTGCCCTTCTTCGACTTCTTCCAGCCGTCGTGGCAGCGCCAGGTGACGCCCTTCTTGCAGCTGCCGCAGCTCTTGGAGTAGGCCCAGAGCCAGCCGTCGTAGCCGCCGCCGTAGCACTGGTTGGGGCGCAGCTTGTACCGGCCGGGATCGGAGACGCCCGACTTGTGGAAGCCCTTGTACTTGCCGCTCGTCCGGCAGCACCAGCTGCACACGTAGCTCGGCCCGCAGCCGGGGGAGCAGTTGTGGTTCGCCGCGTACGACGGGCAGCGCGGGTAGATGTCGTAGTAGCCGACCAGTTGGAAGCCGGAGGACAGCGCCTCCCGGGCGGGCGGGAAGACGCCGAGCGCCTTCAGCCCTGCGGTGGCGCCCGCGGCGGCGAGGCCGGTCAGCAGGCTGCGCCGGGCCGGCCGGAACTTCGGCTCGTCGCGGGGGACGGGCCGCCGCCGGACGCGCTCGGCCCCGGCGGGGCGCGGCCCCCGCAGCGGCGGGACGTCTTCGAGCTCGATCATCGCGCCGCCTCCAGGGCCAGCTCGCGGAGGGCCTCGGGCGAGCCCACCGGCTCGGCGGCCCGCACCCGGCCGTCCGCGCCGACGAGCACGGCGAACGGGGTGGCGGGCACGCGGTAGTCGGCGAACAGGCCGTCCTGCTCGCCGGTGAGGACGGTCGCGCCCGGCGGCGGCCCGGGGTCGGGCGGCGGACCCGCGAAGATCGCGTGCAGCGGCCGGTCGAGCGCGCCCGCGGCGGCCAGCACGTCGGTGCAGACGCCGCAGTCGCGGTCCAGGAAGAGCAGCAGGCCCGGCCCGAGCCGGTCGAAGGCGGGCGCGGCCGTGCCCGGCGCCGGGCCGAGCCCTGCCGAGGGCGCGCCCTGGCCGAGGGCGTGGACCTGCCGGACGAGACCGGCGACGACCAGGGCGAGCAGCAGGATCGCGACCCACGACAGCAGCAGCGCGCTGTTCTGGAAGCTCATCCGGCCGTCCTCCTCTCCGTGAGCATGGCGCGGGGCAGCGTCCACAGGAGCACCGCGAACGCAGCCCCCGCCGCGACCGTGATGGACACCTCGTAGGCGGTGAGCGCGGCCGGGAGGCCGAGCAGCGCGCCGGTGAGGGCGAGCAGGGAGAGCGCGGCGGCGCGGCCGGCGACCCAGCCGGTCATCGGCGTGCCGTCGCCCGCGCACCCGCACGGCACGCCCCGGCGGGTACGGGAGACGTGCGCCGCGTAGAGCGCGTACAGGGCCAGCAGGACGGCCGCCGCTCCGCAGGACGCCCGCAGCGGACCGTCCAGCCAGAGCAGCAGCGCCACCGCGCCCGCCGCGCCGGTCAGCGCCTCGGCGGCGATCACCAGGGCCGCGACCGGAGCCGCGGCGGCGCGCGGGAGCACCCGGTGCGCGCGCAGCGCGGCGGCGAGCGCGCGGGGACGGGCGGCCTGGCCGAACGCCGACGCCAGGAGCACCAGCGAGACCGCGACCCCGGCGAGCGGGCCGGTCACCGGACCGCCTCGACCGCCAGCCCGGCGAGCCGCCGGGGGACCTCGCGCACCCGGTCCTCCTCCGGCAGGACGGTCACCAGCAGCGATCTCAGCGCCAGCAGGAAGTAGGGCCCCTGGCCCTCGACGGTGTCCTGGAACAGCTCGCCGCCCGCGACCCGGGCGCCCCGCCAGGGCGGCAGCCGGCGGCGGGTGCCCGCCGTCAGCGGCGTGATCTCCAGCAGGCCGAGGCCCGGGACCTCCTTGACCATCTCGGCCGGCTCGGCGCGCCGGGCGCGGCCGCGCGGCACGGCGACGATGCCGTCCTCGTGCTCGGTGAGCCGGACGGTGCCGAAGAACGCCACCGCGTCCGCCGGGCGCCCGTGGTAGAGGTGGGTGAACACCGCGTGGCGGCGGCCCTCCCACACGGCGGCGAGGACGGGGTCGCGCTGCCCGGTGTCGGGGTCGCGGGTCTCGGCCCGGCCGACCCGCAGCCGTCCGCCCTGCAGCCGGAACTCCTGCTCGAAGCGCTCGACGCCGATGTCCTCGGCCCAGCCGAGCGCGTCCGCGCGGGTGCCGCCGGAGATCTCGTGGAGCCGGCCGCGGTCGGCGATCCGCGCCACTGACGTGCACGGGCGCCCGAGGTCGTGGGCGCCGGCGAGCCGGACCCGCACGCCGTCCAGCGAACGGTGGGTGACCTCGCGTCCAGCCATGCCCATGCCGCCCCCTCCCTGCGGGACGCACGCCCCACAGAAGCACCGCGGGTAACAGGGGTGACGCTACGCGTGATCTACCGCTTCGGGGATAAACCTTCCGGAAGTGGTCACGTCCGGGAACGGGTAGGGTCAACTGCCGGACCCGCGCGGCGGCGGTGTCCCACGGCGGCGTTTCGGCCGCGTCCGGGCACGGCGCCGTCGGTAGGGTCGGGTGGTCCTCCGGCAGGTACGCGTTGAGGTGGAGCCCGTGAGCAAGGTCGATGTGCTGATCAAGCGGCTGGATCCCGAGCTGCCCCTGCCGGCCTACGCGCATCCGGGCGACGCGGGCGCCGATCTGGTCGCGGCCGTGGACGTCGAGCTGGCGCCGGGGGAGCGCGCCGTCGTCCCGACGGGCGTCGCGATCGCGCTGCCGGACGGCTACGCCGCTTTCATTCACCCCCGGTCCGGATTGGGCGCTAGGTTGGGGGTGACCATTGTCAACGCACCCGGTACGGTCGATGCCGGCTATCGGGGTGAGATCAAGGTGACCCTGCTGAACACCGACCCCCGCGCCGCGGTGACGCTGCGGCGCGGAGACCGCATCGCGCAGATGGTCGTGCAGCGGGTGGAGCGGGCGGTGTTCCACGAGGTCGCCGACCTTCCCGGAGCGGCGCGCGGAACCGGCGGGTTCGGGTCCACGGGCGGATTCGGCGCCACGCGCGTTTTCGGGAACAATGAGCACAGTCGAGAAGGAGCGTGAGTCGTGGCTTTTGGACGTCGCCGGCAGGCCGAGGAGCCCGAGAAGGAGCCCGAGGCGACCGCGGAGCCGGCGGAGACCGCCGAGGAGGCTCCCGCCAAGGCGGAGTCGGCCGAGGGCGGCCCGTGGGACTCCGAGGACTCCTTCCCCGAGCTGCAGCGGCTTGACTTCGGCTCCCTGCAGATCCCGGTCGCGCCGGGGCTGGGCTTCCAGGTGAACTTCGAGGCCACCCAGGTGGACGAGGAGGGCAACCCCCTCGACGGGCGGCCCGTCGCCGTGCTGGTGCAGTACGAGGAGAGCGCCATGCAGCTCCAGGTGTTCGCGGCGCCGAAGCGCAGCGGCATCTGGGACGACGTGCGGCGCGAGACCGCCAAGGACATCCAGGAGGAGGCCCAGGGCCAGATCCAGGAGGGCGAGGGCCCGTTCGGCCCCGAGCTGCTGGCGATGGTCCCGGCGGCGCTGACCGAGGAGGTCCTCGCGGAGATGCCGCAGGAGGTCCGCGAGCAGATCCCGGCCGAGTTCGTCGAGCAGGGCTGGGCGCCGCAGATCATCCGCTTCCTCGGCGTGGACGGCCCCCGCTGGTTCCTGCAGGCCGTGGTGCAGGGCGCCGCGATCGAGGACGAGGAGCAGTGGCAGGTCCTGGAGGACGTGCTGCGCGGTGTCGTCGTCGTCCGCGGCGACGCGCCGATGCCGCCCCGCGACCTGCTGGAGCTGCAGATCCCCAAGGAGTTCAGCGAGGCCGGGCAGGACGGCGAGGAGGAGGCCGTGGAGACCTTCGACCCGTTCGAGCGCGGCCCCGAGATCACCGAGGTGCGCTGACCCGCGGCACCGCCGCGGCCCGCGAACTCAGGCCCGCCCGCGCCGCACGCCTTTTCGGACGTGCGGCCGGGCGGGTTTCGCTTTCCCCGGCCCCGGCCGATCCCTTGCCTCGCGGCCCGCGCGGGTGGTCAATCGGGGCATGTCGAAGAAGACGCGCAAGCGCAGGGCCCGCAAGCGGGGCAAGCACAACAAGGGCAAGCGGCCCAACGCCCGGCACTGATCCGCGCCCGGACGGGCCCGGACCGTCCCGGACGGCGGCTCAGATCATCTCGAACGCCATCGCGTGCTCGACGCCGGCCTCCCGCCCGGCCGGCTCGGCGATGCCGGTGAGGAACTCCGCCGCGTCGAAGTCGGCGCCGAGGTTGGAGAAGTACACCTCGTGCGCGCGCAGCGAGTCGATCCCCGCCTGCAGGTGCCCGGTGACGTCCACGTAATGCGTGGGCTGCGGCGACCCGCTGAACAGTGTGAACCGGACGCCCTGCCACGGCTCCAGCCCGAGGTCGCGGAACACCCACCGGTTGGCGGCGTCGCGGACGGCGTCCGCGACGGCGAGCCCGAGCACCCGGTGGTCGGCCATGTTGAACCCGCCGCCGGGGAAGCCCTCCCGGAAGTTGATCGACAGCACCACCTCGGGCCGGTGCCGGCGGATGGCGCTCGCGAGCGCGCGCCGCAGCGGCAGCCCGTACTCCAGCATGCCGTCCGGCATGTCGAGGAACTCGACGGTGCCGACGCCGACCCGGCGCGCCGCCTCGATCTGCTCCGCGGTGCGGATGCGCCGGACCTCCTCGGGGTCCATCGAGTCGATCCCGGCCTCGCCGCGGGTGGCGAGCACCTCCGTCACGGCCTTGCCCTGCGCGGTCCACTTGGCGATCGCCGTCGAACACCCGTACTCCAGGTCGTCCGGGTGGGCGACGATCGCCAGGGCCCGCTCCCAGTCCTCAGGTACCACGTCCATCCCCTCATCCTGGCCGATCGCCGGGGCGCCCGGCGCGGTCCGCCGGGGCGGGGCCGGGAAGGCGGGGCCTACAGGTAGCGGAGCCACAGGTACGGCGTGGCGAGGGCGACCGTGACGAGGGTGACGACGAGTCCGTAGCGGGTGAAGCGCCAGAAGCTGATCGGGGTGCCGTTGCGGGCGGCGATGCCCAGCACGACGACGTTGGCGCTGGCGCCGATGGCGGTGGCGTTGCCGCCGAGGTCGGCGCCGAGGGCGAGCGCCCACCACAGGACGTTCCCCTCGCCGCCCGGGTGCTGCTGGACGAGGTCGGCGACGATCGGGCTCATCGTGGCGACGTAGGGGATGTTGTCCACGATCGCCGACAGCACCGCGGACGCCCACAGCAGCAGCATCGCCGCGACGCCGAGCCGGCCGTCGGTGGCGTCGGCGGCGGCCTGGGAGACGTCGCCGATGACGCCGGTCTCGACGAGCCCGCCGACCATCACGAACAGCCCGGCGAAGAACACGAGCGTGGGCCACTCGACCTCGCTGAGCGCCTCCTCGGTGGTCACCTTCGTCGCGGCGACGAGCAGGCCCGCGCCGAGCAGCGCCACCACGGACGGCTCGTAGTGCAGCACGGGGTGCAGCACGAACGCGGCGATCACGATCGCGAGGACGGTGAGCCCCTGCGCGAGCAGCCGCCGGTCGGTGATGGCCTCCCGCTCCTCCAGCGCCATGACCTCGGCGGCGAGGTCGGGGTCGTAGCGGAACTCGGCGCGGAACAGCCACCGGCACAGCAGGCAGAACACGACGACCAGCACCACCACCAGCGGCGCCAGGTGGACGAGGAAGTCGTTGAACGACAGCCCGCCCCGGCTGGCGATGATGATGTTGGGCGGGTCGCCGACGAGGGTGGCGGTGCCGCCGATGTTGGACGCCATGACCTCGGCGATCAGGTACGGCTCGGGACGCAGCGCGAGCCGCTCGCAGACGAGGAACGTGACGGGCGCGATCAGCAGGACGGTGGTGACGTTGTCCAGTAGCGCGGACGCCGCCGCCGTCAGCACGACCAGCATGACCATCAGCCGGTAGGGGCGCCCCCGCGCGCGCTTGGCGGCCCAGATCGCCACGAACTCGAACACGCCGGTGCGCCGCAGCACCGAGACGATCACCATCATCCCGAGCAGCAGGAAGATGACGTTCCAGTCGATCCCGGACTCGGAGGAGAAGAAGGCGCCGTGGGCGTCGGTGATGTGCAGCAGCAGCATCAGGCCCGCGCCGCCGAGCGCCACCGCCGTCCGGTGCACCTTTTCCGACGCGATCAGCACGTAGGCGCAGACGAAGATGACGATCGCGGCGGTGGCCTGCACAAAGCCTCCCGGTCGGGTGTACGGCTGACGGACCTGCCGACCAGACTTCCCGGCGCACCGGAGGCGACTCTAGCGGGCGGCGCGTGCCGATGGCGATGCCGCCGTCTCGGCGATGGTGGGGTTTTGCCTACCCCGATCGGCGTGCTGGACCCATCCCCGGCGGCGTCCGCCGTCCGTAATTTCGTTGCCGAGGCGCCCCGCGAGGGGGCGCCGGGCGAAGGTGAGGGAACGATGTTCGGACGAGGCGGGACCGCCGCGGCGGCCCAGGCGCCCGGTGAGGCGCTCCGGCTCGACGGCGTGCGCAAGGTCTACGGCGCCGAGGGCAATCAGGTGGTGGCGCTGGACCGCGTGTCGCTGTCGCTGCCGGCCGGGTCGTTCACCGCGGTGATGGGCCCGTCCGGGTCGGGCAAGAGCACGCTGCTGCAGTGCGCGGCGGGCCTGGACCGTCCCACCGAGGGCCGCGTCTTCGTGGACGGCGCGGAGCTGACCGACGGCGGGGAGGCCGCGCTCACCAAGTTCCGGCGGCAGCGGATCGGCTTCATCTTCCAGCAGTTCAACCTGCTGCCGACGCTGGACGTGATGCAGAACGCGGTGCTGCCGCTGAAGCTCGCGGGAAGCAGGGTCGACAAGGCGCGGGCGCGGGCCGTCCTGGAGCGGGTGGGGCTCGGCGACCGGCTGGACCACCTGCCGGCGGAGCTGTCGGGCGGCCAGCAGCAGCGGGTGGCGATCGCGCGGGCGCTGGTGACCCGGCCGCGGGTGGTGTTCGCCGACGAGCCGACCGGCGCGCTCGACACCCGCAGCGCGCGCTCCGTGCTGGAGCTGCTCCGCGAGTCGGTGCGGGAGTCCGGGCAGACGGTGGTGATGGTCACCCACGACCCGGTCGCCGCGTCGTTCGCCGGCTCCGTGCTGTACCTGGCGGACGGGCGGATCGTCGGCCACCAGACGGCGCCGACGGCCGAGTCGGTCGCGGAGCGGATGACGCACCTGGCCGACGAGGTCGAGCGGCAGCGCGCGATGGCGGGGGCCTGACATGTTCGGACTGGCACTGCGGTCACTGCGCAAGCGCGCGAGCGCGTTCACGGCGAGCTTCCTCGCGCTGCTCCTCGGCGCCGTCATGATCATGGCGTTCGCCTCGATGCTCGACACGGCGGAGGCGAGCGGCGCGACCGGGGAGACCCGGGAGACGCTCGTCACGATGGCGACCGTCGTCGGCGGCTGGGGGCTGCTGCTGGTGGTCTTCGCGGTCGCCTCGACGCTGACCCTGTCGGTCCGGCAGCGGGCGGCGGAGATCGCGCTGCTGAAGAGCGTCGGCGCGACCCCGGCGCAGCTCGCCCGGATGATCGTCGGCGAGGCGGCGGGCCTGGCGCTGGTGGCGGCGCTGCTCGCGGTCGTCCCCGCGATCGGGGCCGGCCGGGCGCTGCTCGGGCTGCTGCACGACACCGGCCAGGTGCCGGCGGGGGTCGGCCACCACTTCGGCGCCGCCGCGCTGTCGATGGGGATCGGCGTCACGCTGGTCTCCGCGGTCGCCGCCGCGCTGATCACCGCGCGCCGCGCCGTCCGCGTCCGGGTGGCGGAGTCGATGGCCGCGGCCGCGACCGACGACACCCGGCTGAGCAGGAAGCGGATCGTGTTCGCGGCGGTGTTCCTGCTGCTCGCCGTGACCGAGGCGTCCATCACCGTCACGGTGATGGACGGCCAGGGCAGCGACGCGATGGCGACGTCCGGGCAGGCCGACATCTTCGCCGGGATCGGGCTGGCGCTGCTGGCCCCGGCGATCATGCGGCGGGTGACGGCCCTGACCGCCGGGCCGCTGCGGCTGCTCGGCGGTGCGGCCGGGAGCCTCGCGGCGGACACGATGCGCCGCCGGACGGGCGCGCTCGCGTCCGCGGTGACGCCGGTCGTGCTGTTCGTCGGGACGGCCGTCGGCACGCTGTACCTGCAGGCCACCGAGAACGCGGCCATGGACGCCGCCGGGCTCGCCAAGACGTCGGAGCAGAAGAGCATCGAGACGCTCAACTTCGTCGTCATCGGCATGGTGGTGCTGTTCACCGCGATCATGCTGGTCAACACGCTGGTCGCGGCGACCGCGCACCGGCGCCGCGAGTTCGGCCAGACCCGGCTCGCCGGCGCCACCCCGCGCCAGCTGCTCGGCGCGGTGGCGCTGGAGTCGGTGGTGCTGACCGCCACCGGCCTGCTCCTCGGGTCGGTCGCGGCGGTCTTCACGATCGTCCCGTTCGGCCTCGCCCGCCGCGACTCGCCCGTCCCCGACGGCGACGTGTGGATCTACCTCGCGGTCGCCGCCCTCGCCGCCGTGCTGACCGGCGCGACGGCCCACGCCGCGACCCGCCGCACGTTCCGCGTCCCGGCCGTGGAGGCCGCCCTCCGCTGACGGCCCGCGTCGCGCGCCCATCCGGCCCGGATGGGCGCGCGACGCGCGTCCGGGGGCACCGGCGGGGGGTCGATTCGTCCGCGGATGTCATACGCTTCGAGGTATGGACGAGGTTTCGGCCGGCACGCCGCCCCAGGCGGACCCCGGGGGGAACGAGCGCGGCAGGGGCGGCCTGCGGCGCTTCCTGCGGCGGATGGCGGCCGGCAAGGCCGAGCTCGAGGCCGAGGAACTGCAGAAGACCACCGGCGACGAGGGCGCGACGCCGATCACCGAGTGCGGCGCGCGCACGCGCAACTGCGTGGCGGGTACGCTACGTACCGTGACCCTGCGGCCGCGGGGCGGCGCGCCCGCGCTGGAGGCCGAGCTCTACGACGGCACCGACGTGATCAGCCTGGTCTGGCTCGGCCGGCGCAAGATCGCCGGCATCGACCCGGGCCGCCGGCTGCGCGCCGAGGGGCTGGTCAGCGTGCAGGACGGGCGCAAGGTCATGTTCAATCCGCGATACGAGCTGCGCGGCGGCTCGTGACGGCCGTCCCCGGGCGGCCGGGAGGGCAGATGGGCGAAGTGGCAGCGTGAGCGAGACGACAGCCGGGCGGGAGACCGCCGCGCACGACACCGTCGAGGCGGCCGTGCGCGCCCAGCTCACCAAGGCGCTCGGCGGCGTGCGCGGCATGCTGGAGGCCGCCGTCCCGACGATCGCGTTCACCGGCACCTACGTCGCGGCCGAGAACATCAGGCTCGCCGTCGCGGCCGGGATCGGCGCGGCGGTGGTGCTGCTGGTCGTCCGGATCGCGCAGCGCTCCAGCCCGCAGTTCGTGCTGAACAGCCTCGTCGGCATCGCGATCGCCGCGTTCTTCGCGCTGCGCTCCGGCAAGGCCGAGGACGCCTTCCTGCCCGGCATCATCCTCAACGCCGGCTACGCCGCCGCGATGATCTTCTCGATCGCGGTGCGCTGGCCCGTCGTCGGCTTCATCATCGGCTCGGTCACCGGCGACCCGACCGCCTGGCGGCGCGACCCCGGCATCGTGAAGCTGTGCTCCCGGCTCACCTGGCTGCTGGTGCTGCCCTGCGCGGCGCGCGTCGCCGTCCAGTACCCGATCTACCTCGCCGACGGCGACCAGAGCGGGCTGCTCGGCACCGCCAAGATCGTGATGGGCTGGCCGCTGCAGGTCGCCGCGCTGGCGGCGATGGTGTGGCTGCTCGCCCGGGGCCGCACCCCGATCGAACGCGAAGAACCCGCCTGACCGGAACGGCCGGGCGGGTTCTCGCGAGGGTCTCGGTGAGGGGGCTCAGCGCCCGCCGAGCAGTTCGGCGAGCTCGTCCTCCACGTCCTGGCTGGCCACGAACATCAGCTCGTCGCCCGGCTCCAGGGTGTCGTCGGCCGACGGCACCAGCACCCGCCCCTCCCGCAGGATCGCCACGAGCGCGGTGTCGCGCGGCCACTCCACCGACCCGACCCGCTGCCCGCCGAGCGGCGCGTCGTCCGGCAGCGTCAGCTCGACCAGGTTCGCCTCGCCCTGCCGGAACGTCATCAGCCGGACGAGGTCGCCGACGCTGACCGCCTCCTCCACCAGCGCCGACAGCAGCCGCGGCGTGGACACGGCCACGTCCACGCCCCACGACTCGTTGAACAGCCACTCGTTGTTCGGATGGTTGATCCGCGCCACCACGCGCGGCACCCCGTACTCCGTCTTCGCGAGCAGCGACACCACGAGGTTGACCTTGTCGTCGCCGGACGAGGCCACCACGACCTGGCAGCGCTCCAGAACCGCGTCGTCCAGCGAGGAGATCTCGCACGCGTCGGCCAGCAGCCACTCCGCGCGCGGCACCATCTCCACCTTGATGGCCTTGGGGTTCTTGTCGATCAGGAGCACCTCGTGCCCGTTCTCCAGCAGTTCCTGGGCGATGGAGCGGCCCACCGCGCCGGCCCCGGCGATCGCGACCCGCATCAGGCGTCCTCTCCGTCCCGCGCCGCGACGGCGGCGTTCACCCGCTCCAGATCGTCGGCGCTCGCCATGATGTGCACGATGTCGCCGTCCTGGATCACCGTGTCCCGGTCGGGGACGAGGGCCTCGCCCATCCGCGACAGGAACGCGACCCGGGTGCCGGCGTGCTCCTCCAGCGCGCCGACATTCGCGCCGACCCACAGGTGCCCGGAGTCCAGTTCGGCGAGGACGACCGCGCCGGTCGGGTCGCGCCACAGCGGCTCGGCGCCCTCCGGCAGCAGCCGGCGCAGGATCTGGTCGGCCGTCCAGCGGACCGTCGCGACCGTGGGGATGCCGAGGCGCTGGTAGACCTCCGCGCGGCGCGGGTCGTAGATCCGGGCCACCACGTTGTCGACGCCGAACGTCTCGCGCGCCACCCGGGCGGAGATGATGTTGGAGTTGTCGCCGCTGCTGACGGCCACGAACGCCGACGCCCGCTCGATGCCCGCCTCGGCGATCACATCGCGGTCGAATCCGAACCCGGTGATGCGGCGGCCCCGGAACCCGCTGCGCAGCCGGCGGAACGCCTCCGGATTCTGGTCGATGATGGCCACCGAATGGCCCTTGTCCTCCAGGATGTGGGCGAGCGTCGAGCCGACCCGCCCGCATCCCATGATCACGATATGCACGGCCGTTCCCTCTTCCGTCCAGGGGGACGCTCCCCCTGTACCCCCGCGCCGGTGCACGGCATTCGTCGCTGCGCCGCCGACGCCGTGCCGCACCCGAGGACCGTTTTCCGAAAAATGATCCCTGCCGGGCTGCAAACCTACACATCCCCCCAGGCGAGTACTACCCAACCAGGTCTCCGACCGGGTGGGGAAAACGGTGTCATCGGACGGGGCTAGGCTCTCCTTTCGTGTCAAGGGTTCCGGACCTCGCGAAGCGGCTTCTGCTGGGCCGCGCGCTGAGCAGTTCCCAGCAGCACGAGCAGCTGCTGAAGAAGCGGATCGCGCTGCCGGTCTTCGCCAGCGACGCGCTGTCCTCGGTGGCCTACGCCCCGCAGGAGATCCTGCTCGCGCTCGGCGCGGGCGGCCTCGTGATGTACCACTACACCCCCTGGGTGGCCGCGGCCGTGGTGGTGATCCTGCTGACCGTGGTCGCGTCCTACCGGCAGAACGTCCGGGCCTACCAGAGCGGCGGCGGCGACTTCGAGGTCGCCACCACCAACCTCGGCGACAACTGGGGCGTCCTCGTCGCCAGCGCGCTGCTCGTCGACTACACCCTCACCGTCGCGGTGTCGGTCTCGTCCGGCGTGGAGAACCTCGGCGCGCTGCTGACGTTCATGCAGCCGCACGAGGTCGCCGTGGCGATAGGCATCGTCGTCCTGCTCACCATCGGCAACCTGCGCGGCATCAAGGAGGCCGGGGTCGCGTTCGCGATCCCCACCTACCTGTTCATGTTCGCGGTGTTCAGCATGCTGGCGTGGGGCCTGATCCGGCTGGTCGCGGGCGCCGAGCTGCAGGCGGAGACCGCGCACCTGGAGGTCCGCGGCGACGAGACCGACATCGCCGGGTTCGCGCTGGTCTTCCTGCTGCTGCGGGCGTTCTCGTCCGGCTGCGCCGCGCTGACCGGGGTCGAGGCGATCAGCAACGGGGTCCCGGCGTTCCGCAAGCCCAAGGGCGAGAACGCCGCCCGCACGCTGCTCGCGCTCGGGCTCGTCGCGATGACGATGTTCGGCGGGGTGGTGGCGTTCGCGTTCATCACCGACGTCCGGTTCACCGACTTCGGCCAGGACAGCGTGCTCGTCAACCCGGCCACCGGGCAGGTGATCGAGCACGCCGACCCGGTGATCGCGCAGGTCGCGCACACCGTGTTCAGCAACTTCACCCCCGGCTTCGCGCTCGTCACCGCGATGACCGCGCTGATCCTGTTCCTCGCCGCCAACACCGCGTTCAACGGCTTCCCGGTGCTCGCCTCGGTGCTCGCCCAGAACCGCTACCTGCCGCGCCAGCTGCACACCCGCGGCGACCGGCTCGCCTACAGCAACGGCATCATCATCCTCGCCACCATGGCGGGGCTGCTGATCTACGCCTACGACGCGTCCGTCAGCCGGCTGATCCCGCTCTACACCGTCGGCGTCTTCGTGTCGTTCACCGTCAGCCAGGTCGGCATGGTGCGGCACTGGAACCGGCTGCTCGCCGCCGAGCAGGACCCCGCGCAGCGCCGCCGGATGAAGACCTCCCGCGGCATCAACGCGTTCGGCGCCACCCTCACCGGCATCGTCCTCGTCGTCGTGCTGATCACCAAGTTCGCGCTCGGCGCCTACATCGTGTGCATCGCGATGCCGGTGCTGTTCCTGCTGATGAAGGCGATCCGGCGGCACTACGACCGCGTCGCCGAGGAGCTGGTGCCCTCCGGCGAGGACGTCGCGCTGCCCGCCCGCAACCACGGCATCGTGCTCGTCTCGAAGATCCACAAGCCGACGCTGCGGGCGCTGGCCTACGCCCGCGCCACCCGCCCGTCCACGCTGGAGGCGGTGACCGTCGCGGTGGACGCCGAGGAGTCCCGGCGGCTCCAGGAGGAGTGGGACGCCCTCGACATCCCCGTCCCGCTGAAGATCCTCGACTCGCCGTACCGGGAGATCACCCGGCCCGTCCTCGCCTACGTCAAGAGCGTCCGCCGGCGCAGCCCCCGCGACGTCGTGACCGTGTTCATCCCCGAGTACGTCGTCGGCCACTGGTGGGAGCAGCTGCTGCACAACCAGAGCGCGCTGCGGCTGAAGGGGCGGCTGCTGTTCCAGCCGGGCGTCATGGTGACCAGCGTCGCGTGGCAGCTGCAGTCCTCGGACCGGCTGAAGGGGCGGGTCGAGCCGCCCGGGCCGGGGTCGTCCCGGCGTCCGCCGCGGACCGGGACGCGCCCCGGTGCCGGTAGTGTTTCGGATCGTGACTGAACTCGAACCCGACGTCCTCGAACTGGAGGTCGGCAACGTCGCCAACGGCGGATTCTGCGTCGCCCGGCACGAGGGCCGGGTGGTCTTCGTCCGGCACGCCCTGCCCGGCGAACGGGTGCGGGCCCGCGTCACCGACCGGACCAAGAACTTCCTGCGCGCCGACGCCGTGGAGATCATCGAGGCGTCCCCGGACCGCGTCCAGCCGCCCTGCCCGTTCGCCGGGCCGGGCCGCTGCGGCGGCTGCGACTGGCAGCACGCCTCCCTGCCCGCCCAGCGCGCGCTCAAGGCGGCCGTGGTGGAGGAGCAGCTCCAGCGCCTCGCCGGCATCACCCGCACGGTGACGGTCGAGGAGGTCCCCTACCCGGTCGACGCCGAGGTCGCGCCGCCGCCCGGGCTGGGCTGGCGCACCCGCGTGCAGTTCGCCGTCGCGTCCGGCACCGTCGGGCTGCGCCGGCACCGCTCCCACGACATCGAGCCGATCGACGAGTGCCTGATCGCCCACCCGGGCGTCGAGCTGATGGGCATCGAGCGCAAGCGCTGGCCCGGCGCGTCCGGCGTCGAGGGCATCGTCTCCGCCACCACCGGCGACCGCCTGGTCGTGCTGCGCGGCCGCGACCGCCGCAAGATCAAGGTGCCGCGGCTGGACGTGCCGGTCCGCCTCGTGCGCGGCAAGCCGGAGCCGGGCGGCACCCTGCCGTACGTCCGCGAGGAGGTCTCCGGGCGGCTGTTCCAGGTGAGCGGCAGCGGCTTCTGGCAGGTCCACCCGGGCGCGGCGCAGCTGCTCGCCGACGCCGTGCTGGACGCCCTCGAACCGAAGCCCGGCGACATCGCCCTCGACCTGTACTGCGGCGTCGGCCTGTTCGCCGGCGTCCTCGCCGACCGGATCGGCCCGGACGGCCTCGTCGTCGGCGTCGAGTCCGACGGGCAGGCCGTCCGCGACGCCCGCTTCAACCTGCGCGACCTGCCGAACGTGTCGATCGAGCGCGGTCCCGTCGAGGAGGTCGTCGCCGACCTGGAGTTCGGCCGCGCCTCCAGCCATTCCCGCACGCAGAACAAGCGCGGCGGCGGCCACCACCGGGGCGAGCGCGTCCGGCGCGCCGACGTGGTCGTCCTCGACCCGCCGCGCACCGGCGCGGGCCGCGAGGTCGTCGAGCACATCACCCGGCTGGCCGGCCGCAAGATCGCCTACGTGTCCTGCGATCCGGCGACGCTGGCCCGCGACCTCGCCTACTTCAGCGAGCGCGGCTGGACCCTGGAGGGCCTGCGCGCCTTCGACGCCTTCCCGATGACCCAGCATGTGGAGTGTTTGGCGACGCTGGTGCGGGGCTGAGAAAACCCTTTGCGGCCCCGGCATACGGTAGACCCATGATCGAGATCAGGGACGTGCCGGAGTTCGACGTCGAGCGCATGGTCGACCTGGCCGGCACGGTCTTCCACGTCAGGACCGACGACCCCGAGCGCGACGCGTGGAAGCCCCGTCGCTCCGAACGCGTCGGCGCCTACGACGGCGGCGCCCTGGTCGGCCAGCTCGCGACCCTGCCGATGCGGCTGGCCGTGCCGGGCGCGCTCCTCGACTGCTCGGCGGTCTCCTTCGTCGGGGTGCTGCCGACGCACCGGCGGCAGGGCATCCTCACCTCGCTGATCGACCGGATGCACGCCGACGCGGTCGCCGCCGGCCGCCCGGTCGCCGCGCTGTGGGCGTCGCAAGGGGCCATCTACGGCCGGTACGGCTTCGGCCTCGCCACCCGCGCGATCGCCCTGGAGATCGACGCCTCCCGGCCCCTCGCCCTCCGCACCGCCCCGGACGAGCGCCCCCTGCGGCTGGTCGACGTCGCGTCCGCGCCGGAGGTCCTCGACGCGATCCACTGCCGCGGCCTGTCCGCCCGGCCGGGCGGGCTCGTCCGCGACCCCGAATGGTGGATGCGCGCCATCCTGCGCTCGGAGGACAGCGAGGCGCCCGGTTACACCGCCCCGCGTGTCGTCGCCCATCCGGCCGGCTACGCCGTCTACCGCGGGCACGGGAACGGGACGATCAGGGTCGTCGACCTCGTGGCCGACACACCGCAGGCCGAGGCCGCGCTGTGGCGGTACCTGGCGTCGATCGACCTGGCGTCCCGCGTCCACGCGCCGAACCGTCCAGTGGACGACCTGCTCCCGCACATGGCCGCCGACCCCGACCAGGTCTCCGTGAAGGAGGGGTTCGGCGCGCTGTGGGTGCGCCTGATCGACGTCCCGGGCGCGCTCCGCGCCCGCTCGTGGGCCGCCGAGGACTCCTTCGTCCTGGAGGTCGAGGACGCCCGCATCCCCGCCAACGCGGGCCGCTGGCGCCTCACCACCGGCGCCGCCCCGGCCTGCGAGCCGGCCGCGGAAGCACCCGACCTGGCCATGACCGCCGCCGACCTGGCCTCCGTCTACCTGGGCGGCACCAGCCCGGTCACGCTGGCCAGGGTCGGCGCGATCACCGAGCACACGGAGGGCGCCGCCGCCCGGCTGGCCGCCGCGCTCGCCGTCCCGCTGGCCCCGTACATCAACGACGAGTTCTGATCCGGGCGGCCGCCGCCGGGCGGGGTCACCGCCAGAAGAGGACCTTCGCGGTGCCGCTCTGGAGGGTCGCCGGGGCGGCGCCGTGCTGGACGATCTGCACGCGCACCCGGTGCCCCGCGCCGACGACGTCGGCGGAGACGCCATAGAGCACGTAGGTCGTGTCGCCCGCGGAGACGAAGTCCTGGACGGGCCCGGCCTCGTACTTGCCCGTGTCCGCTGACTCGACCTCGATGGCGCGGGCCTGCAGGAGGGTGCCCGCGGGGACGCCCTGCACGGTCGCGGCGACGGACAGGCTGTACCGGGCGGAGCCGTTCAGCAGGTCCGCGCCGCCCTTGTCGGCGTGCTGGTGCTCGGAGTCGGAGTACTCGTGCGCCCAGGTGACGGTCGTCCACTGGCCGGGCGGGAGCGGCTGGCCCGCCCCGGCGCCCGCGGACACGTAGTCGGGGACGTCGCCGCCCGAGGGCGCGGCGCCGACGCGCCACTGCCCGTAGTCGCTCTTCACGGCGCGGTCGTAGTCGACGCCGACACCGTTGATCTTGTGGTCGTTGGAGTACTGCTGGAGCTGCGCGCGGGCGTCCCAGCGGCCGCCGGACCAGGCGTACGTCTGCCAGCCGTAGGTGATCTTCCCCGCGTCGAAGGCGCGCTTCATCGGGCCGTAGCCGGCGTAGAGGCCGACGCGGTCGCGGCCGATGACGCTCGCGGCGCCGTCCAGGTAGGCGTTGATCTCGTCCTGCTGGGAGGCGGAGGCGTCCCAGTCGGCGGCGAAGTAGATGGGGCGGCCGTCCGGCATGCCGCAGGCCCTCGCCTGCGCGGCGGCGTCCCTGGCGTCCGCGGCGCCGGCGGAGCGTCCGTCCAGGGCGCGCTTGGCGCTGGTCTCCCAGACGACCACCAGCCAGATGCCGGCCCCGGACAGGTCGTCGGCCTCGGCGCGGGTGAGGTTCTTGCCGCTCGTGTCGTGCGACAGGTAGCGGCACGCGAACTTCGCCCCGGCCCGCTTCAGCGCGGCGGTGCCGGGGCGTCCCCACGCGTAGTCGACGCCGAAGACAGCCATGTCAACTCCATGGGTCGGGGAGTCGGTCCCGGCCGATTCAACAACGTGCGCGGGAAGATCGCAGCACTTTGGGCAGGTTCGCAGCTCAGCGGGCATGCGGTGCCGGCCTCGCGGACAGCACCCGCGCACGGCGTGCGGAGACGACACGCCGCCACGGCGCTAGGCGGCCGGTGCGCGGCTCGCTAGAACGGGACGTGTCCGCAACGAATCCGCAGGCCACGGGGGGTCTCAACATGGTCTGGACACTGAAGGGGCGAGGGCTGGCGCTGCTGGCCGCCGCGCCGTTGCTGGCGGCGGTGCCGGTGGTGGCGCACGCCGACGGGCCCGGCCCGAACGGGCACAAGGGGGACAAGGGGAGCGCCTCCAAACCGGCTCCCAAGCACAAGCACAAGACTCCCAAGCACGGAGCTCCCGAGCACAAGGCTCCCAAGCACAAGGCTCCGAAGCACAAGGACAAGGCTCCCAAGCACGAGCACAAGGCCCCTAAGCACAAGCACAAGGCTGCCAAGCCCAAGGCGCATGCCTCGGTGAAGAAGCCCCAGGCGCACGGGGTGGCGCTTCGCATGAAGAGCCCGCAGCAGTCCGTCGTGCCGGGACGCACCTACACGTGGACGTTCACGGTGGCCGCCAGGGGCAAGGGCGAGCAGGAGAAGGCGGCGTTCAAGACGACACTGCCGAGGTCGCTGGAGTACGTGTCCGGGGAGAAGCACTGCAAGGCCGCAGGGCAGAAGGTCTTCTGCCGTCTCGGCACCTTGAAGAAGGAGGAGAAGGCCACCGGCGCGATCCGGGCGAAGGTCACCGGGCGCGCGAAGCCGGGGGAGACGATCAGGCCGCGCGGGACGGCGGTGTGGGGCCGCGACCGCGTCACCCACCGCTTCCCGGCCGTCCGCGTCGCGCGGACCGCCGACCTGGCGCTGGCGCAGAAGGCTCCGGCGACGGCCCGGGCGGGCGCGGAGATCCCGTACACGCTGCGGATCCGCAACCTCGGCCCGGCCGCGGCCGACAGCGTGACGCTGGAGTCGCGGGGCCCGATCAAGCTGGTGGACCGCGACACCGCCTGCGTCCCGCGCGGCGCGTCCTACCTGTGCGCGGTCGGCGGGCTCCAGGCCGGCGAGGCGCGGACGCTGCGCTTCACCGCGGTGCCGCGCGGGAACGTGCGGGCGGGGACGGTGCTGACGGCGTCCTGGCGGGCGAGTTCGCCGGTCCCCGACACCGACCGGGCGAACAACGCCGCCGTCGTCCGGACGAAGATCACCAAGTCGCGCTGACGGCCGGCGGCGCGGCACCCGGTGGCGCGACCAGGGCCGGACGGGTACCAGGATGGAGTCATGCGTCTTCGGATCTTCACTGAGCCCCAGCAGGGGGCGAGCTATGACACGCAGCTGGCGGTCGCCAAGGCGGCCGAGGACCTCGGCTTCGACGCGTTCTTCCGGTCCGACCACTTCGTCAAGATGGGCGACGTCACCGGCGAGCCGGGCCCGACCGACTCGTGGGTCACGCTGGGCGCGCTGGCCCGCGAGACGAGCCGGATCCGGCTCGGCACGCTGGTGACGGCGGCGACGTTCCGGTACCCGGGGCCGCTCGCGATCGCGGTCGCGCAGGTCGACCAGATGAGCGGCGGGCGGGTCGACCTCGGGCTCGGCACGGGCTGGTTCGAGCAGGAGCACACCGCCTACGGCATCCCGTTCCCGAGCCTGGGGGAGCGGTTCGAGCGGCTGGAGGAGCAGCTCGAGATCCTCGCCGGGCTGTGGGGGACGCCCGCCGGCGAGACGTTCTCGTTCAGCGCGAGCCACTACACGCTGACCGATTCGCCGGCGCTGCCGAAGCCGGTGCGGGCGGGCGGCCCGCCGATCATCATCGGCGGGTTCGGGGCGAAGCGGACGCCGCGGCTCGCGGCCCGCTACGCCGACGAGTACAACGTCCCGTTCCACCAGGTGCGGGACACCGGGGAGGCGTTCGGCCGGGTCCGCGCGGCGTGCGCCGAGGCGGGCCGGACGAAGCCGATGGTCTACTCCGCCGCGCAGGTCGTCTGCTGCGGCCGGGACGAGGCCGAGGTGAAGCGCCGCGCCGACGCCATCGGGCGGCAGGTGTCCGAGCTGCGCGACAACGGCCTGGCCGGGACGCCCGGCGAGCTGGTCGACAAGATCGGCCGGTTCGCCGAGCTGGGCGCGGAGCGCCTCTACCTGCAGGTCCTCGACATGCACGACCTGGACCACCTGGAGCTGCTGGCCGCGGAGGTCATGAGCAAGGTCTGACACGCCGGAAGGCCCGCGGCGGGGGGACGTCCCCCGGCCGCGGGCCTTTTCGTTCGCGTCAGGCGGTCTCCTCCTCCGGCCGGGCGTGCATCGGCAGCAGGAACGTCGCCAGGAAGGTGAGGCCGAGCATCCCGACCTCGACCCACAGCGTGATCTTCATGGCGTCGCTGAAGCCCGTCTTGGCCGAGTGCTCGCCGGCCAGCGCGACCGCCTTCCGCACGGCGGGCGCCGACTGCGGCGCGGCGGCGAGCGCGGCCCCGACGTCGCCCTCCAGCCGGCGGCACGACGCGGGGACGGCGGCGGAGTCCTTGGCGGTGGCGCGGTCGTGGCCGCAGTCGCGCAGCCCGGCCACCACCCGGTCCCGCACCGGGGCCGGGACGGACGCGGCGGCGAGGTCGCGGCGCAGCGCGGCCGCTCCGTCGTCGGCGGCGCCCGCCACGTGCCCGCCGAGCAGGCCGAAGAAGACCGTGCCGAGGACGGCGGCGCCGAGCGCGCTGCCGAGCTGCTGGACGGCGGTGAGCGTGCCGCCCGCCGACCCGGTCTCCTCGGGCTCGACGCCGGCGAGGACGGTGTCGAAGAACGGCGCCATCAGCATGCCCATGCCGAGGCCGGTCACGGTCAGGGCGGGGACGAGCTGCCAGGGCGTGACGCCGATCCCCGCGACCTGGAGCGTGGCGTAGGTCGCGGCGATGCCGCCGGCCATGATGACGGTGCCCGCGTGGATGACCGTCCGGCCGAAGCGCTGCACGGCCTGCGCGACGCCGAACCCGATGATGATGCCGGCCGACCAGGGGATCTGGGCGAGGCCGGCCTTGAGGGGGGAGTACCCGAGGCCCATCTGGAAGAACAGCGCGAGCACCAGGCCGAGGCCCGCCATTCCGGAGAAGAACACCAGGCCGACGACCAGGCCGCCGGTGAAGCCGCGCTTGCGGAACAGGCTCGGCACGATCAGCGGGTCGCCGCCGCCGCGCTGCTTGCGGGACTCGTACCAGGCGAACAGGCCCCAGACGAGCAGGGAGGCGCCCATCATCAGGAACGTCCAGAGCGGCCAGTCGTGCTCGCGGCCCTGGACGATCGGGTAGACGAGCAGGCCGGCGGCGACGGAGGCCAGGAGGGCGCCGGGGAGGTCGAGCCGGGACGCGTGCTCGGCGCGCCCCTCGGGCAGGAACTTCAGCCCGGCCAGCACGGCGGCGATGCCGAGCGGCAGGTTGATCAGGAAGATCATGCGCCAGCCGGTGCCGAAGAAGTCGGCGTCGATCAGCCAGCCGGCCAGCACCGGGCCGCCGACCGAGGACAGCCCCATCACCGGGCCGAACAGCCCGAACGCGGCGCCCATCTCCTTGGCGGAGAACATCTGCTTGATCATTCCGATGCCCTGCGGCAGCATCATCGCGCCGAACAGGCCCTGCACGACGCGGGCGCCGACCAGCATCCCGGGGGAGACGGCCACGCCGCACAGCAGCGAGCCGACCGTGAAGCCGGCGGCGCCGAGGAGGAACATCCGCTTGCGGCCGTAGAGGTCGCCGAGGCGGCCGCCGGTGATGAGGCCGACCGCCATGGCCAGGGTGTAGCCGGCGGCGAGCCACTGGATGGTGGCGGCGGATCCGCCCAGCTCGGCGCGGATCGTGGGCGCCGCGATGTTGGTGATCAGCGCGTCCAGCATGTCCATGACCTCGCCGGCGAGGATCACGAACAGGGCGACCCAGCGCCAGCGGTAGCCGGCCTCCGCGGTGCCCTTGGCGGTGGGCGTCAGTGTCTGCGTCATGGTCGTCTCCAGGGGAGGGAACAGCGTTCGTGGCGCGAACATTGTTCTATGGAAGGAACGGCGTTCGTGTCAAGTACGATGTTCGGGTAGTCGATTTTCTCTCGCCAAGAGAGAAGATATATCGCGTATCGCGATTGTCAAGATGTATCGCGAGATTGGGAGGTCGCGACGTGCCCACCGCAGCGCTGCCGACGCCGCCCGGCCGCAGGCCCCGCAAGACCGGGCCGCCGCGCCGGCCGCTCACCCAGGAGGCCGTCGTCGAGACGGCGATCCGCGTGCTGGACGCGGAGGGGCTGGAGGCGGTCACCATGCGCCGCGTCGCGCAGGAGCTGGGCACCGGGCCCGCGTCCCTCTACGCCCACGTCACCGGCAAGGAGGAGCTGCGCGAGCTGATGCTCGACCGGGTCGCCGCCGAGATCCGGCTGCCCGTCCCCGACCCGGCGCGCTGGCAGGAGCAGCTCAAGGAGCTGGCGCGCGAGATCCGCCGCGTCTACACCTCGCACCGCGACATCGCGATGGTCTCGATGGGGCTCATCCCCACCGGCCCCCACCTGCTGGACGTCGCCGAGGCGCAGATCGCCCTCATGCTGGCCGGCGGGGTCCCGCGGGAGATCGCGGGGATCGCCGTCGACACCCTCGGCATGTTCCTCGACGCCGACGCCATCGAGGACACGGTCTACGTGGCGCGGACGCCGGAGGGCCAGAACCCCTGGGAGCACCTGCAGGCGTACCTCAAGCAGGTCCAGGAGTACTTCGCGGCCCTGCCGCCCGAGCGCTACCCCAACCTCGTCGGCATGGTGGACGAGCTCACCGGGGAGAGCGGCGACGGGCGGTTCGAGTTCGGGCTGGACCTCCTCGTCCGGGGCATCGCGTCCTACGCCGAGGGGGAGGAGCGCCCCGGCTAGGCGAAGACCCGCTCGAACGCGACCTGCCGCGGGGAGCCCGCGGCGGTGTCCCACACCGCGAAGACGACGTGCTCGAACCGCCCAGCGAACTCGCCGCCGGGGCGCAGCGGCCCGGCGAACGCCTCGGCGACCTCGGCCGGGTCGTTGCGGAACACGCCGCAGCCCCACGCGCCGAGGACCAGCCGCGCGTGCCCGCGCGCGAGCGCCAGGGCGAGCACCTTGCGGGCCCGCAGCCGGAGGACGGCCGGGATCCGCGCGGCCGCGGCGCCGTCCCGGATCGCGCCGCGGTTCGGCGCCGGGGACGTCACGAACGCGATGCCGTACGGCTCGTCGAGCAGCCGCCCGGCGTCGTCCCGGAACACCGGCACGCCGGGCGAGTAGATCATGTGGTCGCTGTAGAGGAGGTCGCGCTGCTCGCGGTGGAAGTCGTAGAACTCCCTGGCCGACAGCAGCGACCTGTAGAGGCCGGACGAGCGCGCCAGCCCCTCCTCCTGGGCGTGCGCCCCGTTGAGGAAGCCGCCGCCCGGGTTCTTCGCGGACGCGAAGTTGAGCGCGAGCGGGTCCGTGTCCCCGCCGCACAGCCGGCGGGCGGCGGCGAGCGTCGTCTCGCCGGTCACCTCGATCCGCGTTTCCGCGAACCCGGCGCCGGGCGGGCGCCCGAGGAGCGCGTCCAGTTCGTCGGGGCGGTAGAGGACGGTGCCCTCGACGGCGCGGGAGAGGCCGTCCGCGATCGAGATCGTGCGGCCGGAGGGTGCCGTGTAGTCGCCGCGTTCGAGGATGGCCACGGTCTCCTGCGCGGTCATCCGGCGGGGATGTCTGCTCATATCGCGCCGCATTCTTCCGGAAAAAGGAATGCGAATCATCAGGTTATGTCCGCCACACTGGGGCGCGTGCTTCTGACGATCACCACGACCATGGACCAGGCGACCGACCTGGGATTCCTGCTGCACAAGCATCCCGAGCGCGTGCAGCGCTTCGAGCAGTCCTTCGGCACGGCGCACGTCTTCTACCCCGACGCCGGCGAACGGCGCTGCACGGCGGCGCTACTGCTGGACGTCGACCCGGTCAAGCTCGTGCGGACGCGCGGCAGAGGCACGCCGGACTTCTCCCTCGGCCAGTACGTGAACGACCGCCCCTACGCGGCGTCGTCGCTGCTCGCGTCCGCCATGGCCGGCGTCTTCCGCACCGCGATGCGCGGCCGGTGCGACGCCCGTCCCGACCTGGCGGGGTCGCCGATCCCGCTGGAGGTCGTCCTGCCGGCCCTGCCGTGCCGGGGCGGGCCGGAGCAGGCCGAGCGGTTCTTCGCGCCGCTGGGCTGGGACGTGTCGGCGGTGCCCGTCCCGCTCGACCCGGAGTTCGCCGAGTGGGGTGACTCCCGGTACGTGACGCTCACGCTGACCGGGACGCTGCGGCTCGCGGACGCGCTCAACCAGCTGTACGTGCTGCTGCCCGTCCTGGACGACGCCAAGCACTACTGGCTCGCGCCCGACGAGGTCGACAAGCTCATCCGGGCGGGGGAGGGCTGGCTCGCCGCGCACCCCGACCGCGGCGCCATCACCCGGCGCTACCTGGCGAACCGGCGCGCGCTCGTCCGCACCGCGCTGGGCCGCCTCGCCGACGCCGAGGACGCCGCCGACGAGGAGCTCGACCCCGTGCACGTCGAGGAGGAGCAGGCACCCGATGCGGAGCAGGGGTCCGAGGCGGAGCAGGCGTCCGGGGCGGAGGAGGAGAAGACCGTCCCGCTCGCGGAGCGGCGCCTCCAGGCGGTCGTGAAGGCGCTGCGCGACGAGAACGCCCGGCGCGTCATCGACCTCGGCTGCGGCTCGGGGAAGCTGCTGGCGCTGCTCGCCAGGGACGACTTCTTCGGCGAGATCGCCGGCGCCGACGTCTCGCACCGCGCGCTGAGCCACGCCTGGCGGCGGCTGCGCTGGGACGACCGGTCGCGCCCGCACCACGGCGACCGGGCCGGCCGCGTCCGGGACGTCTTCCAGGGCGCGCTCACCTACGCCGACGAGCGGTTCGCCGGCTACGAGGCGGCGGTGCTGATGGAGGTCATCGAGCACGTCGACCCGCCGCGGCTCGGCGCCGTCGAGCGGGTGGTGTTCGGGCACGCCGCGCCCCGCGTGGTCGTCGTCACGACCCCGAACGCCGAGTACAACGTCCGCTACGAGGGGCTCGCGCCGGGCGCGATGCGCCACTCCGACCACCGCTTCGAATGGACGCGGGCCGAGTTCCGCGCCTGGGCGGACCGGGTCGCCGCCGCGCACGGCTACCGCGTCCGCCACGTGCCCGTCGGCGACGACGACCCCGAGGTCGGCGCGCCCACCCAGATGGGGGTCTTCACCCGATGACCGAGATCAAGGTCCCGGAGGCGGGGCTCGTCGTGCTGGTCGGCGTGACCGGGTCCGGCAAGTCCCACTTCGCGCGCAAGCACTTCGCCCCGACGCAGGTGGTGTCGTCCGACTTCTGCCGCGGCGTCGTGTCGGACGACGAGAACGACCAGTCCGCGAGCGGCGACGCGTTCGACCTGCTCCACTACATCGTGGCCAAGCGGCTGCGGCGCGGGCTGCTGACCGTTGTGGACGCGACGAATGTGCAGACCAGGGCCCGCGAGGCGCTGCTGCGGATCGCCAAGGACCACGACGTCCTGTCCGTCGCGATCGTGCTGGACGTGCCGGAGAGCCTCGCCGCGGAGCGGAACGCGACGCGGCCCGACCGGGACCTGCCGCCGCACGTGATCCCGCGCCAGCGCCGTGAGCTGCGGCGCGGCATGCGTGACCTGGCCCGCGCGTTCCGCCGGTACTACGTGCTGACGGGCGCGGAGGAGATCGACGCCGCGACGATCGTCCGCGAGAAGGCGTGGAACGACAGGCGGGAGCTGACCGGCCCGTTCGACATCGTCGGCGACGTGCACGGCTGCCGCGCGGAGCTGGAGGACCTCCTCACCGGCCTCGGCTACGAGATCGAGCGGGACGCGCGGGGGCGGGCCGTCGGCGCGAACCACCCCGGCGGGCGCACCGCCGTGTTCGTCGGCGACCTCGTCGACCGCGGGCCCGACTCGCCGGGCGTGCTGCGCCTGGTCATGGGCATGGTCGCCGCCGGCGACGCGCTGTGCGTCTCGGGCAACCACGAGGCGAAGCTCGTCCGTGCGCTGCGCGGACGCAAGGTGCGGGTGGCGCACGGCCTGGAGAACTCCCTGGAGCAGTTCGCCGCCGAGGACGACGACTTCCGCGACGGCGCGCTGGAGTTCATGGACGGACTCATCAGCCATTACATGCTGGACGGCGGCCGCCTGGTCGTGGCCCACGCCGGGCTCAAGGAGGCTTACCACGGACGGGCGTCCGGAAGGGTCCGCTCGTTCGCGCTCTACGGCGACACCACGGGGGAGACCGACGAGTACGGGCTGCCCGTCCGGTACCCGTGGGCGCGCGACTACCGGGGCAAGGCCATGGTCGTGTACGGGCACACGCCCGTCCCCGAGGCGGAGTGGGTCAACAACACCATCTGCCTGGACACCGGTGCCGTGTTCGGCGGGAAGCTGACCGCGCTGCGCTATCCGGAGCGTGAGCTGGCGTCGGTTCCGGCCCGGCAGGTCTGGTACGAGCCGACGCGTCCGCTGGAGGCCCCGGCCGCGGGCGGTTCGCGGGAGAACGACGTCCTGAACATCGGCGACGTCCTCGGCAACGGCGGGGTGGAGACCCGCCTCATGGGCCGCGTCGCGGTCCGAGAGGAGAACGCGATGGCCGCGCTGGAGGTGATGAGCCGGTTCGCGGTGGACCCGCGCTGGCTCGTCTACCTGCCGCCCACCATGGCGCCCGCCGAGACCTCGGCGCTGCCCGGACACCTGGAGCACCCGGCCGAGGCCCTCGCCGCCTACCGGGACAAGGGCGTCGCCCGGGTCGTGTGCGAGGAGAAGCACATGGGCTCGCGCGCCGTGGCCGTCGTCTGCCGCGACGCCGCCGTGGCCGCCGAGCGCTTCGGCGTGGCGGACGGGACGACCGGCGCCGTCTACACCCGTACCGGGCGCTCGTTCTTCCGCGACCCGTCCCGCACGTCCGAGGTCCTGGACCGGCTGCGCGCCGCGATCGGCGCCGCCGGGCTCTGGGACGAGCTGGACACCGGATGGCTCGTCATCGACGGCGAGCTGCTGCCGTGGTCGGCGAAGGCCATGGAGCTCATCCGCACGCAGTACGCGGCGACCGGTGCGGCGGCCCGCGCGGCCCTGCCGATGGCAGCCGACGCTCTCGCGCGCGCGGAGGCACGCGGGCTCGACCTTGATGGTCTCCGCGAGCACATCGACCGGCGCGCCGCCAACGCGTCCCGCTTCAGGGACGCCTACGCGCGGTACTGCTGGACGGTGGACGGCCTGGACGGGCTGCAGTTCGCGCCGTTCCAGATCCTCGCGGGAGAAGGCCGCTCCTGGGCGGACGCGCGCGACCACGAATGGCACATGGCCGTGGCGGAAAGGCTCGCGGAAGGCGACGCGACCGGGCTCATCAAGCGGACGGCCTCGGTGACCGTGGACCTGGAGTCGCCGGAGTCGGAGACCGCCGTCACCGAATGGTGGGAGAAGCTCACCGCCTCCGGCGGCGAGGGCATGGTCGTCAAGCCGCTGGGCCCGGTCCCGGACGGCGCGAAGATCCAGCCCGGCGTCAAGTGCCGGGGGCCGGAGTACCTGCGGATCATCTACGGGCCCGACTACCGCGAGCCGGCGAACCTCGACCGGCTGCGCCGCCGGTCGCTCGGCCGGAAGCGGTCGCTGGCGATGCGCGAGCACGCGCTCGGCACCGAGGCGCTCGCCCGGCTCGCCGCCGGGGAGCCGCTGTGGCGCGTCCACCAGGCGGTCTTCGCGGTGCTGGCGCTGGAGTCCGAGCCCGTCGACCCGCGCCTGTAGACCCGTGCCTGTAGACCGGCTCCGGCCGTGGACGCGCGTACGGCCCGCCTCCGTGAAGGGGCGGGCCGTACGTGACGCGTCAGGTCGAGAACAGCATGTGGAAGACGCTGCCGTGGTGGGGGCGGTGGTGCCCGCCGTGGTGATGGTGGTGCACCGCCGGCGCGCCCCACCCCGGTGCCGCGGCGGCGGGCGGCGGCGGGGCCGCCCGGTACTGCGACTCCATCTGGCTCAGGGCCTCCAGCTCGCCGTAGTCGAGGAAGATGCCCCGGCAGCTGTCACATTGCTCGATGTGGACGCCGCTGCGGGTGTAGGTCCGCATCACGCCACGACACTTAGGGCAGTGCATCGCCTTGTCGTCCTTCCGGTCTGGATCCCCAGGTAGAGGCTAAATGTAGGGCAGGTTTCGCGCCACGTCATGCCGCGTCCCCCGCCGCGGCCATTCTCACGCAGGCGTCGATCATCGCCTGCTCCGGCCCGTCCAGGGCTCGGTCTTCCCTCCCCGCCGATATGACGCACGTGGCGGCAATCTGGATCGCAAGACTTCGGGCGGGTATGTCCAGGCTCGTCCACGGGTCGTCCTGGGCAGGGACTGCCGGGCCACCGGCCGCCATATACGCGCCTAGGAACAGCTCCCATTCGTCCGGGTGAAGGACGCCTGCGGCGTAGAGCGCGGCAGGGCGGGCGAGGTCCCATGCGGGGTCGCCTCTGCCCAGGTCCTCGATGTCGATGAGCCGCCAGTGGCCGTCCCGTGCGCGGACCATCTGGCCCAGGTGCCAGTCCCCGTGGATGAGGCGCTCCGTCCGCGCCGGGGGCTCGTCCTCCTCGCCGCGTATCCATGCGGGGAGGGTGGCGAACGCGCGCCTCACCGCGTCCTCGGCGGAGCCTTCGCCCAACCGCGAGACGAGGCGGGCCACACGGGTCGGACGCCCCCAAGACGGTGCTTCTGCCGGGACGCTCTCCGCGTGGAGCGCCGCCAGAAGGCGGGCCCCTTCCGCCCAGGGGAGTTCCCGGCTCGGGTCGACCGGGTCGCCGTACGCGGCGATCGTGACGGTCCGGCCGTCCACGGTTAGGGGCGCGCCCATCGGTCCTAGGAGAAGGCCAGGGAGCGTGGCCGCCAGCCGGATCCGCTCCAAGAAGGGGGCGCCATGCTCGCGGTCGGCCTGGTGCGCCTTCACCACGATGTCACCGACGCGCACCACGAGGACGCCGTGCCGGTCGTACAACGTCTTCGGGGGAGCACTGTCCGATGGCGCGGCGGGGGCCGAAGCACGCCCGATCTCAACGAGCCGGGGGAAGAGCCCGGACTGGACGGTCTCGGTCTGCACCCGCCCAGTCAACCACTCTGCGCCTCACCGCTCTGCCCTTGCGCGGAGGCGGCGAACTCGTCCCGCAGCCGCTGCCGGACGACCTTTCCCAGCAGATTCCTGGGCAGTTCCGTACGCGGCAGGAACTCCGACGGCACTTTGTAGTGCGACAGATAGCGCTTGCAGTGCCGCCGCAGTTCGTCGGCCGAGAAAGGGTAGGCGGGGTGCTCCACCACGTGCGCGATGATGCGCTCCCCGCGCCGGGCGTCCGGCACGCCGACCACGGCGCAGTCGTAGACGGCGGGATGGCGGCGCAGCACCTTCTCCACCTCGGTCGGGAACACGGTGAAGCCGCTCACCTTCATCATGTCCCGCATGCGCTCCAGGATGGTGATGAAACCGTCCTCGTCCATCACGGCGATGTCACCGGTGCGCAGCCACCCCTTCGACAGGGTCTGCGCGGTCGCGAGCGGGGCGTTCCAGTAGCCGGCGAACACCTGCGGGCCGCGCACGACCAGCTCGCCGGGCTCGCCGGGCGGCAGCACCCGCGTCGGCTCGTCCTCGGCGACCACGACGGCGTCGGTCATCGGCAGCGGAAGCCCGACGGTCAGGTTGCGGGCGGTGCCGTCGAGGGGGTTGCCGGTGACGGCCGGGGACGCCTCCGTGAGCCCGTAGCAGTTGATCAGGCCGCGCGCGCCGGTCCGCTCCAGCCGGTCGATCGTGCTCTGCGCCAGCCCCATCGCGCCGGAGATGAAGATGCGCAGCGACCGCAGGTCCGACGGCCGGAACCGGGGGCTGTCGAGCACCTGCTCGTACAGCGTCGGCACGCCCGGGAAGATCGTCGGCCGGTACTTGCGGATGGCCCTCACGACCCGGTCGCCGTCGTAGCGCGGCAGCAGCACCACCGCGCCCGCCGTCATCACCGGCGCGACCAGGCAGCTCATCAGCCCGAACGAGTGGAACAGCGGCAGCACCGCCAGCGTCACGTCCGCGCCGGGGCGCCCGTCGAGGTCCCAGGCGTGCTGCTGGCAGGCGTTCGCGACGAGGTTGCGGTGCGTCAGCATCGCGCCCTTCGGCCGGCCCTCCGTCCCGCCGGTGTACTGGATCGCCGCCAGGTGCCGCGCCGGCTCCAGCGGCAGCTGCCGCACGTGCCGCCGCGGCGGCCGCTGCAGCTCCCGGAACGGGACGACGCCCGGATCGTCCGGCACGTCCGCCGTGATGGCCGCGCGCCGCCGCTGCGCCTGCACCAGCGGCAGCCGCAGCGCGAGCCGTCGGGACGCGGGCAGGTAGTCGACGAGCGACGTCACGACGATGTGGTCGAGCCGCAGCCGGGACCGCACGGCCCGCACCGTCGCGAAGGACCGGTCCAGCACGACGGCGACCCGCGCGCCGCAGTCGGCGAGCTGCCGGAGCATCTCCTCCTCGGTGTAGAGCGGGTTGTGCTGGACGGCGATGGCGCCGCGCCGCAGCACCCCGTAGAACGCGATGACCATCTGCGGGCAGTTCGGCAGGATCAGCGCGACCCGGTCGCCGGGCTGCACGCCGAGCCGGTGCAGGCCGTCGGCGAACCGGTCCGCCGCCTCGCGCAGCTCGCGGTAGCTGAGGCGCCGGCCGAAGAAGATCAGGGCGGGCTTGCGCGGGTACCGGTCCGCGGCATCGTCGAGGAGCCGTGTGACGGGGACGTCCGGGATGTCGAGATCACCGGGGACACCGGCCGGATACCTCCGTCGCCAGGGCATGGAACGCAGTGACGAGTGCCACATAGCGCACGATTCAACCATTTCTCCGGCGTCCGCGCGGGACGAGCTACCGGGTCCAGCCCTCGGACGCGGTGACCGTCCGGGCGCCCGGGACCGGCGGCTCGACGGCGCGCCCCTCGAAGGCGGTCGACAGCACGATGTGCGAGTTCATCTCGCCGTGCTCGCCGAGCCGCTCCAGCAGCCCCTCCAGATGCGCCATCGACCCGACCCGCACCTTCAGCATCGAGCACCAGCTGCCGCTCAGCTTGTGCACCTCGGTGACCTCCGGCAGGTCCTCCGCGGCGGTCGTCTTCAGCAGGCAGCGGCCGAGGGCGCAGCGCATCTGCACGAACGCCGTGAGCGGCTGCCCGACCCGCGCCGGATCGACCCGCGCCCCGTACCCGGTGATCACCCCCGCCTCCTCCAGCCGCCGCACCCGCTCCGCGACCGCCGGGGCGGAGAGGTTGACGAGCCCCGCCAGCCGGTTGAACGACAGACGCCCGTCCCGCTGCAACTCGGCGAGGATGCGCCAGTCGGTCTGGTCCAGGTCCCGGTCCATGGGCAAAGTCCTTCCGCCGAAACTCCTCGCGAACGAGAAGTCAAACGCGCAGATCACCAGTGATCGCCCATTCTCCCCGAAGATCGGCCTTCATAGCGTTAAGGGATGGCGAAACGCTCGGGAGCGATGGCGGCCCTCTGCTCGGGCACCGCCCTGATGAACGCGTCCATGGCGGTGGCGAGCGCGACGGGCACCCTCGTCGCCGGCGACCGGCTCGGCACCGGCTGGGGCGGCGTCCCCGGCACCGCCGGCATCGTCGGGACGGGCATCGGCGCGCTGCTGCTGACCCGGCTGACCCGCCGGCTGGGCCGCCGCGCCGCCTTCGTCCTCGGCTACGCGGCCGCGGCCGCCGGCGCCTGCCTGGCAGCCGCCGCGGTCGCGGGCGGCGACATCGCCGGGCTGTGCGCCGGCATGCTGCTGCTCGGCCTCGGCAACGCGGGCGCCCAGCTGTCCCGCTACGCGGCCGCCGACCAGTACCCGGCCGGGCGGCGCGGCTTCGCCATCGGGCTCGTCGTGTGGTCGGCCGCCGCCGGCGCCGTCGGCGGCCCGCTGCTGCTCGACCCGTCCGGCGCCCTCGCCGGCGGCGCAGGGTTTCCCTCCCTGACCGGCCCGTTCCTCCTCGCCGTCCTCACCTGCGCGGTCGCCGCGGCCGCCGCGACCGGCACCCCGCGCGGACGGCCGGACGCCCTCACCCCACCGGTGCCCGTCCGCAGGCTGATCCGGACCCCCGCCGCGCGGTCCGCGCTGACGGTGATGGTGACGGCGCAGGTCGTGATGGTCGCCGTCATGACCGCCGCCCCGCTCGACATGCACCTGCACGGCGACGGCCTCGACGCCGTCGGGATGACCCTGTCCGCGCACACGCTCGGCATGTTCGCGCTCTCACCCGTGACGGGCCGCCTGTTCGACCGCTTCGGCGCCCGTCCCGTGATCGTCGGCGGGCTGCTCACCCTGGCGCTGTCCACCGCGCTCGCCGCCGTCGCGACCGGCTCCGTGGGACGTCCCGCGGCGCTGTTCCTGCTCGGCTACGGCTGGAACCTGTGCTTCGTCGGCGGCAGCGGCCGGCTCGCCCGCGACCTCCCCGAGGCGGACCGCCCGCACGTCGAGGGCGCCGTCGACGCCGCCGTCTGGACGATCGCCGCCGCCGCGAGCCTGGCGTCCACCGCCGTCCTGTCGGTCGGCGGCTACGCGGCGCTGGCCTGGGCGTCCTGCGCCGCCGCGCTGCTGATCACGCTCGTCCAGATACGGCGCTGACTCAGATGCGCCCTGTGCCGTGGCACACGTTGCAGCGCTCATGGGTGGCGGTGCTGGTCCCGGTCCCGTTGCAGCCGGGGCACGACCGCGTCGCCGGCTTGTTGTGCTTGCCCACGTCCACCACCTTCCCCCGGCGCTCATCCTAGAGGTTCGGGCCCGCCGGACGCCGTCCCCCGCCCGGCAGTTCGGGGGGCGGCCCGCCGGCGGTTCACCCGGACGGCCGAGTGCCCGCCGTCCCCCGGCGCTTGTACGCTGTCCTCCACGAGCGCCGACCTCCCGACTTGGCGCACCGAGTAAGGAGAACGCGCGGGTTGGTGCCCCTGCCGCTGTCCACCGTGATCCGGCCCTACGACTGGGGGTCGCGCACCGCGTTGCCGGAGCTGCTCGGCACCGCGCCGACCGGGCGCCCGCAGGCCGAGCTGTGGGCGGGCGCGCATCCGGCCGCCCCGTCGTCGGTGGACGGGACGCCGCTCAACGTCCTCATCGAACGCGACCCGGCCGGGATGCTCGGCGCGCCCTCGCTGGCCCGCTTCGGCCCGACGCTGCCCTACCTGCTCAAAGTGCTCGCGGTCGAGAAACCGCTCTCCCTCCAGGTGCACCCCACCATGGCGCAGGCGCGGGCGGGCTTCGCCGCCGAAGAAGCACGCGGCATCCCGATCGGCGACCCCGCCCGCACCTACAAGGACCCTTTCCACAAGCCCGAGATGGTCTGCGCCCTCACCGACTTCCACGGCCTCTGCGGCTTCCGCGAGCCGACCGCGACGGCGGCCCTCCTCGACGGCCTCGCCGTCCCCGCGCTGCGCCCCTGGGCGGAGACGCTCCGCACCGCACCGCCCGCGCAGGCCCTCCGCACCGTCCTCACCGAGATGCTGGACGCGGCCTCCGCGCCGATCCTCGAAGCGGTCGAACCGGCCCTCACCGGCGTCCACGCCGACATCGCCCGCGCCTACCCCGGCGACCCCGGCGTCCTCGCCGCGCTCCTGCTCAACCACGTCGAACTGAAGCCCGGCGAGGCCCTCTTCCTCGACGCCGGAGTCCCGCACTCCTACCTCGGCGGCCTCGCGATCGAGGTCATGGCGAACTCCGACAACGTCCTGCGCTGCGGCCTCACCCCGAAGCACGTGGACGTCCCCGAACTGATGCGCGTCGTCGAGTTCGCCCCGTCCGCCCCCGCCAGGGTCGAACCCGCCGGCGACCTCTACCGGCCCGGCGTCGACGAGTTCACCCTCGTCCACCACGACCTCGCCGACGCGGTCGACCTGCCCACCGGTCTGCCCCAGACGCTGCTCTGCCTCGAAGGCGAGGCGACGCTCGCCACCCCCCGGCCCCTGACCC
>NZ_VCKZ01000110.1 GCF_005889745.1 Actinomadura geliboluensis
AGAGTGCGCGGACCACCCCCGCCCGCGCAAGGAGAACGCCGCCGCCGGGTGCACCGGCGCAGCCGTCATCGGACCACCCCCGCCCGCGCGGGGAGAACCGCTCGGCCTCCCGCTCGAAGAACGCGATCTCCGGACCACCCCCGCCCGCGCGGGGAGAACACTTCGCTACCTGGGCCTATGCGGGGGCGTTATTGATTTGAGATCTCTGTCCAGTTGGTCGCTGGTGAAATGCCATGAGGCCAAGCCTACGTTGGCTTCGTTAACGAGCGGCTCGTTGACAGTGACCCCGTTTTATCCTCAGACGGGCTGGTTGATCACAGCATGATCGCGAGTTGATGGAGTGCCTTCGGACACAGAGAAGCCCTGGTAGACGGGTTGATCGCCACGACCCAGGCTGTCTCACCTGGTCCTGGGCGGGACGCTGATCCACATCGACTGGGTGAAGGTCGACCGCCCCACTTCTCCGGCAAGCATCGGGGTGCACGGAATGAACGTGCAGGCGATCGTCAGCCCGAGCGGGAAGATCCTTTGGACTTCCGGGGGCGATGCCCGGCAAGACGCATGACCTGACCGCCGCCCGCGTCTGGGCGTCCTGCAGGAACTGGAGAGGGTGGGAATCCTCGCTCCGGCCGACAAGGCATACCAGGGAGCCGGAGCCTCGGTGGTCGTCACGCCTGACAAGGGCAAGAACATGTCCGAGTCGCAGAAGCAGGCGAACCGGTCGCACGCCAAGCTCTGTGGACCCGGCGACCGGGCGACCGGCCAGCTCTAATCTTGGCTTATCCTCCGCAAGCTCCGCTGCAGTCCCAGCAAGGTCGGCCACCTGGTCAAGGCGCGATCGCCGTGCTGCAGAACTACGAAATACCCGGGGTGAAAAAGGGTCACCGCAGGTCAAATGGCTAAGCGAAGTGTGCTCAGGGGAGGGTGACCCTCGCCTTCCGCGTTCTTGCTACGCCAGAGTCTGAATGCTTTGGTTCGTGTCGATAAAGCAAATACGGTCATCGCAAAACCATGATCGTTGAATGCTGTCATCGCGGGTCAGTGATTCGGTTGTGAAGCCCGATGCCCTCTTGCGTTCTTAACGTTAGGAACGCGCTGACGTCAACGTCCTGCGGGTGGTTGACGGCAGATATGGCCGGATGTTGTCCGTGCAGGGAGCGGTATAGGTAAATGATCCTTTACCTGTTTCCCTGTAGGGCGCCTGAGACGAGTTGATCTAGCTTCAAGGGTGCAAGATCACTTCGGTGCCCTGTTCGATTTCCAGGCCGGACGGGCGTCCTTTTGTGAAGGGACAGGCATGAAGGCTCCCAACCTCCCCCGAGCTGTCACTCTCACCGCCACCGCCGCCATGGCCACCGCAGCGATGCTCGCCGCGCCGGCGCAGGCCTCAACCAGCAACACGCAAGACGTGCAGCGGCAGGTCGACCAAGTCGTGGCCGAGCACCCTGGTGCCCGGCAAACGGCACCGGGAACGATCACCTTCGGCAACGGCGCCGTGCTGACCATCCCCGCGGCCGGTACCGCTGCGGGCGTGTGCACCTCGGGCTGGTACTGCTTCTTCGAAACTGCCAACTACGGTGGCCGCAAACTCAGCTTCCACGACTGCGGCGCCGCCGGCCTGTGGCAGTACCTCACCGACTACGGCTTCGGCAACGCAGCCTCCTCCTGGCAGAACTACTCCATCAACACGGTGCTGGTCTACGACCAGGCCACTCAGCCGCCGACCACCCTGTGGACCGAGAACCCGGGCGCCGAATCGACCGGCGTCGGTAGCGCCGACAACAAGGCCGACGCGTTCGAGACGTTCTGCGGATGACGCCGATGAGACGACGTCGGTTTCCCCTGCTGGTCGCAGCAGTCGCTGCTGCCCTGTCAGCGCCCCTGACCGCGTTCACGCCGAGCCCGCACGACCCGGCAAGCATCCCAGCGACCAGCATGCCCACCACGGCCGACTCGCTGACGGCCAGTCGGGATCCGAACGACCCGGCTAAGATCAAGGGCTACCTGGAACGACTACAGCGTGGCAACGCTGTCAGGCAGGAAGACTGTGGTGCCATCCGCTTCAAGGGGCGCCAGGCGCGCCTGTGCCTGAGAACGATCGACCCGAAGAAGGCGGCGAAAACCCCCGCAACGCTCCAGCGCAGAGCTGCTGACCCGACCCCGCCGCAAGCGCTGTGTTCCAGCAAGCCGGGGCAGACCAACTACGACCGGTTCCACGCCTGCTACGAAACCGTCAGGCAGATCGAGATCCTTCAGGGGGGTGCTGTCACGGTCCATGGACAGGTCCGGACCGACGTGTGGGCGACACTCAGCGCAAGCAACCGTACGTGGCTGATGCAAGTCGGCATAACGCCGCTGTGGCTTTCGCCTGAACTTGTACAGTTAGGCCCCGGCTACATCGCCTCGCTCACCTGCGCAACAAAACAATGCACCATACCGGATCCTATACGGAAGAAAATCGCCCCGAGTGTGTACACCTACTACGAGATGGCGACCTCGATTCCCCCCGTGACTGGTGTGAGCATCCAGTACTCCAACCCGCAGATCAAACTGGCTCTGAGTGTAGACAACGGAGCGGTTCTCACCCCCGCCTCGCCGGCCAACGACCCGTTCAACGTGCGCTGTGACAAGGAGAGCTACATCGGCGGAGAAGGCTGCGTCTTCTACATGGGCAATGCCGCCGCCGCGACCTTCTACATGGACTACAACGTCGCGGACGCGAAATACGGAGACTACCGAGAGGTGGTCAAGCATAACCTGTATGCCATCAGGGTGCGCGACAACCTCAAGCACTACGGAGACATTCAGTACGGCCACCCCCTGCACCGCTCCGATCCCATCACCCACGACCAGAATCGCGCCACGATCTGCACCACCGCATACCAGCAGAAAGCGTCATCGCTCGGGCTGTCATGCGACGAGTACCCGTACGCCTCCAGCGAAGAGGGCGGAACCCAGAACCCGCGGTTCTCGTGCGCGTTCCTCCCCCTTGCCCAGAACACCGCGCACGGCAATGCTCTGAACAACAGGCTGTTCCGCGAGAACCGAATCCTGCCGGCGCTCAACGAGGGCGGTACCTACATCCAGGGCGACCCGTACTGGGTGTGGGTCACCAACGCCCCGGCCGATAGCCAGATCCCGACGACGAAACAGTGCTCCCAGTACTGATCTGAGTGCACCGCATGGCAGCGGTCAGGGTGTCGTCTCCGCGCGGTACCCTGGCCGCTGCTTCCTGCTGCCCAGCAAGAGGAGTGTGAACTGCATGTCCTCCGCTCACGGCGACACGCTCGCTGTCACTCTCTCTCCGGCGCAGGCCAACATGATCTCCCTGGCCCTGGACTCGGGCATCACCACCGAACCGCAGTGGGGCGACCCGCGCGGGATTGCTGAGGACTGCCTGGCTATCAAGAGTGTCCTTGGCTGGCATGACGCCGCCGACCAAGAGGTACAGGTGGAACTCACTACCCGGCAGTGGGACGTGGTCGTCGCCGAGCTCGATAAGGATGCCCTGACCAGGCTGCAGACCGAGGAAGAGGACGAGGCAACCGAACGCTTGCAAGCCCGTGACACTGTGCTCACCCAAGTCGGTCACGACTTACCTGAACATTCTGGGCAGCAGCCCACTACCGTTCAGCAGCACCTGGAGCCCGGTGAAGCCGGTTACTACACACTTTTCCAGCCGCCCCGCGGAGGCTGGCGCACCGGCTTGGCCTACGGGCGTCCCGATGCCACCACCGGGCTACCGATCCGCGCCGCCGTGCCTGGCCGGGGCCTGGCCATCGCCGCTGGCACTCCCGCCGTGGAAGTGACGATGCAAATCTTGGCCGACGCCCCAGAGACGGACCTCACAGCGTGGGCATACGTCGCAGAGGTCAGCCAGCAGTGGATCAGCCACCCCTACGCAGAACTAATCCTCGCCGTCCCCGACCAGGAAGGAACCGTGCTGCCAGAGCTGTCCACCCAGGTATGGCCGAACGTGGTGTACCGGGTACGGCTGAGCGTGCGCAACTCTGGCAACGCCGAGGAAGAACACAGGGTGCAGCTGTGGCCGGGGCATGCGGCCCCATCGGTCGAACTCAAACGCCCTTGATCGCCGCCGATAGATTAACAAGTACCTGGCTGGCCGACCGATCCCGTCTGCGCCCGAGCGGAGCGATTCTTCGGCATCCCGGCCTTGCCTAGACTTCTTAAACCGGGACACCGAACTCTCCTTCGGCTGACGCTCTGCCGACAGGCATCCAACGCCCTCAGGCTAACTTAAGCTCCATCCCCATGGGCCTGGGGCTCCTCCGGCTTGTCAGCGGGGACTTCGTCTCGGCTTGTCCTCGTGGCCCTCTCCCTTCGAAGGCGAGTTGCGCACGAACGACTTTCTCCAATACGGAGGGGAGCGGGGTTCTCGTCAACGAAATGTCGCGCGTTCTTGATGTGCGGACCCCCGCTCGGGCGGGAGAACTGGCGCGGTCATCAGTCCGGACCGCGCAACGGACCATCCCCGCTCGCGCGGGGAGAACGTCGCGTCCGGCCCGACGGTCAGCACGGTCGCCGGACCACCCCCGCTCGCGCGGGGAGAACGTGACCACCCGCGACCGCAACGGGCTGGCCACCGGACCACCCCCGCTCGCGCGGGGAGAACGACCGCACCGGCGGCCCCGAGGCATACCAGGGCGGACCACCCCCGCTCGCGCGGGGAGAACGACGCCGGGACGCTGCCCGAATCGCCCAAACACGGACCACCCCCGCTCGCGCGGGGAGAACCGCCGGATCCAGTCCTGTGTCGCAGGCCGTGTCGGACCACCCCCGCTCGCGCGGGGAGAACCGCCGGATCCAGTCCTGTGTCGCAGGCCGTGTCGGACCACCCCCGCTCGCGCGGGGAGAACGTCCACGCCGGCGTGCAGGATCGCGCCGGGGCCGGACCACCCCCGCTCGCGCGGGGAGAACGAACGGCGCGCGAACGGTTCGACCCCGCCGGTCTTGGACCACCCCCGCTCGCGCGGGGAGAACGTCTGGCGCGGCTTCCCCGGCCCCGTCGCCCACGGACCACCCCCGCTCGCGCGGGGAGAACACCCATCCGCTCGGCACGCGCACGCTCGATGACGGACCACCCCCGCTCGCGCGGGGAGAACCGGGTCACGCAGGATCAGGCCCCATTCCCACGCGGACGACCCCCGCTCGCGCGGGGAGAACACTTCGTGACCTGGGTCTATGTCAGGACGTTATCAGTTTGAGATATTCGTCCAGTTGATAGCCGGTGAACTGTCACGGGGCCAAGACTACGGTGGCTTCGTCAGTGAGCGGCTCGCCGACAGTGCCAGTCGGTTCGGCGCGGTCCACCGTAGGTGACCGTAGGATTCGCGCCACGTACAAGCTCTTGCTGATCACCTCAGGCCCGGGGTGCCCGTGGATCAGGTGGCGGCGAGCTGCCCGGTGATGACGTCCGTGAAAGCTCTGCGGCCGCCTTTCCCCCGCTGTGCCGTCCGCGAAACGGCAGCATGCTGGGGCGCAGAAGGTGGGATCGAGAGACAGGTCTTGGCAGCCGGGGATGGGCCTGCCACCGTCCGCCCTGTGTGCGGGTGGCTGTATATGGGTGATGGTTGTGCCTATGCGGAGCGGGAGCTTTCGTCCGCCATGGCCATGATGAGCAAGCTGGTGGGGTGATTGGCGGGCAACCGGTCGGCGAGCCTGATGGCGGTCGCCAGAGCCTGGTGGGCGGCTTGGTGGTCGCCGGTGCGGCTGTGGAGGGACGCGCGCAGGTAGTGCAGGTAGGCGTCGTGGGGGACCGGGCGATGGGGCAGGATTTCCTCGGCTCGGTCAAGGTGGGCGAGCGCTTCGTCGAGGCGGCCGGTTCTGGCTGCTGCTTCGGCCTGGTTGACGGCCAGTTGGGAGCGGGGGTAGGGCTCCCCGAGGCGGTTGAACACGGCCTCGGCGGCGGTGAACTGGGTTGATGCCTCATCGTGGTGGCCGAGTTGGCTCAGGGCGATGCCGAGCTGGCGCCGCAGCAGGGCTTCTCCGCGCGGGTGTGATGGGAGGGCTTGGTAGAGGGCGAGTCCGCCCTGCAGGATTTGGAGGGCCTCTTCGTGGCGCCGCATCCGGATCAGAGTGGCGCCGTGGTGCTCGGCAGCGGATGCCTCGGCCAGCGTGTCGCCAGACTTGCGGGCTAGGCGGGCGGTTTCGACGTGATGTTGCTTCGCGTCGTCGAGGCGCCCTAGCCACCGGTCCAGCAGCCCGGCCAGGGAATGCACACGTGCCAGACCGCCCGGGTCGTCGGCGCGGTGTGCGGAGTCCAGCGCGACCTCGCAGACCTGCTGCCAGGCGGCATAGTCCTGGCGCTGGCTCACATATCCCCAGAGCACCTCGGCGTATTGCCAGGCCAGATGGTGCAGGCCAGCGTCCGCAGCTGCCGCTTGGACCATGAGCAGCACCTGGACCCAGTCCTGCATCAGCGCGATCGCGTCCCGCGGCCCCTCAACCTGCGGGGGGCGCTCTGGGAGCCATCCGAAGACAGCGGCGTGGCGACGGCGGCCGGGCACGATGACACTGTCGATCTTGGCTGCCCACATCAAGTAATGGCGCGCGACGCGGGCCGCGGCAGCGGTCTGCTCATCTTCTGGAAGAGCGGCCGCCAGGCTCGTGGCGTGAGTGAGGACGGGGGCGGGCATCTGCCACCGGTCCTGTTCGTGCTCGTACTCCAGCATGTGCGCCTGGCGGAGGCCGGCCAGGACGGTGTCGGTGGCTTCAACGCCGAGTTGCAGGAGCGCGGCGGCCGCGTCAGCGCTGAACACCTGGCCCGGCATGAGCGCCAAAGTCCGGTAGGCGTCCTGCAGGTCCGGTGGGAACCCGGCGTAGATGGTGTCGAGAGCATTGTTCACGATGACCTCCTCGTCGGTAGTGACGGCTGGGCGCTGGCTGGTGGTGCAGGGGTGGGGGGCCAGTCGGGCGGCCAGTTGGTGGATCGGGCGGTGCGGGCGAGCGGCCACGTAGGCCGCGGCGGCGGAGACCGCGCCAGGGAGCGCGCCGCACGTGGCCACCAATGCACGCACTCCGCCGGGGTCTTCATCGGCGCGGGTCCCGATCAGATCGGTGGCCAACTCCACCGCGGCGTCCTCGGGCAACGGCGGTACGTGGAGGTGTGCGGCACCATCGGCCGCAAGATCCAGCCGGAACCTGCTGGTCACTACGACCAGGCCGGCGGCGGGCAAAAGCGCCCGCACCTGCTCGGCCGTGGCCGCACGCTCGATCAGCGCGACGACCGGCCTGGACGCGGTCAGCGAACGCAGCAGGGCAGCGGCGTCGTCGGGATGGCCGGGTATCCAGGCCGCGCCCAGGACCCGCAGCCAGCACGCCAGCGCGGCATCAACGCGGCTACGGCCTTGGCGGGCCGGACCCTGCCCGGTGACCGGTTCGGCGATTGGGGCGGGGGTTAGGTCCGCCCACAGCGCGCCGCCCGGGACCGCGTCGGCGCGTACTGCGCGGTGCGCGACGTCCAGCGCCAGCGCGGTCGTTCCGGCGCCAGCCGGGCCGCTGATGACCAGCAGGTCCGGCCGCGCTGGTTGGCGGCGGACGGTGGCGATCCGGCGCAGCAGCGTGCGCTCGTCTTCTCGGTCACATAGCCGCCGGGGTGGGGCGGGCAGCATCATCGGCGGCCGTGCGTCGGCGGGCGCGGAGGTGTGCAGGTGCACGTCGCCGTGTACTTGGCTGGCCTGGACCAGGGTGCCGATCTTCCCGTCGGCCCGGTTAGTGCGCTCGCCGGTCATTTTCGGGATGGGTCTGGTTTGTGAAGGGGAGAGTCGCTCTTCTCCTGGAGCTGGTGGGTTCCGCGCCCGGTCTGGCGCGCGGAACTCGGGGCTTGCCCGACCGGCGGTTGTTCGGTCCCGTGCGGCTGACCCGGTTGCGGCGGGCCGTACTTGGCCGCCGCTTCCAGGTGCCCGCGCAGGGTGTTGCGGGGCACGCCCAGTTCAAGGGCCAGGCTGTGCACCGATTCGCCCGATTCCACGCGTTCCAGCAACCGCTCCACCGGGACCGGCAGTTCCACCTGATGCGACCTGGTCGGCCCACCGACCGGCCGCATCTTGGTTCCCGCTTCCAGTAGCCGGAGCTTGATAGTCCCGGTTGCCACACCCAGTTCATCGGCCAAGTCGTAGAGCGATTCACCTGCCTCGTAGCGCGTGCGCAGCACCGGTGAGGGCACCGGTAGCTCAATCCGTTGGCTGCCCGGGTCCTCGCGGGACCGCAAGGTGGCGCCCGACTCTGCGAGCCGCATCTTCACTGCGGTGTTCGAAACCTCTAGCGCTCTGGCCAGACCACTGATCGTCTCGCCCGCTTCGTACCATTCCCGCAGCTCCTGCAGCTCGATGGGGAAAGAATCCCACGTTGATCCGCCGGGCGGCCGCCGGTTGATCCTCTCGTGCCGCATCCACAGGTAGACCTGCCGCGGGGTCAGTCCCATCCGCCGGGCGATCGAAGGCACTGACTCACCTTCGGTGTACCGCTCGCGCAGCACCTCGACCGACATCTCCAACTCCGCCGGATGCGACGGCGATTTCGGAGAATATGACCCGGCTTGTGACTCAGGTTGTGACTCGGTGCGCGATTGCTCAGTCGTCCCACCTGTGCTGGGCGCCTGTTGCCCCCGGCTGGCCGGTGGTGAGAGCACGAGTTGGTGCGGCTCGGTGGTACCCCTGGCCGGCTGAGCGGCTAGGGGCTGGGGCCCGATCCGCTCTTCCCGACCTCGTCTGGGTAGCGAAATCGGTAGCGGGCCCCCAGCGTCCGGCGTCGCCGACTCGATTCTCGACTCCGACGCGGCCCCGGACGCCGGCTCGATTCCGGGCCCCGGCTCGGTGCTGATGGTGGGCGTGTCCAGGACGGTGGGTGCGGTGTCGGCCCGTTGGCGGGCGCGGGCGGTGGGTGCTGTGTTGCCGGTCCAAACGAATCCGGTGGCGATGAGGGCCGCCTCGTAGTCGCCGATGAGATCGGCGGGCGGGGGCACCCGGACAACGCTGGCGGCCTTCAGAACCAGGTCGGCGTAGACCTCCAGGTCCTCGGCGCACAGATCGTCGAGCACCGCACAGAAGTCGTTGAGTTCGGCAGCGATGCGCCTCCACTCGTCCTCGATCAGAGCACGCCCCAGATAGCGGGTGAACCACGGGCGGTCGAGGTAGGCGACGGCGATGCCATACCGGCCCGCGAGCTCTAGCAACGCCTCCACCGCATCACCAGCGAAATGGTCCTCGACCAACGCGTTGATTGGATGGCGGGCCGCGGCCGAGACATCGGCGTTGTCGGAGACCGGGCCCGGCCTTCTTCTGAGGGCAGCGACCTCCTGGGTGGCGAGCACAGCCGCTGCCGGTGAGGACTGCTCGTCTTCCACGTCCTGCTCTTCGAAGGCTTCGGCGGGCAGCCCCTCCCGCAGGAGTCGATCTACCTCTTCACGTGGGAACCGCCGGTGGCCGCCAAGGGTGCGGATGCTGGTCAGCCACCCCCTTTCCGCCCAGCGGGCGACGGTCTTGGGGTAGACCCGGAACAAGGAGGCGACCTCTGACGGCAGGTAGTGCTCAGGCTTCACATCGGATCGCTTCCCGGTTGTTCGGCTCATGCAGGCGCTCTCGGTCGTGGCGGAGTACAGGGAACGGCGGCCGGGATTGCAGCCGATCGCGGCGCTCGCGTTCCAGGGCGACGCGGCGGGCTGGATCACAGAACGGGTAGTCGATCACTGCACCACTTCGGGCGGCGCCAGCAAGCAGGGCAGCGGTGGGGCCTATCGACCACTTCTCGGGTTCCCCGTCGGTTGAGGTGCTCTGATGAAGGGGCTGTGTGAATGTCCGCCCCGCCCCGCGTCGGGCGGGGGCGAGACGTCGGTCGAGATGTTGGTCATCGATACTCCGGCGGCGTGGGGGCCGTGAGGGTGATTCGGTCCAAGGAGGCGGTGCGGCCTCGGGACCGGGGGCCTTGGACGGATTCCCGGGCCGCACCGCGGGTCAGGCAGCAGGCTTTCGTGTCGTTTCGGTCGGGGCGGATGGGGGGTGCAGGGCGGTCAGGTGCGCAAACCGCACGGACCACTGGGGGCCGCGGGAGATGCCGAGGGCGGTCTCGGCCAGGCGAAGGAGCTGGATGTCGCCGGTTCCGGCGGGCGCGTAGATGCAGGCGGTGTCGCGGTAGTACCGCTGTGCCTCGTGGTCGGTGCGGAGGCCGGCGGCCGCGTGGATCTCCATCGCGGTGCGGGCCGAGTCCATCGCCGCCTCGACGTTGCCGTACTTGGCGCTCATCAGCTCGCGGTCACAGGGCTGGCCGTGGTCGAGTAGGTGCACGGCGTGGTAGGCGGCCACTCGCGCGGTGAGGAGTCGGTGCTGCATCAGCCCGAGCTTGTGCTTGATGCTGGGCAGGTTGGCCAGCGGGGCGTCGTAGCGTCTCCGGGTGGACACGAACTCGACGGTCGCGTCCACGATGGCCTGATGGATGCCGAGCGACACCGCGGTCAGGTTCGGCCGCCCGTACAGGACCGATGAGCTGTAGGCGACGTCGAGGCCGTCGCCCTCCTCGCCGAGCCGGTCGCCGACCGGAACCCGAACGTCCTCGAACACGATGTCGCCGAAGCTGAATCCGCACAGCCCCATCGCGGGCTGGTGCGGGACGAGCCGGACGCCGGGCAGGTCCGCCCGCACCAGAAACGCCGACAGGCTCTTGGAGGGCCGGGTGTCGGCGTCGCCGGTGCGGGCGATGACGCCGTGCACATGACCCACGTGGGAGTTGCCGACGTACTGCTTGCGGCCGTTGAGGATGTAGTGGTCGCCGCCGCGGCGGGCGGTGGCCCGCATCCCCAGCACATGCCCACCCGAGTCCTCTTCGGTGGTGGCGATGGTGGGCAGGCACTTGCCGGCGGCGATGGGCGCAAGCCACTGCTGCTTTTGCTGCTCGGTGCCGAAATGCAGGATCTTGGCGACGCCGAGCTGGGACGCCTGCGCGATCGCGCCCGCCGCTCCGCTTACTCGGGACAGTTCCTCGATGAGGATGGTCTTGGCGAGGTGACCGGCGCCCATGCCGCCGTACTGGCGGGGGATGGTTACCCCGATCCATCCCCGCTGGGCGATGAGGTCGGGAAGGGCGGTGTCGACGGCGGCGGAGGATTCCATCTCAGCAACCCGGGGTGCGACCTTGGCGAGCGCGAAGGCGCGTATGGCCTCCCGCAGCTGCTGGTGCTGGTCGGTCACGAACACGGACACCATCCCTTTCATCACTTGGGGCCACTGTTGGACGGGGCGGATCCGGCTGACGTCATCGGCGCGGCCTGCGTCGATCGCGTGTCAAGGCGCCCTGGTAACCGGCGCTCTGGTGGTCGGTGGTGTGGTGGCCGAGCCCGCCGTCGATCAGCTGCATCAGCCGCTTCGCGTGGTCCTTGATGAGCGCGAGGGAGGACTTCCCGGTAGACAGCGGCAGGCCGGTGGTGCCGACGATGCAAACGGTCCCCAAGAGGGTGCCGTCGAGGTGGATGAGCGGGGCACCGGCGTAGGTGCGGATCCCGATCTGATCGGCGACCTTGTTGGTGGAGAAACGGGGGTGGGCATACACGTCCGGCAGCACCAGCGCTTTGCGGCGCCGGACGACCTCGGGGCAGTAGCCGTGGTCGCGGGACATGGTCCGTCCGACCTGGCCTTTGTCGTCCGGGCAGTGCAGGCCGACGAAGTACTGCTCGCTGGTGACCAGGTTGACCATGGCGTAGGGCACCTCGCCTCCCTCCCCGAGCTGGGCGGCGAACGCGGTGGCCAACTCGGCGGCGAAGGCGTCGAACTGCTCGTCGGACTCGCCGAGGCCGAGTTCGGTCAGCAGATGGATCCGCTGTTGGAGTTCGGCGTCGGGATGGTCGGGGGTGTCGCGGGACACGGGCGGACTCCCAGATGCAAGGGGGGCGTAGGTCAGGTGCGGGTGTTGATGGCGTGCCTGACCAGGGTGATCAGGACGGCGCTGGCCGAGCGGGGGTCGCGTGCGTCGCAGTCCACCACCGGGACGTCGGCGGGCTGGTCGAGGGCCTGGCGGACCGCGTCGCCGGGATAGCGGTAGTCGGCGCCGTCGAACTGGTTGACCGCCACGATGAACGGGACGCCGCGCTGCTCGAAGAAGTCCAGTGCGGGGAAGGCGTCGGTCAGGCGGCGGGTGTCGGCCAGCACTACGCCGCCGACCGCGCCCGAGGCCAGCTGGTCCCACATGAACCCGAACCGTTGCTGACCGGGAGTGCCGAACAGGAACAGAGTCATAGGCAGCGGCTTGGTGAACGTGCGGCGGCCGAAGTCCAGCGCCACCGTGGTGTCGGTCTTGCCGTCAACCCCCTCCAGCGAATCGACGTGCGTGCCACCGACGGTCAGGCGCTCCTCGGTTGACAGCGGCGGGATCTCGCTGATCGCGCCGACCAGGGTCGTCTTCCCGGCCCCGAAACCGCCCGCGATGAGGATCTTCAGCGCGAGCCGGCGGGCCGCGGGATCCAGCTCAGGCGACAGCGAAGTCATGCGCTTCCAGCCCTTCCAGCAGTGCCTGCAGCAGGTGCGGGCTCGGGCGCCCGGTGCCGGAGCCGTGCGGGGCGGCGGGCGGTGCGATGACCAGCGCACCGGCATCGAGCAGTTCCTCCAAGAGCGTCATGGCGACCAGGACGGGCTGGCGTATGGTGGCGGCGATCTCGGCGACCGAGCAGCCGCCCGCCTCGCACAGCCCGATGGCCCGCGCAGCCTCGGGCAGCAGGGCATCGGTCTGGCCGGTGCGCGTCGCCGCGACCCCCGTCGCGGCCGTGGTCGTGGTGGCGGTGGTCAAGACCGTGTCCAATCGCATCTCATATCGGGAGACGGCTCGGACGTCGGCCACCACGTAGGGCCGGACCTGCTGAACGTCCTGGTCGACCCACGGTCCGGAAGGCGCGGACCCCTGGGCACCGGGCTGGAGGGCGCTTCGCGGGTCACTGCTCATCGCCGCGTCCCTCGCTCCGGAGCCCCGCGCCGTCCCCCGAGGGTGCCGGGGCCGGTGCTCCTGCGCCGCTGGCGGTGCGGGCCGCAGTGACCATGTGCCGGGCCACGCTCTCGATCAGCATGGTCATCCCGTGGGAGACCAGTCCGGTCTGTGCGTCGGGCCTGACCAGCACGCCCAGCACGCACCCGACCACCGCACCCGAACCCGCCGCACCAGGACCGGCCTCCGCCGCCTGTGCGGCGGCGTCGTGGTGCTGGTCGGGGGTGTTCATCAAGATCAGCGTTTGGGTGTCGTGCTCGACAATGATCTGCTGGACGTCTCCGGCGGGCGGGGAGGTGATCTGTCCTGCGGCTCCGCCGGCGGAGTACAGCGCCGCGGCCACGGCTGCGGCTGTGTCGGCTTCATCGGTGCTCAGCCCGGCGGCGGCGAGCACCAGCCCGTCCCGGGGCACCAGGAACGCGCCCGTGATGCCGGGCACCTGGTTGCGGAAGTCCTCCAGCAGCCATCCCAGGCCCTCGCGCGAGGGGCCCGCCGATGCGCTGGTCACGCCGGGTCCGACGAGAACGGAGGGAGGCAGCGCGGCGGAAGGCGGAGGGATCGTCATGTGAGATTCTCCTGGTTGGGGTCGGCGGATGCGGTCGGCGCAGTGGTGGACCCCCAGCTCGCAGGAGCAGAGCCTGCGTGGCCTTGGCCAGTGGGGTCTTTGGGCAGTTGGCGGCGGCGCGCGGCACCGGCGAAGTCGGTCAGCAGGCGCGGATTCGGCCCCCGCTTGGATCCTCGCTCGGGCTCAGGGCCTTGCACCGGCCCGGCCGCCTGCGGCGCCGGGGCATGCCGGCCGCCCTGGACAGTCGGCGCCGCATCGGCTGCCAGCCCCTGCTGACCGCCTCTTCGACGGCGCTGGGGGAGCACAGGCCGCGATCCTGCGTCGCCGGAGGCGGCGACGTGGGTGGCGGCGAGCTCGGCGGTGCCGGGCAACGAGGTCGAAGAAGTGACCGCGCCTCCCGGCAGAATGAGCGGTGACGGCGCTGCCGGGGTCGCCGAGGCAGCGGCATGGTTCAGCCGCGCGCCCGTGCCGCTCATCCTCGCCGGTGGCATCACCGCCGGACGGGCGGGCCGGACGACGATGGGCCGGGGAGCCGAGAGCAGGGCCGCCGGGAGGGTGACCACCGCCCGCGTCCCCGACGGCGTAACCGGGTGCAGCGCCACCTGGATGCGGTGGCGCCGTGCGAGCTTGGACACCACCAGAAGCCCGATCGGCCCGGCGATGATCTGCTCCCGGAGACTGACGGTGTCGGGATCGGCGAGCATCCGGTTCAGCGCCGCGTAGGTGTCGGCCGACATCGGCAGTCCCCGGTCGGTGACGGTGATCTCGATGCCCGCCCCGGACGGCACAGCACCCGCCGTCATCTGAACCTCGGTGTCGGGCGGGGAGAACTTCGTGGCGTTCTCGACCAGCTCGGCCAGCAGCAAGGTGATCTCCGTCCCGGCATAGCCGGGCAGGTCCGCGTCCTCACCCGGAGACGGCACCCGTACCCGCACCCTCGGGTAGTGCTCGATCTGAGCGACCGCCTGGCGCATCACCGTGGCCAGCGTCACTGCCTCCCGCACCCCCCGCGCTGTCGCACCACCCAGCACCGCCTGCCGCTCCAGCCCACGCAGCGCCCGCGTCGTCAAGTGATCGATCTTGAACAACTCGTGCAGGAGATCGGTGTCCTCCACCTCCCGCTCCACCGAGTCCAATAGCGCCAGGGTGCGGTAGACCAGCAGGTGAAGGGGCCGCCCCAGACGCGTGAGGAACCGCTCCTCGAACTCGGCGTCGCGGCTGCCCGGAACGGCGGCGACGTGCGCTGCACGGGCACGGCTGCGCACGTCGATATCGATCGTCCCTGCAATGGCATCGGCAGCCGCCTCTGGCTCGGTGACCGGGCAGAACGGCTGGAACCAGCACGCCCCGACCCACTGACGCTGCGGGAACGGCCGCCGCCAGTGCCAGTACAACTCGCCGGAATCGTGAGGGAACGGAAGCAGGACCACTACCCGGCCCACGTACGGGTCGACGTCCACACGCTGCGCGGCGACCGACATCGCACCCGCAGGACTCCCCAGCGGCTCAGCCGACGTGCGCAGCCCCCGGGCAGCAAGGCGACCGGCCAGCTCGCGGGCGTGCTCCTGCTCCCGGACAGCCGGTGCCTCGCCGCCGGGACGAACCGCGATCTGAGGACGAGTCGTCATGGGAGGACTCCCACACCGCACCACAGGTCGACGTCCTCGGCGACCGGCCACGGGCCAGGTTCAGGACGCCACGCCGGCACCGGCACCAGCCCTGGCGGGACCCTCTCCATCCCAACGCAGAGCGTCTCCAGAGCCGCGGGGGTGCGGACGCAGGGCGGGCCGGGGCTGATGCCAGCACACATGCTTCCGAGATCGGCCAGACCACGGTCCTGGCATGCAGTCAGATGGCAGAACGCGATGTGGCTCCCGGCCGCCAGCGTCTCGCGGAACACCGACAGCGCGGCGACGGCCTGGGGGTCGCAGAGGAGGTCCAGGCTGTTGATCAGCAGCAGGCCGACCGGACGGTCCAGATCCAGGGTGGCGGCGGCCCCGTCCAGCACCGCACGGGGATCATCCGGCCCCGCCTGAACGAACCCGCAGCCACCGAACTCGGCACTGTAGAAGACGTCGGCATACAGCATCGTCAACTCGTCCGCATCCGCGTAGACGACGCGGGCGCCCGGGTTGACCGCCTGGGCGATCGTGTGGACCTCGTCGTGCAGCGGCATGTCGACACCGACGACAAGCAACTGGTCGATGCCGCGGACGGCCAGGTCCCACGTCACGCGAGTCCGGAACGCGATCCGGTGCTGGGCCAGCGAGGTGATCTGCGGGAACCGCGCAGCCACGGTCTCACCGAGGGCGCGATCGGCCGGGTTGAAGTCCTTCCCGCCGCCCCAGAACGCCCACAGGCGGGCCATCGCCGCACGATTGCCGTCGTATCCCCCATTGAGGTCGCGTTCCGCCGTGTTCGGTTCAAAGGCCGTCACTGGCCACCGCCCGGCGTGTGGTCCGGCCCCTGGGAAAGGCCGGGGAGGCGGGCGGTCATGCCTACGACGCGGACGCTCTCGTACACCTCACCCTGATAGCTGCCGTCCGGGGACCACCGCTGCACGTCGACCAGGGCGGGCGGTAGGAGGTTCCACCCGTCGGCGAGGGCAGCGATGTCATCTTCCTCGCGAAAGATGATCGGGCTGCGGCCCTTCTCGTATGCCTTGGTCATCCCCCCGATGCGAGCCTGACTGGTGCGGGTCCTGGTCGCGTGGGACAGCACGACGACACTTCCCGGTGCCAGACGGTCCCTCAGACCCGCCATGACGACGGCGGGGTCGTCGACGAAGTGCAGGACTGCGGCCAGGACGATCACGGCGGGCGCAGTGAAGTCGATGCTCCCGGCCAGGTCGGGGTGGTGGAGGAGGTCGGGGTGGTTGAAGATGCTGTCAAGGTCGGTGATGTCGCCGTAGAGCGCACGGCCGTAGCCGGTGCGAAGGGCGCGGGCGCGCGCAAGTACGACCTCGTCGTTGTCAAAGCCGAGCACGACGGCGTCGGGTCTGACGTTGTGGACGCAGGTCTCCACCAGGTCCAAGGGCACATCGTCGACGATGCCGATGCCGATGTCGAAGACCTGCCTGATGTCGAACTCGGCGACGGCCCAGGCGGCGGCGCGGCCGGCGAACAGGAAGTTCTCCTTCGCGACCGCCTGTGCGTCCGGGGAGGTCCGGATGACCGCCAGGGCGGTCTCCTTGTCGGCCGCGGTCCAGCTCTTGCCGCCCAGGTAGAAGTTGTAGACACCGGCTTCGGAGGCTTGGGTGAAGTCCCGAGCGATACCGGCCGGGATGATCATGACTCCGCCGCCGCGAGCAGCTCGTAGAGTCCCTCGGCCGTGTCGGCGTCCACGGCAGTGACCACGGTGGAGGCCGTGTCCTTCCGTCGCTGGTTCGGGTCGAGGAAGGCCCACCAGCGGCCCTTGCTGGAGTGGACGATGTTCCAGTCCGAGATGTCCCGCTTCAATGGCGCCTTGGCTCGTGCGATGGCATCGAAGGCGTCCGTCGTTGTGTTCATGCTGGTTCCCTGTTGGCAAATGCGGGGTGTGTTCGGTGGCGGGACCCGGTTTGGGGAGGCCTCCCCGCAGTTCGGGGGGCTGCTGACGCCGCTGCTCGCATATCCACCGCTGCGGTGCTTTGGCTCGGTGGCCCCCTCGTTGCCCGCCGGACCGTAAAGTGGCCCTAGGTCCGTGGGGCGTAGGGAGGACACAGCGGGGGCGATGCCGGAGGACCTTGTCCCGGCGGGGCCCACGTAAGCGGGGCCTCGGTGTGGAGACGGCCGCCTCGTCTCCACTGCGGCCGGGCCGCTGTCGGTGTAGACGGCCTCTGGCGCTTGCGCGGTCAACGTGGGCCCCGCGTCCGGGACGCCCAGCAGGAACGCGAGTCGGTCAGCGGTCGCGTGCTCCTCGCCGATCCGGCCGATCTCATATCCGCAACCGGTCAGATAGCGGTCTGCGTCGCAGGTGATGACCTCCTGCGGGGCGCACGAGATCGGGGTGGTCACCACCAGGCAACAGTCGTCCCCTTCTAGCGCCGTAGCCAGCCCGCGCTCCCGTAGGAGGCTGGCAAGCTGAGTCAGCCTCGCCATGAGTTCGAGTGAACCGGGCTCGCCAGTGCGGGGGCAGATGACATTTGGTGACAAGGGGACGGGACATGCCGCGCACGATGACGATCACGGGCACGCGTTCGACTGGCCATCGCACGCTGGCCGAATACCGGGCGATGTTCGAGGACTATTTGCGGCCCTTCGCGGGCACGGGTGCGCGATTCCACCTAGGCGGGGCGTCCGGGATCGACTCGCTCGCCCTGTTGTGGCTGGCCGGAGAGACCAAGTCCGAACTGGTGGTCGTTGTCCCGGCCACACTCACCGACCAGCCTGGTGACGCCCGCCATGCGGTGGAGACCGCCCGCGAGGCCGATCGTCTGGTCGAAGTAGTCGAACTCGGGGGGCAGACACGCACCCCCGGCTATCACGCGCGTAACCGCTGGATGGTCGACCGATCGCAGATGACGATCGGGTTCCCCCACGCCGCCTCGGGCGGCGGCACCTGGTACACCCTCGACTACACCGCAAGCCAGGAGAAACCACGGTTGATAGTGCCGGTATGAGGGCTCCGATACTGTACTGATGCTGTGGACCCCCAGCGGCAGACCGGAGCGCAAACCCTGCGCCGCCTTCGCCTGTCGCGCGGTTGGTCCTGGTCGGACCTGGCGGACAAGCTGCGGTTCCTGGCACAAACGCTGCGCATCACCCGGATCGCGGCGATTCAGACGTCCAGCATCCGCCGCACTATCGCCCGGTGGGAATCGGGCGTTGCCGTCCCCGATGAGCAATACCGGTTGCTGCTCGGCCACGCTTACGCCCGCACCCCCATGGGCGCCGTTGCGCTCGGCCCCGGCTCGGACTTCGGTGAACTGCTGGACGCGCTCGCCCAGCTCGGAGTCCCCGACGAGCAACTCACCGACCTGGCCGGCACCGTGTCAGCGGCGATCACCAGCGCGGGCATGAACCTGCTCGCGTTCGTGAACGGGCCGCTGCGCGTCGACCTGGCCACGGCGCTGACCCGCCCTGAAACGGCCGACCTGGAACTGGTGGCCGGGCTGGAAGCGGCCAGCGATACGGTCGACGCCCAGATCGGAGCCGTGCCCTTCGCCCGGCTCCACCTCGCACAGGCCGTCATCGTGGACGCCTGCCGATACCTGTTGCAGACCGGCCAACCCGCCACAATCCAGGCAAAACTGCGCATCGTTGCCGCACGGGCATATGCTCTGGCCGCCAGGCTCGCCTTCGAAACTCACGATGATGCCACCGCACTCGCGCTCTACGACGAAGCAGTGAAAGCCGCAGGCGAGAAGGCCCCGTCCCGTCGAGCCCTCATTCGAACCAGCCAGACGATGGTCGCCTTCTACGCCACCGGCGACATCAAACGGGCCCGCAGCATAGCCGACGCCGCCGTTCAGGACGCCCGCCGTGGTGAGAGCGTCCTAATGCGCGCCCGTGCCCACGCCCTGCAAGCGGAAATGGCGGCACGCAGCGCTCAGCACCGCCACGCCCAGGTCGCCCTGCACCTGGCCTGGCATGACCTGGACGCCGATACCACCGACGACCCGATGAACGGTGCCTTCTCTCAGGGTCGGCTCCGGGGCTTCGAGGGCATCTGCGGCATCTTCCTCGGCCATGCCGAAACCGCCGAACGCCAACTGACCGCATCTGTCCAGACCCTCACCGGCTCCCGGCACACTGTCCAACGTGCGATCGTGCTCACTGACCGAGCACTTGCACGCCTGCACACCAGCGACGCCGGGGCACCAGAAGTCGCAGTTGAGCAGCTCCACGAATGCGTCGACCTGACCGCCACCACCCGTGGCCGGGTACCGGGCCAGCGACTGCGCCAGGCACGCCTGGAGTTGCGCCCCTGGCGGGGTGAACCTTTCGTCGCCGACCTCGACGACCACATCCACACCGCACTGATCGGCATCTGACCGCAGAAGTGAACCGCTGAGCCTCTGCTGGGCGTTCCAGATTTTGGTGACATTCAGTCGCTACTCCTTCTCAAGCGCTGAGAGCCCTCGCCTGAGATGAACTGCAGCAAGTGCAATCTATTGAAGTCCAGCCGTAGGGGGCCGACATTTCGCTACGGCCAGTCAGACGCCCGTCATGTGACAGCATTCGACCAGGTCGCAGGAGCGCACCGTGCTGGCGGCGAAAAGGTCGGCGGCGGAGCATGTCGGCCAGTGCGTCCGAAGCTGGTCCAACCGGATGGAGCGATGGGACATGTGGTCCAGCGGACGGTAGGCAGCGCGAGTGTTTGGTGCGTCACAGGCGGATGTCACCCAGGTCGGCGATGCTCGGGGAGAACTGGTAGCCGCGGATCTCGAACAATCCGAACACGATTTCGGGGTAGGAGGTGGTGAAGGTCGCCACGGTTTTAGGGTGCGGACAGCCGTCGATGACGTCAGGATGCGACGAAGCGTACCCCGTGATTGTGTCCGCGAAAGGCAGGAACGTTTGGCCACCAGTTTGACCGACGCTGGTGGCTGCCACGAGATTGCCGATGAGATTCGGTACGGGGCGGGGTCCGCCCTCCGGGGTCGGCAGTTGGATTCGCGAGTCTGCCGGCGGCAGACGCCACGGTCGGCCGTCCGGCACAGCCTCGACGACCGTCCCAGGATGCCCCACTGCGACCGCTGGGAACAGCAATCATCCCTAGAACGATCTCGGATAGGCTGGTCGCGCCCGTCTGCGACGGTGAAGGAGCCGCCCGTGATCGCCGACCTGACGATGACTCGGATTGGTCAGGGGGTGGAATTGCATCACCACCAAGGCCGTGCGCGAAGCCGCTCGGGAGTCGTTCATGCAGATCTGGGACGACGTCGGCGGCGAGCAAGGCGACCTGCTGCATGTCTGCGTCCCTGCCATTCGATGGCCGATGTGCAGGACGACGTGCACCAGGAGTTGATGTGGGATCTGCGAGCGCTTGCTGCCGTCGGCCAAGTCATCGATGAGCGGGTGGCCCAAGCCGGAGTGCCGCTCACGGTGGCTGGCCTGTATCCGTCGCTGCACCTGAATTAGAGCGATTGTTATCGCAAGCTGGGCGACCGCGGCCGCACCCGCGAGCACCTCCAACAGGCGCGGGCCGGGATCGGCGCACTTGGCGACAACGAGTACGGGCGGCCCATCAAGGGCGGGCCTGAGCGGCTGGCCCAACAGTTCGATGAGACCCTCTGAATGCGAGTTCGGCAAGTAGGCCGCCCGCGCCCGTCGCGTCCCTCCTCGCGAGCCACACATGATCGATCCGAGCGGCAACCACTGTTGTGGAGATCCTCGGCCCCGCCCCATGCCGTCGCCATGCAACGGGGACGACACGAGCGGCACGTAGGGGCGCGTTACCGTTCTCAACCGCCAGGTCATCGGTGTTGCTCATTATCGCCGACACCGATCGGCGGCCGCCACGGGTGTCGCCAAGACTCATCCAGAAACGTTGCTGGAGGACGCGAACATAGCCAATACCCGCGTGGGAGGTGAATCCGTTTGCTTGAACCGTCATGCTGTTGGAGGGTTTTTCGGGGTTCGAGGGGATGGGCTGATATGAATGGCGGCATTGTCTTCGTGTGACGTCTGTTCGCTGTTCAGGCAGTCGGATATTGAGGTGGGAAAGTCGGTTGTGGCCAGCGAGACTTGGTGCTCGTCGCTTATGGCCGTCGTCCGGTGGATGATTAGGCGTGCTTCTTCGAGGGTGGTGGGGCCGGGGGTCATATACTGGATGGCTTGGCCGAGGCTGGCGATAGCTCGGCGGCCTTTGGTTTGGGCTATGTCGTAGCGGGTTGAGAGTTCGCGGGCTGATGCTGGCAGGCGAAAGCGGTGTACACGGGTGGGGTATTTCTTCTGCCAGTTGAGGGCGTCGAGTGTGACTACGTCGTTGATGGCGGCGTGGTGGTGGGCGGCGAGAGTGTTGCAGGTTTCGACGGTCTTGAGAGTGATGGTGGCGAGTTCGGCTGCGTGGGCGAGGTCGCGGGCGAGTTCGTGGGGTGGCCTGAGGCGAGAAGATGCGCGGGGGCTGGGTGTCCAGGCCGGGTCGGTGTGAAGGAGACGGCCGAGGCGGATGATGAGGTCGCCGGCGTCGGTTGCAGGGCCGTTGGCGGGGTGGCCGTAGCCACCGATCTGCTCGTCCCAGCGTCGGACGATGCCTCTCCAGGCGGTGCCGACGTATCTGAGGTCGGCTGCCGCCTGTTTCATCGCTGAGAGGTGGTCGGGTTCGTTGAGCCGGTAGATCAGTTGGCGGATGGTCTTGCGATTGAGGTCGCAGATGATGGCAGCTGCGCGGGCGAGATAGCGCCATGTTGTGACCGAGGTTGCTGAGGCGGGGTTGCTGAGTCGGTGGATGCTGGCATTGATACCGGTCGAGGCTTGATCGGCGCTCTCGCCGATCTGGGGCGGGATGCGGTCGGGTATGTGGTGAAAGGGGATGGGGTTGATGGGCGGTGGCGTCTGGTCCTGGCTGCAAATGCGGGCGAGGACTGCGGCTTTCAGGAGGAGGGGGCCGGCTTGGTTACTGGGAGCGTTGGTGCCGTAGGCGAGGTGGCCGAGGGTGGCGGTGTACGTGCTGAGCTGGTGCAGGAGGGTGCGCGCGGTGTCGGGGGCTGCGATGATCCCGGCGTTTGAGGTGGTCGCCTGACCGGAGGTGACGGGGAAGTGAGTGGAGAGCAGGTCCAGGCCGCAACCGAGGGCGATGGAGGCGGCGCGGAGTTTCTCTGCCAGAGCTGATTGTGGGGTTTGGGTGTCGGCGGGTGGGCCGAGGTGGTGTTCGGCTTGTTGGAGGAGGATGCCGACGCGGTGGGCGCCGTCTCGCACCCCGGCGGTGGCGGGGTGCGGGGTGCCGAAGCCGTCGGCGATCTGGTGGTGGTAGCGGGCGAGGACGTGGG
>NZ_VCKZ01000615.1 GCF_005889745.1 Actinomadura geliboluensis
GCTCACCGCCGCTCCCCAACCGCCCACCGAAACCGCACCGAGGCCTCGCCCCAGGGGTCGGGCTTCATGACCATGCCCGGGCCACCGCCGTACGGGGTGTCGTCCACGGTGCGGTGCCGGTCGTGGGTCCAGGCGCGCAGGTCGTGGACGTGGACGTCGAGGAGCCCGGCGCGCCGCGCCTTGCCCAGGAGGGAGATGTCCAGGGGGGCGAAGTACTCGGGGAAGATCGTGACGATGTCGATTTTCATGATTCGTCGAGCAGTCCGGGGGGCGGGTCGATGACGAGCCGCCCCCCGGGAACGTCCACCTCGGGGACGAGCGCGGCCACGAACGGCACGAGCTTCTCCCCGGCGGGACCGCGCACGACCAGCAGGTCCTGGCCGTGGTGCAGGATGTCCGCGACCTCGCCGACGCCGGCTCCGTCCGCGGTGACCACGGACAGGCCGATCAGTTCCTGGTCATGGAAGTCGTCCGGATCGGCGGACGGGGCGATGTCGCCGGGGTCGACGACGAGCCAGGTGCCGCGCAGGGCCTCCGCGGCGTCGCGGTCGCCGATCCCGGTGAAGCGCACGAGCAGGCGTCCCGAATGCCAGCGGGTCCGCTCGATGGTGAGCGGGCCGGCGGTGCCGGGGTCGGTGGCGATTCGCGTCCCCGCGGCGAACCGGGTGTCCGGGTCGTCCGTGCGGACATCGATGGTGACCTCGCCACGGATCCCGTGCGGCCGGCCGATCCGTCCCACCACGAGCGGTTCGCTCATCGGGACGCCACTCAGCGGACCTCGTTGACGTCGAGCAGGTCAACGCGCACGTAGCGGCCCCCGGAGAGGGCGCTGATCACCGTGCGGAGGGCCTTGGCGGTGCGGCCGCCGCGGCCGATGACCTTCCCGAGGTCCTCGGGGTGCACCCGCACCTCGAGGACCCGGCCGCCCCTGATCCGGCGGGCGCGGACCCGGACGTCGTCCGGGTTCTCCACGATCCCGCGGACCAGGTGCTCGAGCGCTTCTTCGAGCACTGTCAGCCCTCGCTCTTGGCTTCGTCGGTCTCGGTGGCCTTGGCCTTGGGCTCGGCCTTCTTCTTGCCGCGGGCGGCGGTGCCGGCGGCCTCGTCGTCGCCCAGGGACTCCTTGACGGCGGCCTCGAAGGCGGCCTTCCGGTCGGCCTTGGGCTCGGCGACCTTGAGGGTGCCCTCGGCGCCCGGCTCGCCCTTGAACTTCTGCCAGTCGCCGGTGATCTTCAGCAGGTTCAGCACGGGCTCGGTCGGCTGCGCGCCGACGCCGAGCCAGTACTGCGCGCGCTCAGAGTCGATCTTGATGAGCGACGGCTCCTGCTTGGGCTGGTAGAGCCCGATCTCCTCGATGGCGCGGCCGTCCCGCTTGGTGCGGGCGTCGGCGACGACGATCCGGTACTGCGGGTTCCGGATCTTCCCCAGACGCTTGAGCTTGATCTTGACTGCCACGGGTGTGGTGTACTCCGATTTCATTACTGGGTGGACGGGCCCGCGCCAGGTGGGGAACACCGGCTCGCGGCCGTCCGATGGACTCCGGTCGCGCAGGACGAGAGAGGGCGCCTCGCGATTCCGGGTTTCCAGCCTGTCATTCTGCCAGACGTTCGGTGTAAAGGTGCAATCGCAGGGCGCCGTGTCCGGTCGGGCCGCCCGGCTCGGACACGGCGCCGGAAGCGGGCGCGGGACGCGGGCGCGCACGGCCGGTATCGCCGGCGGGCGCCGCGCGGACCACAGCCCCTACTTCTTCTTGCGGCCCGGGAGTTTGCCCAGGTCGGGCATCTGGAAGCCGGGCGGGAGCTGGCCGCCGAAACCGGGCGGCAGCCCGCCCGGGGCGCCGGGGCCGCCGCCGAGGCCCGGCGGGAGGCCCTGGGGCATGGCGTCGGCCGCGGGCTGCTGGTCCTTGCCGGCGGCGCGCTTGCGCGGGTCGCCGCTGCGCTGCTTGCCCTTCTTGTTCTTCTTGGCGGCCGCCTTCGCCGCCTTCTTGCGCCCGCCGGGCATGCCGGGCAGGCCCATGCCGCCCGCCATCTGGCGCATCATCTTCTGCGCGTCGAAGAACCGGGTGACGAGGCTGTTGACCTCGCCGACGGTGACGCCCGAGCCCTTGGCGATGCGGGCCCGCCGCGAACCGTTGATGATCTTCGGCTGGGAGCGCTCCTGCGGGGTCATCGAGCGGATGATCGCGGCGATCCGGTCCAGGTCCTTGTCGTCGATCTGGCTGATCTGGTCGCGGACCTGCCCCATCCCGGGCATCATCCCGAGCAGGTTCCCGATCGGGCCCAGCTTGCGAATCATCATCATCTGCTCGAGGAAGTCCTCGAGGGTGAAGTCCTCGCCCGAGGCGAACTTGCTGGACATCTTCTCGGCCTGCTCGGCGTCGAACGCCTGCTCGGCCTGCTCGATCAGGGTGAGGATGTCGCCCATGTCGAGGATCCGGCCCGCCATGCGGTCCGGGTGGAAGACGCTGAAGTCCTCCAGCTTCTCGCCCGTCGAGGCGAACATGATCGGGCGCCCGGTGATGTGCCGGACCGACAGCGCCGCGCCGCCGCGCGCGTCGCCGTCGAGCTTGGTGAGGACGACCCCGTCGAAGCCGACGCCGTCCATGAACGCCTGGGCGGTGTTGACGGCGTCCTGGCCGACCATGGCGTCGACGACGAACAGGATGTCGTCGGGCCGGACGGCGTCGCGGATGTCGATGGCCTGCTGCATCATCTCCGTGTCGACGCCCAGGCGGCCCGCGGTGTCGATGACGACGACGTCGTGCTGGGCGTGCCGGGCCTGGTCGATGGAGCGGCGCGCCACGTCCACCGGGTCGCCGACGCCGCTGCCCGGCTCGGGCGCGAACACCGGCACCCCGGCCCGCTCGCCGACGACCTGGAGCTGCTGGACGGCGTTGGGCCGCTGCAGGTCGGCGGCCACCAGCAGCGGCGTGTGGCCCTCCTGCTTCAGCCACCGGGCGAGCTTGCCCGCGAGCGTGGTCTTACCGGCGCCCTGCAGACCCGCGAGCATGATCACGGTCGGCGGCGTCTTGGCCAGCCGGATCCGGCGGGTCTCGCCGCCGAGGATCGCGATGAGCTCCTCATTGACGATCTTGACGACCTGCTGCGCCGGGTTCAGCGCCTGCGAGACCTCCGCGCCAGCCGCCCGCTCCTTGACCCGCGCGATGAAGTCCTTGACGACGGGGAGCGCGACGTCGGCCTCGAGCAGCGCGATCCGGATCTCGCGGGCCGTGGCGTTGATGTCGGCCTCGGAGAGCCGGCCCTTGCTGCGCAGGGACGAGAAGACCGTCGTCAACCGGTCGGAGAGCGTCTCGAACACGTGTCTGGACCGTCCTTGGAAAGCTTTTGGGATCGCCTATCAGAGTATCGGGTCGTCCTGCCTGTTGCTTCGCCCTCGGCGGTCGGCGCTGGGGTCACGTCCAGCGGGACCGTTGCCTGGCTCGGTATCGCCGGTATGGGGTGGTCAGGCGAGGGTTGCGAGGATTTGGGCTTGTACGGCCTTCAGGGCGGCGGGGTCGTCGAGGGGATGGCCCTCGTCGTTCACCACGTAGAAGACGTCCACGGCCTCTGCGCCGTGGGTGTCGACCTGGGCGGCGCGGATGTGCAGGTCGCGGGAGCCCAGCGCCTGGCCGATCCGCCACAGCTGGAGATGGCGGTTCTGGACGCCGAGCAGGTGGTCACATGTTCGTGGATCGTCACTCCAGGTCAGTCGCGCTTCGGTGACTCGGAGTGCGTGTGTTGGGGGTCATGGGGCAGGTCTGGGGCGCTGACTCTGCCCCGGTTCGAATGTGGTCAGATGG
>NZ_VCKZ01000616.1 GCF_005889745.1 Actinomadura geliboluensis
AGTGATCACGACGCTGACCGCGCCGCCCGAGGCGCCGCCGGGGGCGGCGAGGGTCTCGATGGCCCGGGCCGCGTCGGGAAGGGCGAAGGTGTGGGTGACGAGGCGGTGCAGCGGCCGGTCGCCCGCCGCGATCAGCGCGACCGCCCGCCGGAACGAGGCGTGCCCCGCCGCCCGGACGCCCTGCACGCGCAGCCCCTTCAGGACCACGTCGTCGCTGGTGAAGCCCGGTACGGGGCGCCCGTTCTTGAGCCCGGCGAGGACCACCGTCCCGCCGGGCCGGACGATCGCCATCGCGTCCAGCACGGTCGTGGGGTCGTTCGACGCGACGTCGACCACCACGTCCACCGGGACGCCGCCGGTCAGCGCCCGGACCCGCTCCGGGACGCCGCCGCCGTCGGCCACCACGGCGGCGGTCGCGCCCAGCTCGAGCGCCAGGTCCAGCTTGTGCCGGTCGGCCGCCAGCCCGGTGACGATCACCGGGTCGGCTCCCGCCGCCCGCGCGGCCAGCAAGCACGCCAGCCCGCGCTGCCCGGCGCCGAGCACCACCACGCAGTCGCCCGCGCGGGTGCCGGGCACCTCGACCGCCCACTCGACGCCGGCCGCGAGCGCGTTGAACGTGGCGGCGACCGTCGGGTCCACGTCGTCCGGCAGCCGGTGCAGGACGCTGTTCGGATGCAGGTACATGCGGTCGGCGAACCCGCCCCACAGCGCGGGCGGGATCTTGGCGGGGACGAACCCGTAGCTCATCGGGAAGTGCTCCCAGCCGGCGCACAGCACGTACCGGCCCGACCGGCAGTCCCGGCACGCCCCGCACGGCAGCGCCGGCTCGACCGCGACCCGGTCACCCTCCGCGAGCCCCCAGCGCGCCGCCGCCCGCGCCCCGATCGCCGCGATCCGCCCGACCGGCTCATGGCCGGGGACGAACGGCGAGGTCGGGCCGATCGTGTCGAGCAGCGCGCCGCTGTACTCCTCGACGTCCGTCCCGCAGATCCCGCACGCCTCCACGGCGAGCAGCGCGTCGTCGGGGCCGACGTCGGGGAGCGGCAGCTCCACGAGGTCGAGGGTGCGCGGAGCCCGCTGCAGCACGGCGCGGGCCGCCCCCGCTCTCGTCATTTGGCGATGCTCCGGGTCATGCGGTGATGCCGGGTCATGTGGCGATGCCGGGTCATGTGGCGATGCCGGGTCATTTGGTGATGGTCCGGGTACCGCCGAACACGCGGCGGACGCGGGGCGCGAAGTGCTCCAGCGTCGGCGTGTCGAAGCCTGGGTCGAACGCGACCTGGTCCCACTCGTCGGCGAACCGGATCGCGTCGGCGTACCAGGGCTCGTCCTTGAACATCTCCCGCTCGGCCGGGTCCCAGCCGAAGTGCTCGCCGTAGTGCGCGGCCTCGAACGTCTGGTGCGCGTGGACGATCCGGTAGACCTCCTCGCACACGTACGGCCGCAGGATCTCCGCCGCGACCGCCGCGTGGTTCGCCGTGGAGATCACCTTGCCCATGTCGTGGCACAGCGCCGCGACGACCAGCTCGTCGTCCGCGCCCGCCGCCTCCGCGTGCGCCGCCGTCTGCAGCGAGTGCTGGAGCTGGTCGACCGCGTACCCGTCGGTGAACGCCGCGAGCGCGGCCAGCATCGGCAGCACCCGCTCGGGCGCCCGCTCCTGCGTCTTCAGGGTCTCCCCGCGGATGTGCAGCCACTGCTCGCGGGTGCCCTGGTCCATTCGAGTGAACATGTGCCTCCTTACCGGTAGCGCGGCCGGAAGTCCGGATCCGCGGGATCGAGCCCGTTCTCGTGCTCGGCGAACCACCGGGTCCGCACCGCCCGGGTCAACCGGGCGTCGACGAGCACCGGGCCGGACGGGTCGGCGATCAGTCCCTTCAGGTCGTCCAGCTCACCGGGCGTCCGGACGGTCGCGGCCCGCGCCCCGAACGCCCGCGCCACCGCGGCGAAGTCGGGCCGCGGGATCAGCGACAGGCCGGTGTCCATGCCGCGGTGCAGCATGTTGTGGTACTCGTAGCCGAACGCGGCGTCGTTCATGACGACGACCACGAGCCGCACGCCGCGGCGCACCGCCGTGTCCAGCTCGGCGAGGTTCATCATCAGCGCGCCGTCCCCGGTGACGGCCAGCGTCACCCGCTCGGGCCGCGCCGTCGCCGCACCGATCGCGGACGCGAGGCCGAGCCCGATCGAGCCGAAGTTCACCGGGAACACGAACCCCTGCGGGTCGGGCACCGACAGTCCGCGGGACGGCTCGGACAGCGCCGCGTGCCCGCCCTCGACGACCACCGTCCGCTCGCGCGGGACCATCCGCTCCAGCGCGGCGACCACGGTGTGCAGGTCGAGGCCGGTCTCATCGCCGCCGTCGGGGTACTCGGACCCGTAGACGTAGTCGCCGAGCCGTTTCGCGATGTCGTCCGTCCGCCAGCCGGTCTTGGGTTCGGCCGTCTCGGCGAGCATCGCGGCCAGCGCCCCGGCGTCGCCCAGGACGCGCAGGTCGGCGGGTGTCTCGAACGCTTCGGGGCGGACGTCGTTGTGCACGATGACCGGGTTCCCGGCGAGCATCCGGCCGCCGTCCAGGGTGAACGAGTTCAGTGATGCGCCGACCGCCAGCAGGAGGTCGGACTCGCGGATCAGCTCACGTCCGAGCGTCGTGGCGAAGCCTCCGCACACGCCGGCGTCGAACGGCTCACCGGCGAAGAAGCCCTTGGCCTTCAGCGTGGTGGCCAGGAGGGCGCCCGTCCGCGCGCCGAGCGCGACCAACTCGTCCCGCGCGTGCATGGCGCCCCGTCCGGCCACGATCACGGGACGCTCCGCCTTCCCGAGCAGCTCCGCGACCCGCGCGACCTCCTCGGCCCTGGGCGGCGGCGCGGGCGTCCGATCCTCGCGGAACGTTCCAGGATCGTCCCCGGCCTCGCGATCCAGCAGCGGCGTGGGGACGTTCAGCACGATCGGCCGCCGCTCGGTGAACGCCCGCCGCACCGCCCGCACGGCGTCCGCCACGGCCGACTCCGCCGAGTGCACCCACTGCACGCCCGCCCCGGTCGGGCCGACCACGTCCTCCTGATCGATGGCCTGCGGGTTGCGCAGATCGCCCGGCCGGGTGTCGGCGGCGACGAGCAGCAGCGGCGTCCGGGCCCGCGCGGCCTCCGTCAGCGCGGTCACCGCGTTGGTCAGCGCCGGCCCGTGCGTGACGGTCGCGACCCCGAGCCGTCCACCGGCCCGCGCGTACCCGTCGGCCATGAGCACGGCCCCGTCCTCACGCGCCGCCGCGACGTAGTCGGCCCCGTGCTCGCGCACGAGCACGTCCACGATCGGCAGGTTCCCGTCGCCGAGCACCCCGAACAGGCACGAAACGCCATGCGCCGCGAGCACCCCCGCCACCGCCTCGGCCACCCGCATCCGCGCCTCCCAGCACTCTCGGCACTGGTAGGGACTATCTTATAAAAGAAAGCATTCAGTCAAGAGTCCCCCGAGCCACAGTTGGCCGGCAAACACCCCGCTACCGCGCACGCCCAAGGACGTATCGACATGCGCGAAGAGGACGAGAAGCCGGGGCAGGAGGCGTTACGCAAGGTGCTCCACGGGCCATCGGGACGCAGTCGACCGATGGCGGAACGCGTCCCCGCGACACCAGACACGCGAGCGCGGGCGCTGCAGGCGTGATCGCAGAACGGGAGGCGTGAACGCGCAGCTGAGCGCGTGGGCGCGGGGCTGGGCGCGTGATCGCTGGCTGAGCGTGGGAGCAGGGGGTGAGTGCCGTGCGCGAGGGCTGGGCGC
>NZ_VCKZ01000111.1 GCF_005889745.1 Actinomadura geliboluensis
GATCGGGGCGCCGGGGGCGGGGTGCCCGCTGTTGACATTCGGGGGAGTTAGCGCAAACATTCGGGGCGTAGCGATGGCTCGGCTCGGGGAGGCGATGTGGCCGCCGAATCACCGGAGGCGCCCGACGGCCGGCGGCTGGCGGTGATGGAGGACGTGGCCGCGATGGCCGGCGTCTCGGCGATGACCGTGTCGCGGGTGCTGAACACCCCCGAGAAGGTGCGCCCGCAGACGCGCGCCCGGGTGATGGCGGCGGTGCAGGCGCTGGACTACCGGCCGAACTCGGCGGCGCGGGTCCTCGCGACCGGCCGCTCCGGGGTGCTCGGCGTGGTCAGCTTCGACACCACCCTGTACGGCCCGGCGTCCACGGTGTTCAGCATCGAGCAGGCCGCCCGCGAGCACGGCTACAACGTCAGCATCGTCAGCCTCAGCTCGCTGAACCGCCGCTCGATCGGCGAGGGCGTGGAGCGGCTGCGCGCCCAGTCCGCGGACGGGATCATGGTCGTCGCGCCGCACGAGTCGGCCGCCGACGGGCTGAAGGAGCTGCCGTCCGACACCCCGCTGGTCGCGGTCGGCGCGGGCGGCGACGTGCCGTTCCCCGTCGTCGCGGTCGACCACCGGGCCGGCGCGGAGCGCGCCGTCCGGCACCTGCTCAGCCTCGGCCACGAGACCGTCGCCCACCTGTCCGGTCCGGCCGACTGGGTCGACGCGAGCGGCCGCACTGACGGCTGGCGCGCCGCGCTCCAGGCCGCCGGGTGCGAGGTCCCGGCCGCGTCCGCGGGCGACTGGAGCGCCCGGTCCGGCTACGAGCTCGGCCGCCGGATCGCCGCCGACCCGCAGGTCACCGCCGTGTTCGCGGCCAACGACGCGATGGCGCTCGGGCTGCTGCGGGCGCTGCGCGAGGCCGGCCGCGACGTGCCCGGCGAGGTGAGCGTCGTCGGCTTCGACGACGTGCCCGAGGCCGCCTACTTCCCGCCGCCGCTCACCACCGTCCGGCAGAACTTCGCCGAGGTGGGGCGGCGCGCGTTCGGCCTGCTGCTCGACCGGATCGAGGGCGGCGCCCGGCCGGCCCCCGCCCCGGACGGGACGCGCCGCGTCGTCGAACCCGAGCTCGTCGTCCGGGAGAGCACCGGGGTGCGCCGCCGCACCTGACCACCGTCCGTCCCCGCGAGTCCCCGTCGGCAGCCCGTTGATGTTAGCGCTAACAAAGGAGCGGACATGAGAGAGCCGGAGACCGCCGCGCTCCGCACCGAGCTCGCCGTCCTCCACCGGATGCTCGTCGAGGGCGGGCTGGTCGTCTGGACGGCCGGGAACGTGTCCGCCCGGGTGAGCGACGACGCCTTCCTCATCAAGCCGAGCGGCGTCCCCTACGCCGACCTGACCCCCGACTCGATGGTGCTGTGCGACCTGGAGGGCAAGCCCCTCGGCGAGTCGCCGCTCAAGCCGTCGAGCGACGTGTTCGCCCACGCCTACGTGTACCGGCACCGCCCGGACGTCGGCGGGGTGGTGCACACCCACTCCACCTACGCCACCGCGTGGGCGGCGCGCGACGAGCCGATCCCGTGCGTGCTGACGGCGATGGCGGACGAGTTCGGCGGCGAGATCCCGGTCGGCCCGTTCGCGCTCATCGGCGGCGACGACATCGGCCGCGGCATCGTCGAGACGCTCGCCGGGCACCGCAGCCCCGCCGTCCTCATGCGCAACCACGGCGTCTTCACGATCGGCGCCGACGCCCGCGCCGCGGTGAAGGCGGCCGTGATGTGCGAGGACGTCGCCCGCACCGTCCACCTGTCCCGCCAGCTCGGCGAGCCGCTGCCGATGGACGCGGGCGACATCGACCGGTTGTACGACCGCTACCAGAACGTCTACGGGCAGAGGGGCCGACCATGAGCTTTCCGAACCGCGAGATCTGGTTCCTCACCGGCAGCCAGGCCCTGTACGGCGACGACACCCTGCGCCAGGTCGCCGAGCAGTCCGGCGCGATCGCCGCGCGGCTCGGCGAGGCGCTGCCGGTCGCGCTGCGCTGGACGCCGGTGCTGACCGACGCCGACGCCATCCGCCGGACCTGCCTGGACGCGAGCGCCGACGACTCCTGCGTCGGCGTCATCGCGTGGATGCACACCTTCTCCCCGGCGAAGATGTGGATCGCCGGGCTGGACGCGCTGACCAAGCCGCTGCTGCACCTGCACACGCAGGCGAATGTCGAGCTGCCCTGGCACTCGATCGACATGGACTTCATGAACCTGAACCAGGCCGCGCACGGCGACCGGGAGTTCGGCTACATCCAGTCGCGGCTCGGCGTCGCGCGCAAGACCGTCGCCGGGCACGTCAGCGACCCGGTGGTGGGCGCCCGCGTCGCGGCGTGGGCGCGGGCGGCGGCCGGGCGCCACGAGCTGCGCACGCTCAAGCTGGCCCGGTTCGGCGACAACATGCGGGACGTCGCCGTCACCGAGGGCGACAAGGTCGAGGCGCAGCTCAGGTTCGGCGTCTCGGTCAACACCTACGGCGTGAACGACCTGGTCGGCGTGGTGGACGCCGTCTCCGACGACGACGTCACCGAGCTGGTGAAGGAGTACGAGGAGCTCTACGACGTCGTCCCGGCGCTGCGCGCGGGCGGCGACCGGCACGGCTCGCTGCGCTACGGCGCCCGCATCGAGCTGGGCCTGCGGACGTTCCTCGACGAGGGCGGCTTCAAGGCGTTCACGACGAACTTCGAGGACCTCGGCGGGCTGCGGCAGCTCCCCGGCCTCGCCGTGCAGCGGCTGATGGCGGACGGCTACGGCTTCGGCGGCGAGGGCGACTGGAAGACCGCGACGCTGCTGCGCACGCTGAAGGCCGCCTCGGCCGGGCTGCCCGGCGGCACCTCGTTCATGGAGGACTACACCTACCACCTGGAGCCCGGCAACGAGCTGATCCTCGGCGCGCACATGCTGGAGGTCTGCCCGTCCGTCGCGGCGGGGCGGCCGTCGCTGGAGATCCACCCGCTGTCCATCGGCGGGCGCGAGGACCCGGTGCGGCTGGTGTTCGACGCCGCGCCCGGCCCCGCCGTCGTGGTCGGCCTCGCCGACCTGGGCGACCGGTTCCGGCTCGTCGCCAACGAGATCGAGGTCGTCGCGCCGCCGGAGCCGCTGCCGATGCTGCCGGTCGCGCGCGCGGTCTGGCGCCCCCTGCCGGACCTGCGCACCTCCACCGAGGCGTGGCTGACCGCAGGGGCGCCGCACCACACCGTCCTGTCGGCCGCGCTCGGCACCGAGGTGCTGGACGACCTCGCCGAGATGGCCGGGGTCGAGCTGCTCAGCATCGACGCGGATACCACGATGCGGCAGTTCACCAAGGAGATCCGCTGGAACCAGGCGTACCATCGCCTGGCCCTCGGGCTGTGATGGCCACGGCCCTGTAGAGGAGGAGCCGTATGAGCGCGGACGAGCGGTACGTCGTCGGGATCGACTTCGGCACGCTGTCGGGGCGGGCGGTCGTCGTCCGCGTCCGGGACGGCGCCGAACTCGGCGACGGCGTCCACGAGTACGGCCACGGGGTGATCGACGAAGCGCTGCCGTCCGGCGCCGCCCTCCCGCCGGACTGGGCCTTGCAGGCGCCGCAGGACTGGGTGGACGTGCTGCGCTTCGCCGTCCCGAAGGCGCTGGCCGTCGCGGGCGTCCCGGCGTCCCGGGTGATCGGCATCGGCACCGACTTCACGGCGTGCACCGTCCTGCCGACGGCGGCGGACGGGACGCCCCTCTGCGAGCGGTACCCCGACCGCCCGCACGCCTGGCCGAAGCTGTGGAAGCACCACGCCGCGCAGCCGCAGGCCGACCGGATCAACGCGCTGGCCGCCGAGCGCGGCGAGCCGTGGCTGCGCCGCTACGGCGGCAAGATCTCCTCCGAGTGGGAGTTCGCGAAGGCCCTGCAGCTCCTCGACGAGGACCCGGAGCTGTACGCGGTGGCCGACCGCTGGATCGAGGCCGCCGACTGGATCGTCTGGCGGCTCACCGGCACCGAGTCGCGCAACATCTGCACGGCCGGCTACAAGGGCATCTACCAGGACGGACGCTACCCGTCCGCCGAGTTCCTCGCCGCGCTCGCCCCCGGCTTCGCCGATTTCCCCGCCAAGCTCGGCCACGACCTCGCGCCGCTCGGCGGCCTCGCCGGGACGCTGACGGCGGAGGCCGCCGCCTGGACGGGCCTGCCCGAGGGCATCGCGGTCGCGGTCGGCAACGTCGACGCGCACGTCACCGCCGCCGCGGCCGACGCCGTCCGGCCCGGCCAGATGGTCGCCATCATGGGCACCTCCACCTGCCACGTCATGTCGTCGGACGCGCTCGCCGAGGTCCCCGGCATGTGCGGCGTCGTCGCCGACGGCATCGTGCCGGGGCTGTGGGGCTACGAGGCCGGGCAGTCCGGCGTCGGCGACATCTTCGCCTGGTTCGTCGACACCTGCGTGCCCGCCTACTACAACCAGGTCGCCGCCGCCGAGGGGCGGACCGTCCACGAGCACCTCACCGCGCTCGCCGAGGCCCAGCCGGTCGGGCGGCACGGGCTCGTCGCGCTCGACTGGCACAGCGGCAACCGGTCCGTGCTCGTCGACCACGACCTGTCCGGCCTCATCGTCGGGCAGACGCTCGCCACGAAGCCCGAGGACGTCTACCGCGCGCTGATCGAGGCCACCGCGTTCGGCGCCCGGATGATCGTGGAGACGTTCGAGGCGTCCGGCGTCCCCGTCGAGGAGCTCGTCGTCGCGGGCGGGCTGATGAAGAACGCCTTCCTCATGCAGGTGTACGCCGACGTGCTGCGCCGTCCGCTGTCGCTGATCGGGTCGGTGCAGGGCCCGGCGCTCGGCGCCGCGATCCACGCCGCCGTCGCCGCCGGCGCCCACGCCGACGTCACCGCGGCCGCCGCCGCGATGGGGCGCCGCGTCCCGGCCGCCTACGTGCCCGACCGGGCGCGCGCCGACGCCTACGACGACCTGTACGCGATCTACCGGAGCCTGCACGACCACTTCGCGGACGGCGCGATCATGCACCGCCTCCGCGCCCTCCGCTGACCCGCGGCGTCTCGCGCCCGGCTCGCCGGGTCAGCGGGCGGGGCCGGTGCTGCGCCGGACGATCAGCCGGCTCGGCACCAGCCGCGGCTCCTGCGGCCCGGCGCCGCCGCCGGTCAGCTGCGCGATCAGCAGCTCCACGCAGTGCCGGCCGAGGGCGGTGAAGTCCTGCCGGACGGTGGTGAGCGGCGGGGTGAGGAACGCCGCCTCCGGGATGTCGTCGAACCCGATGACGCTGACGTCGTCGGGGACCCGGCGCCCGCTCTCGTGGATCGCCCACAGCAGCCCGAGCGCGATCTGGTCGTTGGCCGCGAACACCGCCGTGACGCCCGGGTCGGCGGCGAGCACCCGGCCCCGCTCGTAGCCGGACCGGGCGCTCCAGTCGCCGGGCGCGCAGTCGGGCACGGCGGCGCCCGCCTCGGTCAGCGCGTCCCGCCAGCCGCGGGTGCGCTCGGTCGCCTCCGACCAGTCGTCCGGGCCCGGCAGGTGGTGGACGGTCCGGTGCCCGAGGCCGAGCAGGTACCGGGTCGCCTCCCGCGGCGCCATGTAGTGGTCGCCGGACACCGTCGGCACGGCGGCCGGCGGCCCGAGCAGCACCGTCGGCAGGTCGCCGGGCAGGTGCCGCAGCGCCTCGTCCGGCGGGACGTGCCCGGGGATCATGATGATGCCGTCCACGCCCTGGTCGCGGAACCGGTCGACCGCCCCCGCGACCGCGCCGTGGCCCGGCGACTCCAGGCTCGCGACGCTGGTGAAGAACTCGGCGGCGCGGGCGGTCCGCTCGACCGCCGCGATGATCGACGCGGGGCCGAACAGCGCGGTGTCGAAGCTGACGACGCCGAGCGTCCGGGACCGGCCGGTGGCGAGGGCCCGCGCCGCCGCGTTGGGCCGGAAGTCCAGCTGCGCGGCGGCGGCGAGCACCCGGTCGCGGGTCTTCGGGCTCACCATCGGATGGTTCTTGAACACCCGCGACACGGTCTGGTGGGAGACCCCGGCGAGCCGGGCGACGTCGCGGAGCCCGGGCCGGGCCGGTGGTGGCGTGGCGGTCATGTCACCTCGGAACCTACCGCGTCCGCCGTCCCCGGACGGCCCGCTCAGCGCGACGTCCCGGCGCGCCGCTTCGCCCAGATGTCGAACGCGACCGCCGCCAGCAGCACCAGGCCCTTGATCAGCATGACCCGCTCGCTCGGCGCGCCGAGCAGCGACATGCCGTTGTTGATCACGCCCATGATCAGGCCGCCGGTGATCGCGCCGACCACCTTGCCGACCCCGCCCTGCACGGCCGCGCCGCCGATGAACGCCGCCGCGATCGCGTCCAGCTCGAACATGTTCCCGGCCGTCGGGCCCGCCTGGTTGAGCCGTCCCGCGAACACGATCCCGGCGACGGCCGACAGCACGCCCATGTTGACGAACAGCCAGAACGACACCGACTTCACCTTGATGCCGGACAGCCGCGCCGCGAGCGGGTTGCCGCCGAGCGCGTACACGTGCCGGCCGAACACGGCCCGGTTCATCACCAGCGTGGAGCCGAGCACGAGCACGCCCAGCAGGACGAGCACCCACGGCATGTTCTTGAACCGGGCGAGCTGCACGGCCATGAACATGACGACCACGACGGCGAGGGCGTTGCGCAGCGCGAACACGGTGAGCGGCTCGACCTGCTGCCCGTAGCCGATGCGGCCCTGCCGGTTCCGCCACCCGAGCGCCACGTACCCGCCGACCAGGGCCAGCGCGACCAGCAGCGTGAACAGGTCGGCGCCGCCGAGCGGCCCGAGCCCGATGTTGCCGAGGTAGCCGGACAGGAAGCCGTTCGCGATCGTCCGCACCTCGTCGGGGAACGGCCCGATGCCCTGGTTGCCGAGGATGGTGAGGGTCAGCGCCCGGAACACCAGCATCCCGGCCAGCGTCACGATGAACGCCGGGATCTCGAAGTAGGCGATCCAGTACCCCTGCCACGCGCCGATCGCCGCGCCGGCGAGCAGCGTCAGCAGGATCGCGAGCGGCCACGGCACGTCGTGCTCGACCATCAGCACCGCCGCGATCGCGCCCGTCACCGCGACCACCGACCCCACCGACAGGTCGATGTGCCCGCCGATGATGATCAGGATCATCCCGATGGCCAGGATCAGGATGTAGGAGTTCTGCACGATGATGTTGGAGATGTTCTGCGGGGACAGCAGCTGCCCGTCGGTGAGCACCGCGAACAGCGCCACGATCAGGGCGAACGCGATGTAGATCCCGCTCTGCCGGAGGTTGACCGGCAGGCTCCGGCCCGGCTTCGGCCGCTCCGCCGGCGGCGGAGCCACGGCCTTGCCGGCCGACGCGACGCTGCTCATGCTCTGGTCTCCTCGGTCTCCTGGGTCTGGCCTGTCTGTTGCGTCTGCCGGGTCATGAACTGCATGAGCCGTTCCGGAGTGGCCTCCGCGCGGGTCACCTCGCCGGTGATGCGGCCCTCCGCCATCGCGTACAGGCGGTCGCAGATCCCGATCAGCTCCGGCAGCTCGGACGAGATCACCAGTACCGCGCGGCCCTGGTCGGCCAGCCGGTTGATGATCGAGTAGATCTCGTACTTGGCGCCGACGTCGATGCCGCGGGTGGGCTCGTCCAGGATCAGCACGTCCGCGTCCGTGAAGATCCACTTGGACAGGACGACCTTCTGCTGGTTGCCGCCGCTCAGCTGCCCGGCCGGGGTGAGGACGCTCGGCGTCTTGATGTTCATCTCGGTGCGGAACCGCTCGGCGGTCGCGTACTCGCGGCCGGCGTCCACCCAGCCGGCCCGCGCGAGGCCGCGGAGCCCGGCGGCGGAGATGTTCCGCTTGACGTCCTCGATGAGGTTGAGGCCGTAGGTCTTGCGGTCCTCGGTCGCGTAGGCGAGCCCGTGCCGGATCGCGTCGGTGACCGTGCGGACCGAGATCTCCGCGCCGTTCTTGTAGATCCGGCCGCTGATGCCGGTGCCGTAGCTGCGGCCGAACACGCTCATCGCGAGCTCGGTGCGGCCCGCGCCCATCAGGCCCGCGAGCCCGACGATCTCGCCGCGGCGCAGCGTGAGGGAGGCGCGGTCCACCACGACCCGGCCGTGCTGGGTGGGGGAGTGGACGGTCCAGTCCTCGATCCGCAGCACCTCGCCGCCGATGTCGGGGACGCGGTCGGGGAACCGGTGCCGCAGGTCGCGGCCGACCATCCCGGCGATGATGCGGTCCTCGGACACGTCGCCGCGCATGTCGAGCGTCTCGATCGTGCGGCCGTCCCGCAGGATCGTGGTGGAGTCGGCGATCGCGCGGATCTCGTTCAGCTTGTGGGAGATGATCACGCAGGTGATGCCCTCGTCGCGCAGCCCGCGCAGCAGGTCGAGCAGGTGCGCGGAGTCGGCGTCGTTCAGCGCGGCGGTCGGCTCGTCCAGGATGAGCAGCTTCACCCGCTTCGACAGCGCCTTGGCGATCTCGACGAGCTGCTGCTTGCCGACGCCGAGGTCCATCGCCGGCGTCACCGGGTTCTCGTGCAGCCCGACCCGCTCCAGCAGCCGGGCCGCGTCGGCGTTCGTCCGGTTCCAGTCGATGAGCCCGAACCGCCCGCGGCGCTCGTTGCCGAGGTAGATGTTCTCGGCGATCGACAGGTACGGGCTGAGCGCCAGCTCCTGGTGGATGATGACGATCCCGTGCTGCTCGCTGTCGCGGATGCCGGAGAACCGGCAGGCCGCGCCGTCGAACTCGATCTCGCCGGTGTAGTCGCCGTGCGGGTACACCCCGGACAGCACCTTCATCAGCGTCGACTTCCCCGCCCCGTTCTCGCCGCAGATCGCGTGGATCTCGCCGCGCCGCACCTCCAGGTTCACGTCCTGGAGCGCGGTGACCGCGGGGAAGGTCTTGGTGATGCCGCGCATCCGCAGTATCGCGTCGGTCATGGTCCTCCTCGCGGACGGGCGGGCGCCGCCCCGGGGGAGGTGCCGGGGGGGGCGCCCGCCCCGCCGTCACCCCAGTTGGGCCTCGGTGTAGTAGCCGGTGTCGATGAGCTCCTTCTTGTAGTTGCCCTTGTTCACGACGACCGGGTTGAGCAGGTAGGACGGCACGACCTTCACGCCGTTGTCGTAGTCCTTGACGTTGTTCACCTCGGGCTTGCCGCCCTTCAGCACGGCGTCCGCCATCTTCACGGTGACGGCCGCGAGCTGCCGGGTGTCCTTGTAGACGGTCGAGTACTGCTCGCCCGCGATGATCGACTTGACCGAGGCGACCTCGGCGTCCTGGCCGGTCACGACCGGGTACGGCTGGCCGGGCGTCCCGTAGCCGTTGGACTTCAGCGCCGACAGGATGCCGATCGACAGGCCGTCATAGGGGGACAGGACGCCGTTCACCTTCGTCCCGCCGCCGTAGTGGCGGGTGAGGAGGTCCTCCATGCGCTTCTGCGCGCGCTCCGCCTCCCAGCGCAGCGTGGCGATCGTCTTGAAGTCGGTCTGGCCGCTCTTGACGACGAGGGCCTTGCGGTCGATGTACGGCTTCAGGGTGTCCATGGCGCCGTTGTAGAAGTACGAGGAGTTGTTGTCGTCGGGCGAGCCGGCGAAGACCTCGATGTTGAACGGGCCCTTGGCGGTGCCCTCGGAGCCGTCCGCCTTCTTCAGCCCGAGACCGATGAGCAGGGACGTCGCCTGCAGGACGCCGACCTTGTAGTTGTCGAAGGTGGCGTAGTAGTCGACGTTCGGGGAGTTGCGGATCAGCCGGTCGTAGGAGATGACCGGGACGCCCTTGTCGGCCGCCTTCTGCAGTTGCGTGGTGAGCGCGGTGCCGTCGATGGACGCGATCACCAGCAGCCGGGCGCCCTTGGTGATCTGGTTGTCGATCTGGTTGGCCTGGGTGGGGATGTCGTTCTCGGCGTACTGGAGGTCGACCTTGTAGCCGAGCTGCTCCAGCTGCTTCTTCAGGTTGTCGCCGTCGTGGATCCAGCGCTCGGACGAGCGGGTCGGCATGGTGACGCCGACGAGGGCGCCCGCCGCCGGCTTCTTGTCGGCCTTCTCCTTGTCGACGGTCTTCTCTGTCGAGCCGCACGCGGTCATGCCGAGCGCGAGGCCGAGGCCCAGCGCCAGGCTGACGAGCTTCCTGTGCTTCAACGTCTCACCTCGGGGGTGGTGCCGGTGTCCCGGACACAGTGTTACCGGTCACACTGCCATGTCAAGAGCCCCCCGTGGGCCGCGTCACAACCGTGACCCGGTTGTTGTTAACGCAAACATTCGCCGCCGCGCGAAAGCGCGGCGGCGCTCCGGACCGGGGGTGTCTCCGCTAGCGGGTGAGGCGCGAGCCGCGCCGGTGCCCCATCCGGAGCCCGACCAGCACCAGGTTGACCAGGAACAGCACGATCCCGATGATCAGCAGGTAGAACAGGCCCTTCACGACGACGCCGACGATGCCCAGCGCCACCGCGACGAGCAGGATGAACAGGAACAGGGCCACGGTGCGATCCCTCCTGGACGCGGACCGGCGCTCAGCGGCGCGCGAGCCGGCGCTCGTCCGGCGCGGCCCGGTAGGCCAGCTCGTAGTGGGCGAAGACCGCGCCCTCGTCGGCGGCGAGCAGCTCGCCGTCGGTGGCGATCGCGGGCGCGTTCTTGATCTGCTTCTTCGGGTGGGCGATCCGGACGTGGTCCGGCCCGAGCGTCGCCCCGTCCAGCGGCGCGAACACCAGCCGCTGCCGCGTCGGCAGGCCCGTCTTGACGGTGGCGAAGGCCGGCTGGTCGGTGAGCGTGTCGACGTAGACGGCCTCCAGCTCACCGACCTTGCTCCCGGACTCGTCGACCACGGGCCGGCCGCGCCACTCCCGGATGTCCTCGACTTGGAACATGTCCCTTGCCCAGCCTTCTGGATCGGATGCCTTTACAGGGACATCTACCCAGCTCACGGCGGTTATGTCCGCCGCGGTCCCGGCATCGGGAGGCCGTGGGCGGCGAGGTCGTCCCGGTAGGGGAACGAACCGGGCTCGTAGGAGCACCAGGGCTCCGCCGCGTAGGGGTCGCCGGACACCGCGAGGGCCCGCGAGCGGGAGCCGCCGCAGATCGTCCGGAACTCGCAGGCGCCGCACTTCCCGGTCAGGTTGGCGGTGTCGCGCAGGCCGGTGAACAGCGGCGACTCGCGGTAGATCGCGGGCAGCGGCTCCCGCCGGACGTCGCCCGCCGCGGCGGGCAGGAAGCCGCTCGGATGGACGGTCCCCCGGTGCGAGACGAACACGAACCCGCGCGCCGAGCCGACGTCCATCGGCGGGCGCCGGGCGCGCCGCACCGGCAGGTCCAGCTCGGCCAGGCGCCGCCGCAGCGTCTCGTACAGCGGTCCCAGCCCCAGCACGGCCGCGTGGTCGGCGCCGTGCCGCGCCAGGATCTCCCGCTGGACGGCGATCCGGCGGAAGTGGTGGGCCTCGGTGGTGCGGGCCGGGATGTGGGCGCCCGCGTCGTAGACGAAGTTGAGAACGTCCTCCACCTGGTGCGGGTCGAGCCCCGGCAGCAGCCTGCCGCGCCCGGTCGGGACGAGCAGGAACGCGCTCCACGTCAGCGCGCCCATCTCCCGCACCAGCCGGACGATCTCCGGCAGGTCGGTGAGGTTGTGCCCGGCGACGGTGGTGTTGATCTGCACCTTCAGGCCGAGGCCGCGGGCGGCGCGCCAGGCGTCCAGCGTCCAGCCGTAGACGCCGGGCGTGGCCCGGAACGCGTCGTGGATCCGCGCGGTCGACCCGTCCAGGCTCAGCGAGATCGCCCGCGCGCCCGCGTCCCGCAGCCCGGTGAGGCCCGCCTCGGTGAGCGTCGGCGTGCCGGACGGGGAGACCGCGACCGGCAGCCCGAGCCGGGTCCCGTGCCGGACGAGGTCGAACAGGTCGGGGCGCTGGAACGGGTCCCCGCCGGTGATGACGAACACCGGCGGCGGGTGCCCGAACGAGGCGACCTGCTCCATCAGGCCGCACGCCTCGGCCGTGGTCAGCTCGCCGGGGTCGCGGTCGGGCCGGGCCTCGGCGCGGCAGTGCCGGCAGGCCAGCGGGCACGCCCGGGTGGCCTCCCAGATCACGATGAACGGCCGGTCGGCGGGGTCGTGGCGGGGCACGCGGATCTGCTTCATCGGCCGAGCAGGTAGTCGACGGCGTCGGCGGCGGAGTAGTCGGCTCCGGCCGCCCGGACGAGGCCCGGCAGGAAGCCGAGGTCCTGGCCGAGGGTGAGCAGCGGCGGCTCGGCGTAGCCGTCCGGCCGGTGCTGGCCGCGGCCGGTGTTCGCGACGAGCCCGTTGCACAGGCAGCGCCGCCCGGCGGTGTCCTCGGCGTCGCCGCCCTTGCGGACGTAGGCGTCGACGGGTTCGGCGGGGCAGCGGTAGCCGACCGCCCCGTCCGCCTTCAGGTAGGGCGTCCGCAGGTAGCTGAGGTCGCACAGCCGGGGGCGCGCTGAGTAGACGTCCGGTTCGGACAGCGTGCCCGGCAGCTCGGCGATCTTGAACGGGAACCCGGTCGAGGACGCGCGCGGGTCGTTGCGCACCCGGAGCGTGCCGTCCAGCGCCCGCCCGATCAGCCGGCGCCGCAGCTCCGGGTCGAGACCGGACTCCCGGGACAGCGCGAACACGCTGCCCGCCTGGACGCCCGCCGCGCCGGCGGAGAGCGCCTCGTCCGGCGCGCCGGGCCGGGCGTGCCCGCCCGCGAGCCAGAACGGCAGGCCGAGCGCGGCGACCTTCGCGGGATCGATCCGGTCCCGCTTCCCGTAGACGGGCTCGCCGCCCTCGTCGAGCTGCAGCCGCCCGCGCGGCGGGGCGCTGTGCCCGCCCGCGACCGCCGACTCCAGCACGAACCCGTCCGGGCGGGTCGCGGGCGACCGGTGCAGGTACAGCGCGAGGACGGGCGACGACACGATCGCCAGGAACCGCGGCCGGGCCGCCTCCGTCCCCGGCGCGGCCAGCGTGGCCGGGTCGAACGCGAACGGGCGGCCCTCGTCGGCGCCCAGGACGTCCACCGTGACCTTCCCCGGCGACCCGGCGGCCAGCGCGTCCAGCAGCGCGGGGATCTCGCTCGGGATGCCCGCGCCCATCAGCACGTAGTCCGCGCCCGCCAGCATCGCCCCGTACGCGGCGGCCGGGGTGGCGAGCTGGATCTTCTCCAGGTAGTTGACGCCGACCGGGCCGCCGTGCCCCTCCTTGGCGAGCCACACCTCGGCGAAGTTCCCCGCGACGGTCAGCTCGTCGCGGGTCCGGTTCGGCCGCAGGCCGAGCTTCGGCACCGGCCGGAACCGCTGCCCCGGCTCGATCCCGCCGGGCACGAAGTAGCGCTCCAGCACCCGCTCGGCCACCCCCGGCAGCGGCAGGTGCGCGAGCGCGCGGCGCAGGTGGCCGCCCTCGTCCCCGGTCTGCAGGCCGCGCGCGAGGAGGGCGTCCAGCGCGACCCCGGACACCACGCCGAGCTGCCCGGTCCGCGCGACGGCGCGCGCCAGCCGCCACCCCGAGACGCCCGCGCCCATGCCGCCCTGGATGATGCGGGGCGGAGCCGGCTCAGACATTCCGGGCCCGCTCGGTGTCGCGCGGCCGCAACGCCTCCACCAGGTCGAGCAGCAGGTCGCGGACACCGCGGTGCTCCGCACGGAACACCGCGGTGAACTCGTGGACGAGTGTGGGCATCGTTCGCCTTTCTCGGTCGCGGATCAGACGCGTTCCAGGACTTCCGGGAACGGCCGGCGCGGCGTGCCGGGCACGGGCTGCCCGTAGCCGAACCGGATGACCGCCTGGATGTGCCCGTGCGGGCGGGGCCCGGACGTCGCGGCGCCGCGCCCGTCCAGGAGCTGGGTGAGCAGCGACGCCGACACGCCGCGCCGCGCGGCGGTGAGCAGGACCCGCTGCAGGGCCTGCCCGGCCAGCAGCCAGTCCCGGGGGCCGTCGCCGCGGGTGAGCAGGACGCCGAGCTGCGGCCGCGCGGCGAAGTCGTCGGGCGTCCGCCCGGCGGCCGGCCCGGACAGGCCGAAGTCGCGCAGCGGCAGGCCCCGGCCGCTCGGCCGCGGCCCGAAGGCGTACCAGGGGACGCCGTCGCCGCGGGTGCGGCCCGGCGTCCAGCTCGCCAGCTCGGCGCGGTAGGCGGGGTCGGCGGTGAGCCGCGCGTCCGCCGCGGCGATCAGGCTGAGCAGGTACGCCGTGGTCTGCGGGCCGGGGAGGGCGAGCATCGCCCCCTCCTCCTGGGCGGCGGCCACCAGCTCGTCGCGGACGACCTGCGGCACCCGCCGCTTGCCGAACGGGCCGCGGTTGGTGCGCCGGAACGGGATGGTCGCGTACAGCTCGGACTGGCCCGGTGACGGCATCGTCGCGTCCACCGCCCGGACGGACGCCAGCAGCGCGGGGTGGCGTCCGGGGTCGGGGAACCGCTCGACCAGCGGGCGGTGCCCGGTCGACCGGATCGCCAGCCGCAGGTTGAGCAGGGCGGCGCCGCAGCTGATGTGCAGGGCCCGGCCGCCCGGGTCCATGACCGGCAGCGCGCGGTCCGGGTCCGCGTGCAGTTCCAGGACCGACGCGTCCCGGTCGAGCCGGAAGAGCCAGGGCTGGGTGTTGTGCACCGACGGCGCCGCGACGGCCGCGGTGACCAGTCGGCGCACCCCGACGTGCGTCGCGAACGGATGGGGCATGACGCACCTCCACGTGCCGGCGCTGTGCACTCCCAGGCTTTCGGCGCGGGTGCGGGGGCCCCAGGGCCGAAGGTCCCGCGCGGGAGGGGACCAAGGACGGTTCGTCCGCGGGCCGCCGCACGGCGGGCCCTTCGGTCCGCGCCGGCGGGACCTTGGGCCCTCTCGCGCCGCGCGTACGGGCGTGGAGGGTGGGAGCCGTGATCTTTTCGCGGGGCGTCCGGCCTTCGCCGCCGGTCGCCGGTGTGCTGGTCGGCTGCCTTCTGACCGCCCTCGCGGTGGTGTTCGCGACGAGCGGCCGGACCGAGCCGCCCGCCCGGACCGTCACCGCGTCGGGGACGCGCGTGGTGGACGTGACGTTGGCGAACATGCGCATCCGGCCGGGGACGATCGAGGCCGCGCCGGGGACGCGGTTGGTGTTGCGCGTGACCAACAAGGATGCGATGCAGCATGACCTGCGTTTGGCGTCGGGTCAGGCGACGCCGATGTTGGATCAGGGGGAGTCGGCGACGCTGACGGTGCCGCTGTTGAAGGGGACCGTGGACGGCTGGTGCACCGTTGCGGGCCATCGTGCCGCTGGCATGACGATGCAGATCAAGACGACCGGCACGCACGAGACGCACGCACCGTCGATGAGCCATCAGGCGATGGGCATCGGCCAGCTCGATCTGTCGGCCCGTCCGTCGGCGGGCTGGAAGCCCTATGACGCCTCCCTCAAGCCTGCGCCGGGGGCGAAGGAGCATCGTGTTGAGTTGCGTGCCACCGACCGGGAGTTGGAGGTGGCGCCGGGCGTCCGGCAGACGATGTGGACGTTCGGCGGCAGCGTCCCCGGCCCGGTGCTGCGGGGCAGGGTCGGGGACGTGTTCGTGATCACCCTGGTCAACGACACGACCATGGGTCATGGGATCGACTTCCACGCCGGCAGCCTGGCCCCGGACGTACCGATGCGCACCATCCAGCCGGGGGAGCGGCTGACGTGCCGGTTCACCGCCGAGCATGCCGGGGCGTGGCTGTATCACTGCTCGACCATGCCGATGCTGCAGCACATCGCCAACGGCATGTACGGCGCCGTCATCATCGACCCACCGAACCTCCCGCGCGCCGACCGCGAGTACGTCCTGGTCCAAGGCGAGCTGTACCTCGGTCAGCCCGGCTCGGAGGCGCAGGTGGGCAAGATGCGCGACGGGCGTCCGGACGCGTGGATGTTCAATGGCACCGCCGCCGGCTACGACCACGCGCCGCTCACCGCCCGCACCGGTGACCGCGTCCGGGTGTGGGTGGTGGACGCCGGACCCTCCTCCAGCACCGCATTCCACATCGTCGGCGCGCAGTTCGACACCCTCTACAAGGAGGGCGCCTACCTGCTGCGCAAGGGCGACCCGGGCGGCGCGCAGATCCTCGACCTGGCCCCCGGGCAGGGCGGCTTCGTCGAAACCGTCGTCCCCGAAGCGGGCCACTATCCCTTCGTCGACCACGACATGCGACACGGCGAATCCGGCGCCCACGGAATCCTGAAGGTGACCCCATGACCTGGTGGTCCGTCATCCGGTTCCTGCACGTCTCGGGGGCCGCGCTGTGGGTGGGCGGGCAGCTCACCATCTCCCTGGTCCTGCTGCCGCTCGCCCGCCGGAAGCTCGCCGCGGAGCAGTACACCGGGATGGCGCGGGAGGTCGGCCGCCGGTTCGGCATCTTCACCGGCGCGGTCTTCCTGCCGGTGCAGATCACCACGGGCGTGGCGATGGCCTGGCACAAGGGCGTCACCTGGGCCTCGCTCACCGAGCCCGGCTACGGCCGCATCCTCGCCGCCAAGCTGCTGCTGTTCGCCGCCGTCGTCGCCGTCGCCGGCGTGCACGGCTGGGCCAGCTCCCGGCACCCGTCCTTCGCCCGAGCCATGGCGATCGCCTCGCTGGTGGGCTCCGTCGGGATCGTCCTCATCGCGACCGCCCTGCCCAGCACCTAACCCCAGTACCCAGCCGCCCAGTACCCAAGTGGAGAAGCCATGACCGACCGCCGTGAACTGCCGCTCGTCTACTCGTGCTCGGGCTGCTCCAGCGCCGCGCAGATGACGAACTGGCTGGCGATCCAGCTCGACCGCCGCGGCGTCGCCGAGATGTCCTGCATCGCGGGCGTCGGCGGCGACGTGCGGAGCCTGGTCCGCAAGGCCACCAGCGGACGCCCGGTCATCGCGATCGACGGCTGCGCCCTGGAGTGCGCCCGCAGCTGCCTCGCCCGGCACGGCGTGGCGATCGACGTCCACCACCGGCTCAGCGACGCGGGCGTCCGCAAGCGCCTCGGCGAGGACTTCGACCCCGCCCAGGCCGAGGAGGTCCTCGGCGCGCTCATCGAGCGGGTCGAGACGGAGGTCGGGGCGGCGGACGGCTGAACGGCCGACGGGCCCCGCCGCGTCAGCGGGGCCGCTGGGCGAACTTCAGCGCCTCCACCACCAGGTACGAGACGACGGCGATGACCGCGATGCGGGCCCAGGCGGCGGCGCCGAGCGGGGCGGAGCCGAACACGTCGTTCATGAAGGGCGTGTAGGTGTAGAGCACCTGGAGTGCGGCGAGGGCGACGACGCTGAGGGCGATCCACGGGTTGCGGCGGACGCCCCGCCACAGCAGCGGCCGGTCCAGGGACAGGCAGTTGAACATGTAGGTCAGCAGCGTCAGCGCGAACACGTTGACGACGATCGTCTGCGCGACCTCCGGCGAGGCGCCGTGGGCGCGTTCCCAGTGCTGGAGCCCGAAGGAGCCGGCCAGCAGGATCGCCGACACCAGCAGGATCCGCGTCGTCATCGCGCGGGTGAGCAGCGGCAGCCCCGGGTCGCGGGGCGGGCGGCGCATGATGTGCTCGTCCTTCGGCTCGACGGCGAACGGCAGGCCGAGGACGAGCACCGCGGTCATGTTCAGCCACAGCACCTGGAGCGGCAGGATCGGCAGCGCGGTCCCGGCGAGGATCGCCGCGACGAGGACGAGGCCGAGCCCGATGTTGGACGGCAGCGCCCACACGATGAACTTCACCAGGTTGTCGAAGACGCCGCGCCCCTCCTCGACGGCCTGCTCGATGGAGGCGAAGTCGTCGCCGGTCAGCACCATGTCGGCCGACTCCTTGGCGGCGTCGGTGCCGCTGCGGCCCATCGCCACGCCGATGTCGGCCTGCTTGAGCGCGGGCGCGTCGTTGACGCCGTCGCCGGTCATCGCGATGACGTGCCCGGAGCCCTGCAGCGTCTGGACGAGGCGGAGCTTCTGCTCGGGGGAGACGCGGGCGAAGACCGTGGTGGCCTGGACGCGCTCGGGGGAGACGTCCTCGGTCAGCTCGGCGCCGGTCATGACCTCGCCGGCCAGCCCGACGCGGGCGCCGATGGCGGCGGCGGTCGCGGCGTGGTCACCGGTGATCATCTTGACCTGGATGCCGGCGTCGTGGCAGGTCCGGACGGCGTCGGCGGCCTCCTCGCGCGGCGGGTCGAGCATGGCCTGCAGGCCGAGGAACGTCAGCCGGGGCAGGCTGTCCAGGGTGTCGGCGCGCCCCCGGGCGAACGCCAGCACGCGCAGGGCCTCGCCGCCGTACGCCTCGGCGCGGGCGACGACGGCGTCCGCGTCCAGCGGGACGGGCGCGCCGTCGGGCCCGGCGGCGTCGTCGCACAGCTGGAGGACCCGTTCGAGCTGCCCTTTGACGTAGACGACGCCGCCCTCGTGCAGCGTCGCCATGTAGCGGCGCTCGGAGCTGAACGGGAGCGTCGCCGTCCGCTCCGGGGCCCGGTCGAGCCCGGCCTTGGCGGCGCTTGTGAGGAGGGCGCCCTCGGTGGGGTCGCCGGTGATCCGCCAGCCGCCGTCGATCTCGGCGAGGCGCGCGTCGTTGCAGCCGAGCCCCGCGAGCAGCGTCTCCCTGAGCGCGGGATGGTCGGCGGCGTCGATGGTGCGGCCGTCCAGCTCGACCGTGCCGCGCGGGGCGTAGCCGGTGCCGGTGAGGGTGTAGTCGCGCCCGCCCGCGCTGATCGCGGTGACGGTCATCTGGTTCTGTGTGAGCGTGCCGGTCTTGTCGGTGCAGATGACGGTGGTGCCGCCGAGCGTCTCCACGGCGGGCAGGTGCCGGACGATGGCGCCGCGCCGCACCATCCGGGCGACGCCGAGCGCCAGCGTGATCGTCACGACGGCGGGCAGGCCCTCGGGGATCGCGCCGACCGCGAGCGCGACCGCCGCGGTCAGCATCTCCGTCGCGCCGCGGCCGCGCAGCACCCCGATCGCGAAGGTGACGGCGGCCAGCACCAGGATCGCGACCGTCACCACCCGGCTGAACTGGGCGATCTTGCGGGTCAGCGGGGTCTGCACCGCCGCCGTGCTCTGCACCAGCCGGTTGATGCCGCCGAGCTCGGTGTCCGCGCCGGTCGCCACGACCAGTCCGGCGCCCCGGCCCGCCGTCGCCAGCGTGCCGGAGAACGCCATCGCGGCCCGGTCGGCGAGCGCGACCTCCGGCAGCGCCGCCGGGTCCTTCGCGACCGGCGCCGACTCGCCGGTCAGCGCCGACTCGTCCACGGTCAGCTCGTCGGTGCGCAGCAGCCGCAGGTCGGCCGGGACCTTGTCGCCGGCCTCCAGCACGACCAGGTCGCCGCGCACCAGGTCCGCCGCCGGGACCTTGACCGGCGCGCCGTCCCGGACGGCGACCGCCGTCGTCCGCGCCATCGCGGCGAGCGCGGTCAGCGCCCGCTCCGCCCGCGACTCCTGGACGAACCCGACCACGGCGTTCACGATCACCACGCCGAGGATCACCAGCGCGTCCACGTGCTCGCCGACCAGCGCGGTCACGGCCGCCGCCGCGAGCAGCACGTAGATCAGCGGGCTGTTGAACTGGAGCAGGAACCGCAGCAGCGGCCCGCGCCCGCGCGCGGCGGGCAGCGTGTTGGGCCCGTCCCGCTCCAGCCGGGCCGCCGCCTCGGCCGCGGTCAGCCCGCGGGACGCGTCGCCGCCGAGGTCGCGCACGACGTCCTCGGCGGGTCTGCGGTAAGGCGCGAGAGCCGTCGTCATCCCCAACCTCCTGTCGCCCGCGAGCCCGCGCCGCCTCCGACGAGGGCGGCAGGGGCGAGGGTCCCGCGGATCTCCCGGTTCATGCCCCCGCGCGCGCCGCTGACGCCGCCCCGCCCAGGGGACGTGCGGAGCCGGGGAAGAAGATCAGCTAAATGCGCGAGTCCCCGCGGTCGGCCTTGAGCTGGGCGGCGAGCGCGGCGGCCTGGGTGCGGCGGCTCATGCCGAGCTTGGCGAAGATGCTGGAGATGTAGTTCTTGACGGTCTTCTCGGCGAGGAAGAGGCGCTCGCCGATCTGCCGGTTGGTGAGGCCCTCGCCGATCAGGTCGAAGATGTGGCGCTCCTGGTCGGTCAGGGCCTTGAGCGGGTCCTGCTTCTCCTGCCGGTCGCGCAGCCGCTGGAGCATGCGGGCGGTGGAGCGCGGGTCCAGGAGGGACTGGCCGGTGGCGACGGTGCGGACGGCGCCGACGAGGTCGGAGCCGTGGATCTGCTTGAGGACGTACCCGGCGGCGCCCGCCATGACGGCCTCGAACAGGGCGTCCTCGTCGTCGAACGAGGTCAGCATGAGGCAGGCCAGGTCGGGCAGCTGGGAGCGGATCTCGCGGCAGACGGAGACGCCGTCGCCGTCGGGGAGCCGCACGTCCAGGACGGCGACGTCGGGGCGCGCGGCCGGGATGCGGGCGAGCGCGTGGTCGGCGGTGCCGGCCTCGCCGACGATCTCGATGTCGTCCTCGGCCGACAGCAGCGCCGCGACCCCGCGGCGGACGACCTCGTGGTCGTCCAGCAGGAACACCCGGATCGTCTCGCCGGCCTGGCGGGTCATGGCATCGTCCTTCGCCTCGTCGCTGACACTACGGACGCTACCCGGCGCCCGCACCCACGGGAGGGCGCTGGAGGTCCCGGCGCCCCGGGACCTAGGTCCCGGACCGGCGGAGGTCCCGCGGGCAAGGGCCTTTCGGCCCTGTGGCGGCGGTCACCCGCTGCGCTGGGATGGGGGGACGGACCACACACGATCGGGGGCGAACCGTGAGCACCCTTACCGCGGCCGATCTGGCGCGGGAGCCCTTCCTGCGGGGGATGCGCAGCGCCGACCTGGCGAGGCTGGCGACCGCGGCCCGGCCCGCGGCGATCCCGGCCGGGCGGCGGATCATCGCCGAGGCCGCGCCCGCCGAGCGGTTCTGGCTGATCCGGGACGGCGAGGCGGCGCTCGACCTGGGCGTGCCCGGCGGCGGGACGGTCGTCGTCGACACCTCCGGGCCCGGCTCGGTGCTCGGCTGGTCCTGGCTGTTCCACCCGTACCGGTGGCGCTTCGGCGCGACGGCGGTGACCGGCGTCGCGGCCGTCGAGTTCGACGGGCGGCTGGTGCGCACCCTGTGCGCGGTCGACCCGGCGCTCGGCTACGAGCTGACCCGCCGCTTCACCGAACTCGCCGTCGACCGGCTCCAGGCGGTGCGGCTGCGGCTCCTGGAGGCCGTCTCGACCGCGCCCTCCACCGTGCCCGCGCCGCACACGTGACCCGCCCGCGCGGCCGCGTCAGCCGGGCACGATCACGGCGCGGCCCTCCAGCCGGCCCGCCTCCATGTCGCGGTAGGCGTCCGTCGCCCGGTCCAGCGGGTACCGGGTGACGTCGGGCCGCAGCAGCCCCCGCGCCGCCAGGTCGAGGACCTCCGCCAGCTCCGGCCGCGTCCCCCAGTAGGTCGTCTGCAGCGACACCTCGTAGGGGACGGAGAAGAACGACACCGGCAGCGTGCCGCCGCCGATGCCGACGATCGTCACGTCGCCGAGCATCCGCGCCGCGGCGGCGGCCGTCGCGAGCGTCGCGTCCACGCCGACGAAGTCGAGCACCACGTCCGCGCCGCGCCCGCCGGTCGCCTCCCGGACGGCGTCCGACGTGCCGCCGTCGGACGGGAGGGCGAGGTCGGCGCCGTGCTCCACCGCGCGCTCCCGGGCCTCCTCCCGCGTGTCGACCGCGATGACCCGCGCGGCGGTGGTGGCCTTGAGCACCTGCACCGCCAGGTGGCCGAGGCCGCCCGTCCCGATCACGACGGCGGTCGCGTCCGGCGGCAGCTTCGCCCACGACCGGCGGACGGCGTGGTACGGGGTGAGCCCGGCGTCGGTCAGCGGCGCCGCCGCGACCGGGTCGAGCCCGTCCGGCAGCGGCACGAGGAACCGCGCGGCGGGGACCAGCAGGTACTCGGCCATGCCGCCGTCGAGCCCGAGCCCGCCGCCGCCTCCGGGCACCGGCGCCTCCGCCGGGTTCTCGCAGTAGTCCTCCGCGCCGATCTGGCACCGGGGGCAGATCCCGCAGCCCCACGGCCCGTACACCGCCACCGGCTGGCCCACGTCGAGCCCGCGCACGCCGTCGCCGAGGGCGTGCACCCATCCGGCGTTCTCATGGCCGAGGGTGAACGGCGGACCCCACGGCAAGGTCGCGCTGTCGAAGTCGCGCATGAGGTGCAGGTCCGAATGGCAGGCGCCCGCGCCCCCCACCTTGACGACGACCTGGCCGGGCCCCGGCTCCGGCTCGGCGACCTCGACCAGCTCCGGATCGGACTTCCACTCCAGCAACCGAAGTGCCCGCATGATCCCTCCCAAGAAACGCCCCGTCC
>NZ_VCKZ01000617.1 GCF_005889745.1 Actinomadura geliboluensis
CCCCCGTCACGGGCGGGAGGCTGTTTCCCCGATCCGCTGGCGCGTCTCGGCGAAACAGCCTCCCGCCCGGCGGGCCGGGCGGCCTCCGGGCGCTAGAGCGCCCTCCAGCCGCCCGACCCGTGACTGGTGGCTGAGGTTCGAACGTGGAGTGAGCCTGAATCGCCTTTCCCCGCCTGAACCGCAACCGGCAGTCGCGGGCGGGCACGCGGAGCGAGCGCCGGCGAGCGCAGCGGGCCTGCCCGTCGAGCCGGGCGACCGCAGCGCCACGAGGAGACCCGCGCGGTCACAAGAACCGGAACCGTGGCGTGAGGATCGACCGGCTCGTGACGGGGGTTCCAGGGGGTCGCCCCCCAGGCCAACACAGCAGCTAGGCTGAGGCGGGATGAGCGACGTTAGGGGAGTGGCCGTGACCGGCCGGCAGCAGAAGCGGGTGCGGGGCGGTGGCCGGGTGCGCAGCGCGGTCCTGTGGGAAGCCCTGCGCACCGTCCTCGACCGCATCACCCCCGAGGCCGGGCCGCACGACGTGGTGGACGTCGGCGGCGGCACCGGCGGGTTCGCGGTGCCGCTCGCCGAGCTGGGGCACCGGGTCACCGTGGTCGACGCCAACCCGGACGCGCTCGCCGCGCTGGAGCGCCGCGCGGCCGAGTCCGGGGTGCGGGTCCGCGCGGTGCAGGGCGACGCCGTCGACCTGCCCGACCTGCTGGGCCCCGACGCCGCCGACCTCGTGCTGTGCCACAGCGTCCTGGAGTACGTCGACGACCCCGGCGCGGCGATGGCGGCACTCACCGGCGCGGTCCGGCCGGGCGGCTCGGTCAGCGTGCTCGTCGCCGGGCAGGTCGCCGCGGCGCTGCACCGCGCCGTGGCCGGGCACTTCGACGACGCGCGGCGGGTGCTGACCGACCCCGCCGGACGCTGGGGCGAGGGCGACCGGATGCCCCGCCGCTTCACCCGGGAGACCCTGTCGGCGCTGGTGCGCGGCGCGGGCCTGCGGGTCGCCGAGCTGCACGGCGTCCGCATCTTCGCCGACCTGGTGCCGAGCGGCCTGCTGGACGGCGACTCCGACTCCGCCGACGCGCTGATCGCGCTGGAGTCGGTCGCGGCCGTCCACCCGGTCCTGCGGGACCTGGCCGCCCAGCTGCACCTGGTGGCCGACAAGCCGGCCGGCTAGCCGTGAGCCGCAAGCAGCAGCTGCACCGGCCCGGTCCGCAGCCGGGGCCGCCCGCCGACGACACCGGCTGCCACATCCTGCACGTCGACATGGACGCGTTCTTCGTCAGCGTCGAGCTGCTCGAACGGCCCGAGCTGCGGGGGCGTCCCGTGATCGTGGGCGGCGCCGGGCCGCGCGGCGTGGTGTCCGCGGCGTCCTACGAGGCCCGGACGTTCGGGGTGCACTCGGCGATGCCGATGACGCGCGCGCGGCGGCTGTGCCCGCAGGCGGTCGTGCTGCCGGTGAGCCACGGCAAGTACTCCCGCGTCTCCGCCGCCGTGTTCGAGATCTTCCGCTCGGTGACCCCGCTGGTGGAGGGCCTGTCGCTGGACGAGGCGTTCCTCGACGTGGCGGGCGCCCGGCGGCGGCTCGGCCGTCCCGCGCGGATCGCGCCGCTCATCCGCGAGCAGGTGCGCGACCAGCAGGGCATCACCTGCTCGGTCGGCGTCGCGAGCACCAAGTTCATCGCCAAGCTCGCCTCGACCCGGTGCAAGCCGGACGGGCTGCTCGTCGTCCCCGCGGACGGCGCCGTCGACTTCCTGCACCCGCTGCCCGTCGCGTCCCTGTGGGGCGTCGGGGAGCGGACGGAGCAGACGCTCGTCCGGCTCGGCCTGCGGACGGTCGGGCAGCTCGCCCAGGTGCCGCTCCCCACGCTCCAGCGCGAGCTCGGCACCGCGCTCGGCGCGCACCTGCACGAGCTGGCCTGGGGCCGCGACCCGCGCGAGGTCGTCCCGGAGACGCCCGACAAGAGCATCGGCGCGGAGGAGACGTTCGACACCGACGTCGACGACCCGGAGGTGATCCGCCGGTCGCTGCTGCGGCTGGCGGAGAAGACCGGCGAGCGGTTGCGCGCCAGCGGGAACGCGGGCCGGACGGTCAGCGTCAAACTGCGGATGGCGAGCTTCAAGACGATCACCCGGGCGCGGACGCTGAGCGAGCCGACCGATCTCGCCCGTGTGATCTATGTCACAGCGTGCGAGCTGTACGAGGCGGCCGGGCTGGAACGGGTACGACTCCGACTGGTCGGCGTCCGGGTGGAGAACCTGGGCCCGGCCGGCGAGGCCCCCCGTCAGCTCGCCTTCGACGAGCCGGAACGCGGTTGGCGTGAGGCCGAGCGAGCCATGGACCAGGTCGCGCACCGGTTCGGCCGCGGCGCGGTCCGCCCCGCCGCGCTGGTGCGGCGCGCGGCGGACGGTGACGGACGGGACGGCAGGGACGGAAGACAATGAAAGAAGGCGGTGGGGTGACCGGCACCGGGCCCTCGGCGGGCCGTTCGCTTTCGTACGCTCGACAGTGCTCGTATTCTGGGCATATCACCGTTGACGTTCGCGTCCCGCATCGGATACCCCGTCGCGGAGCTGTCGTTGGGAGGTGCCGTGCCGCTCTCTGAGCACGAGCAGCGCATGCTCGAACAGATCGAATCGGCTCTGTACGCCGAGGATCCGAAGTTCGCTCACGCGGTTCGCTCGACCAACCCCCAGGTCCACTACAAGCGCCGGATCGTCAAGGCCGCCCTCGGCTTCGTCGTGGGCGTCTGCGCGCTGATGGCCGGCCTCGTGATCAACGAGGGCACGGTCACCATCGCGATCAGCGTGACGGGTTTCCTGCTGATGGTGGTCTGCTGCGTCTGGGCGCTGACGAGCTGGAAGCGCATGACGGGCATCGGCAACGAGCCCGCCCGCCCCGGCGGGGGCCGCACCGCCCGCCCGGCCAAGGCGGGCTTTATGGAACGCATGGAAGAACGCTGGCGCCGCCGCACCGAAGGCGACTGACCGGCGGCGTCCGCAGCTGAGCGCCGACGGAGCCGAGGGCGATGGCCAGTCCCGTTTGTGCGGGGTCTGGCAGTCGCTCCCGGGGTGATGTTGACCGGCGTTCGGAGTTGAGTCGAGGGCGGCACTCACTCCTGCTTGTGCAGGGGACTGGGGCCGCCCTCGGGACGTGAAGTGGCCGACGTCTGTAGCGGGATGAGGCGTCGGTTTGTTCTGCCCTCGTGGGGTCTGCTGGCGCCTCTACGGATGAGCTGATCCGCGTCTGTGGCGTGGTGTGGGGCGGTGCTCCGGTCCTGCTTGTGCAGGGCCGGTTTCGTGTGTTCGGGGTTACTTGCGGCGTAGGCGGTTGGGGAGGTCGTTCAGGCGGGCGGAGACGTCCAGGACGCGGTCTCCCGCGGTGCGGAGTGTCGTGCGTGCCTGCGCCATCGTCGACGGGGGCAGGAGGCGGGCGCGCCAGCGGGCGCGGCGGCCCACGGACGCGGCGAACGCCTCCCGGACGGTGCGGACGTCGGCGCGGAGCCGCTCCGCCGGCTCGGGGGAGCGGGACCTGGAGTAGCGGGCCAGTTCCTCGGCGCGGGCGATGCGGGTGAGGGCCTGCGCGTCCGCGCCGTCCAGCTCCAGCAGTTCGCCGAGGCGGCGCGCGGTCGCGCGCGGGGAGTCGCTGGCCCGCCATTCGAGCCCGTGGTCGAGGGCGTCGGCGCGCATCTCCCGCCACGCGGCGTGGGCCGCGCCCGCCGGGTCCGGCGCCGCCGGTGTCCGGGGGCGCCGGAC
>NZ_VCKZ01000112.1 GCF_005889745.1 Actinomadura geliboluensis
TCACACCCCGCCGTTACCAGCGACGCATGTGAGCGCGGGAACGGATCCGAACACTAATCCGGGGGCAGCAAATATCTCCCTTCTCCGTAGCTTTCCCACTTGTCGTGTGCGACTTCGTGTCGCACTTTGAGCCGGTTGATACCGCACTCGACGGCATGGCGGCCGCGGTAGTCGACCGGGTCGAAGGCGGGCGGACGGCCACCGCGGCTGCCGCGCCGCTGCCGGTGGCCCGCCTGGTCGTCGGGCACCGGGATCGTGGCGGCGATGCCGCGCTGACGCAGATGAGTGCGGATCGCGCGGGAGGAATAGGCCTTGTCGGCCCGGACCCGCTCGGGCCGGGTCCGGGGACGGCCGCCCTCGGGACGGGCCACGCGGATGCCGGCCATCACCACCTCGAACTGCGGAGCGTCCCCGCGCTGCCCGGCGGTGATCACCAGCGACAACGGCTTTTGCCCTTGCTCGCAGGCCAGATGCAGTTTGGTCGACAACCCGCCCCGAGAACGCCCCAGCGCGTGATCGTCGGGCTCGTGGCTCACCCCTCCGGGCGGCTCGGCCTGCGCAGCCCCCTTTTACGGGCGCCGGCGGCGTGCTGGTGCGCCCGCATGACGGTGGAGTCCACGTTCACCTCCCAGGTGATCAGCCCCGCCGAGTCCGCCCGGGTCTGCAGGGCGGCCAGGACGCGCGCCCAGGTGCCATCGCGCTGCCATCGGCGAAACAGCCCGTACACCGTCTGCCAGGGCCCGTACTGCACGGGCACGTCCCTCCACGGGGAACCGACCCGCACCCGCCACCGGATGCCGTCGATGAGTTGCCGCTTGCTCCATTTCGGCGGACGACCTGTCGGCCTGCGGGCCGGCAGCAACGGCTCCAGCACCGCCCACTGCACGTCGGTCAGGTCGAACCGCCTCGTCACCGCTAGGGTGGCCACGAGGTCTCCGGGACATTGGTCTTCTTGGTCGAAGAACCACCTACCGGAGACCTCACTGCGTCCCGGGCACCGACACGCCAGACCGCACGATCACTTACAAAACAGGCTCTAGGCGTCCCCGAGCGGGACGCGCCAGACGAGGACGGTGCCGCCGCCCGGCCGGTCCCGGGTGGTGAAGGACCCGCCGTGGCCCTCGGCGCGCTCGCGCATGTTGCGCAGGCCGCTGCGGCGGCCGCCCTCGGGGATGCCGGCGCCGTCGTCCTCGACCCGCAGGGTGAGGTCGTCGCCGACGTCGACGACCACGGCGGCCTCGGTGGCGCGTGCGTGCCGGGCCACGTTCGACAGCGCCTCCCGGACGACGGCGAGGAGGTCCTCGCCGACCGCGTCGCCGACGGCGGTGTCCAGCAGCCCGGCGAGCCGCACCGACGGGGCGAACCCCAGCCGTTCGGCGGCTTCGTCGACCACCCGGTGCGTCCGGCTGCGCAGCGACGCCTCGTCGGGCGGCGCCTGCAGCGCGAAGATGGTGGAGCGGATCTGCCGGATGGTGTCGTCCAGGTCGTCCACCGCCCGCCGCACCCGCGTCGCCACCTCCGGCCGCTCGGAGATCTTGACGGCGGACATCAGCGTCATCGCGGTGGCGAACAGCCGCTGGATGACGGTGTCGTGCAGGTCCTTGGCGATCCGGTCGCGGTCCTCCAGCAGCGTCAGCCGCTCGGTGTCGCGGCGCCGGTCGGCCAGCTCCAGCGCGACCGCGGCCTGCCCGGCGAACGCCTCCAGCAGCCGCCGGGTCGCGTCGGTGAACGGCGCGCCGCCCGGCGGGTCGATCACCATGATCGTCCCGCGCGCGGCGGCGCCGGTGCCGAGCGGCACCACCAGCAGCGGCCCGACCGGCGCCTCCGCCGGCGCGCCCGCCTCCCGGACCGCCGCCGAGCCGTCGGGCAGCCGCAGCGCCGCCCCCTCGGCGAACACCTTCCCCGACACCGAGCTCTCCAGCGGCAGCCGCTTCCCCAGCAGGTGCCGGGCGCCGTCGCCGTCGACCGCCTCCACCACGGCCTCCCCGCGCGCCTCGTCCACCAGGGCGACGCCGCTCAGCCGCGCCCCGGCGATCTCCCGGGCGCGCCGGGCGACGAGGTCGATGACCTCGCCGGTGCCGGTGCCCGACAGCAGCGCCGTGGAGATCTCGGCGGACGCCTCCAGCCACCGCTCGCGGCGCCGCGTCTCCTCGTACAGCCGCGCGTTCTCGATGGCCACGCCCGCGGCCGTGGCCAGCGCGGTCACCACGACCTCGTCCTCGGCGTCGAACTCGCCGCCGCCGGCCTTCTCGGTCAGGTACAGGTTGCCGAACACCTCGTCGCGGACGCGGATCGGCACCCCGAGGAACGTCTTCATCGGCGGGTGGTTGGGCGGGAACCCGTAGGAGTCCGGATGCTCGCCGAGGTCGGGCAGCCGGATCGGGTGCGGCTCGCGGATCAGCAGCCCGAGGATGCCGCGGCCGTGCGGCCAGTGCCCGATCGCCTCGGTCTCCGCCTCGCTCACCCCGGCCGTGACGAACCGGGCGAGCCGCTCGCCGTCGTCGCCGATGACGCCGAGGGCGCCGTAGCGGGCGTCGACCAGGGCGGTGGCGGCCTCGGTGATCCGCCGCAGCACGGTCTCCAGGTCGAGCTCGCCGCCGATCGAGACGACCGCCTCCAGCAGCGCGTGCACCCGGTCGCGGGTGGCGCGGGCGGTGTCCAGCCGCGCCTGCAGCTCGGCCAGCAGATCGTCCAGCTTCAGCTCCGGCAGGACGAGCCGTGCGCGTTCCTCCCCGGAGCGGGACTCCTCACTCACACCGCCAAGTATTCCGGCCGGGTCCGGGATGCCGGATTCAGGGCCGCGGTAACGGCCGGGGGCGCCCGGCCGCGGCGTCGGTGATGAGGCGGGACCAGCGGGCGCCGATGTGGTCCAGGTCATGGCGGCGCACCGACCGCAGCGCCTGCTCGCCGAGGCGGTCGCGCAGGGCCGGGTCGGTGATCAGCTTGCGCAGCGCCGCGGTGAGGGCGTCGACGTCGCCGTTCGCGACGAGCAGCCCGTCCGCTCCGTCGGTGATCAGCTCGGCGGGCCCGTGCGGGCAGTCGAACGCCACGACCGGCAGGCCCATCCCCATGGCCTCGATGACGACCATCGGCATGCCCTCGCGGCGGGAGGACAGCGCGTAGACCGACGCGCGCCGCATCTCGGCGGGCAGGTCGGGGGTGCGGGGGCGCAGCTCCACCCGGCCGGTCAGGCCGAGCTCGCCGATCATCGCGTGCAGCCGGTCCCGGCGGGCGCCCGACCCGAAGATGCGCAGCGTCCAGTCGGGATGCTCGGCGGCGATCGGCGCGAAGGCGCGCATCAGCAGGTCGAAGCCCTTGGTCCGGACGAGCCGCCCGGCGGCGAGCACGACCTTGTCCTCGCGCCGGGAGGGCGGGTCCGGCAGTGCGGGCGCGGCGTTCGGGATCCGCACGATGCGGACGCCGGCCCCGGCGAGCGCCCGCGCGTAGTCGGCGCGGGCGGCCTCGGTGAGCGTGGCGAGGACGGTCAGCCGCCGGTACCCGCGCACGACCTGCCGGTGGAGCGCGGGCTGGTAGGAGCCGAGGTTCATGTGGTCCTGCCCGATCACGGCGACGCCGCGCGGGGCGAGTTCGGCCGCCAGCAGGACGAGGGAGGGCCGGGTCCCGATGAGGACGTCGGCCGGCGTGCCGTACAGGATGCGGAGGAGCCGGACGTCCGTCCACAGGGTCATGTGGCGGAAGGACGCCTCGTCGGCCGGCACGAGGAGGCTCGGCAGCCGGCCCAGGAGCCGGGCGGGCCGGCTCCGCCGGGCGAACCGGTCGTCCGCGTAGGTGACCGCGACGCCCTCGGGCAGCGGGAAGAACGGCTTCTCATTGCCCTTCAGCGCGCTGACGATCTCGACGTCGTGGTCGCGGGCCAGGTGGCCGCACAGGTTGAGCACGGTGCGGATCGTGCCGCCGGTGCCGTGCGCGTTCTGCAGGAGGACCCGCACGCGGAGCCGGTCGCCGCGGCGCGGCGGCCGCCGCCACCGCAGCGGGCGCAGTGTGAGGAGCGCCGCGCGGCGCAGGAATCGATGCGTCCTGCGCCGGACGCGGCGGCGAAATCGCAGCGGGCGTACCGGTTCGTTCACCTCGTCCCCGTTCGCAGACGGCCTTTTCCGGCCCTCTGCCCGTTCCAGGACGGGTCAACGCCAACCGGTGGTCAACGCCCTTCCCGGGCTTCCCCGGCGGTGGTCGGCCGCCGGGGACCGGGGACGGTCAGCCGGTGGTGACGCTGCGGTCGAGGGCGCTGCCCTTGACCCAGCGGCTCCACGACATCTCGTAGTAGCTCCAGCCGTTGTTCCAGTCCAGGCCGCGCTTGCTGCCGGTGATGATCACCGGGTCGCCGCGGTAGGAGAAGTTGTAGAACCAGCGGGCGTCGGCGGGCGGGGAGTTGACGCAGCCGTGGCTGACGTTCTGCCGGCCCTGCGCCCACACCGTGGAGGCCATCGAGTGGACGTACTCGCCGCTGTTGGAGATCCGCACCGCGAACGGGATGACCTCCTTGTAGCCGCCGTTCTTCTTGTCCTTGGGGTCGACGCCCATCCACTCCGACGTCATGATCGCCGGATTCTCCTTGCCCATCGTCAGGTGGATGCCGCTGGTGGTGAGGAAGGTGTCGACGCCGTTGACCACGCGGCCGCCGCGCCCGGCGCTGATCGGCCAGGACCGGACCGTCTTCCCGTTCTCCTTGACGATGGCCTTCTTCTTCTTGGTGCTGATGTGCGTGATGTGCGAGTCGCCGATGCGGAAGGTGCGCGTGAAGTCGGTCATGCCGTAGGTCCGCTTGCCGGACCTGACGCCGGCCAGCCGGGCCTTGAGGGCGACCTTCTGGTTCGGCTGCCAGTACGTGCCGTTCTTCGTGCGGAAGACGACGGTGGTGTCGTTCATCCAGTACCACGCGCCGGTGGCGGGCTTGGTGGACTTGACCTCCAGGGCCTTCTCCACGGCCTTCTTGTCGGCGACCGCCCGGTTGAAGACGACCTGGATCGGCATGCCGACCCCGACCTTCTCGTTCTTGCCGGGGGTGACGTCGACGATCTCCAGCTGGTTCGCGGCCTTGGCGGTGGCGAACGAGGCGTTGACCGTGGCCGACTTGCCCTGCGGGCTCTTGGCGACCGCGGTGACCTCGTACTTGGCGCCGGGGCGCAGCGTCCGCGACTTCCAGCTGGTCTTGTCGGCGGCCATCTCGCCGGTCACCGGCCTGCCCTTGAGGGTGACGGTGACCTGCTCCAGCGTCCCGCCGACCGCGGTGACGACCACGCCCGCCTCCGGCTTGGCCTTGGTGTTGCCGTTGCCGGGGTCGATCGTCACCTGCGGGACGCTCGCGTCCCCCTTCTCCCCGACCGTCACGCCGGAGTCCTTCTCACCCCCGCTGCACGCGGTCGTGAAGACCAGCACGACCCCCGCGATTCCCGCGCCCGCCCGAACACCTGCGGAAACCCTCCGCTGCACCGCGACCTCCAGTGACCCCGCCGTCTACCACCAGCGACATTAGCGACAAAAGACGAGGATCATGCCACGACTTGGGGTTTTGGCCGGTGTCCGAGATCAAAGCGTTGCACGGCGGCGGCCCTCGCCGCGGGGCGCGGCCTCAGCGCAGCGCGCTGCCCTCGCGCCACTTGTCGAAGGACAGCTGCCAGAAGCTCCAGCCGTTGTCGTACTCGACCTCGCGGTCGCTGCCCGTCAGCTTGATGATGTCGCCGCGCTGCATGATGTCGTAGTACCACTTGGCGTTGGCGGGGCTGATGTTCAGGCAGCCGTGGCTGACGTTCGCCGACCCCTGCGACCCGACCGACCACGGCGCCGAGTGGACGTACTCGCCGCTGTTGGAGAAGCGGACCGCGTAGTTGACGACCGTCTTGTAGTAGCCGGGGTCGCCCTCCTTCCGGCCGGGCGAGATCATCGTGACGGGGTTGCCCTTCTCCATCAGGAGGTGGACGCCGCTGGTGGTGGTGTACTCCCGGGTCTGCCCGTTGCCGGCGCTGAACGGGATCGTGCGCAGCTTCTCGCCGTCCCGCGTCACGGTCATGCTGTGCTCGCCGATGTCGCCGGTCGTGACCTGCTTGGCGCCGATCGTGATCGCGGCCTGGGAGTCCTTGGCCCCGTACACGCCGCCGCCCGCGTTCACCCCGGCCAGGGCGGCGTTGAAGCGGACCGTCTGGTGCGGCTGCCAGTAGGTCTTCGTGCGGTAGACGACCTGGTCGGGCGCCAGCCAGCGCCAGGCGCCCTCGACGGGCTTCTCGGGGGTCACCCGCAGCGTCCGCTCGACGGCGGCCTTGTCGGTGACCGCGCGGTCGAACCGGACGAAGATCGGCATGCCGACGCCGACCTTCTCCCCCTTGAGGTTCGGGGTGACGTCCACGATCGACAGCGTCTTGGCGGGCTTCAGCGTGGTGAACGAGCTGGTCACCGTGCGGGCCTTGCCGCCGTCGCCCGCCTGCGCGGTGACGGTGTAGGACGTGCCGGGCGTCAGGGTCCGGGTGGAGCGCCAGGTCTTGCGGCCCTCGCCGTACGCCCCGGTGATCGCGGCGCCCTCGCCCTGGACGGTGACGTCGCGCAGTTCGGCGCCGGAGGCCTTCACCTCGATGGTGCCGTCCGGCTTGACCTCGGCGGTCCCGTTGGCGGGGGTGATCGTCACGGCGGTGTCGGATCCGCCCGCGGCGAGCGCGCCCTCGCCGCCGATCGCGCAGCCGCTCACGAGCATCGCCACCGCGCCCGTGCCCCCGGCCAGCCCGAGGCCCACACGACCCTTGATCGCCACAAATCCCCCAAATGCTCTTGATTCACCCCGTGCCCGGTGAATCTACCTGCATATGGAGACGCCCCGAACCCGGCGAAGGTTCGGGGCGTGCGGCGGGAGAACGCCGTTCAGGCGGCCGTCGTGGACGGGGCCGGCTCGCGGTTGATGCGCCGGACGAGGCGCTTGAAGCCCCACACCGACACGGCGATGCCGATCGCGCCCAGCCCGGCGACGATTCCGGTGCGGATCCACAGGTACATGCTGATCGACTGGTTGAACAGCATCCACAGGCTGACGCCGACGTTCGCCAGCAGCACCGCCGACCACAGCAGCGAGATCCGCAGGAAGAACCGGTGGACCCTGTCGTGCTTGTAGAAGGCGTCCGGGATCGGCGCCATGTCCTTGGCGAGCTTCATGGCGAGCGGCTTGCCGAGCGGCACCGAGGCCAGGAACGCCATGCTCACGCAGAGCGTGCCCAGAGTGGGCTGCAGGAAGTAGATGACCGCGCTGTGCGTGGCGGCCGCCAGGCCCGCGCGGACGGTCACGCCGACCGCGGCCAGCATCAGCATCCCCGACACCGGGTGGCCGCGCACGTAGCGGTAGATGATCCCGCCGTAGACCCAGGCCACGGCGGCGACCAGGGCGCCGTTCAGCCCCAGCAGCATGAGCGCGGCGTAGAACACCGCCACCGGGGCGATGACGCCCTCCACGAAGCGCGGGAGCGCGTGCATGAGCAGCGCGGTCACCCGCGGCAGCTCGAACACGTGCTGGCCGGGCTCCGCCGGCGTGGTCGCCGTTCGTTCCATCGAGTACTGTGCTCCCCGGTCGGCGTGCATGGACTCGGATGTGGTCACGATTCGCCCCACCGTACGTGATGATCCGCGCGAGTCCGTCCGTTTTCAAACGAACCGGCACGCGCGGCCTGTTCCCTCCTTAGTTCGGCCCCCGGCGCCGCGGGGTGCGGGCCGCGGCCGCATGCGGCCGGAATCGAACCGCCGCCCCGGCTTTGTTTCCGACTTTCGGCGTCCCTCACCTCGCTAATCGGGCGGAGACGGCTGGACGTCCCTGGCGGCGGCGTAAATCGCGCGCAGGGTCACCGCCACCGACGGCCTGCGCACGCTCGCGGTGCGGGTGACGGCGTAGACCTCGCGGGCGAGCGTGCACTCGGGGATGCGCCGGACCGCCACGCCCCGGTCCCCGGCGGCGAGGGCCAGCGCGGGCACCGCGGTGATGCCGATGCCCCGCGCCACCAGGCTGAGGATCGTGTGCAGCCCCTCGAACTCCCACGGCACCGGGCGGGCGCCGCCGACGGTGTCCAGCAGCCGCTCGACGGCCTGCCGGGACGGCTCGCCGGGCGGCGCGGCCATCCAGGGCTCCTCGCGGAGCCGCTCCAGGTCGACCGGGCGGGACGGGTCCGACATCGGGTGCGCCTCCGGCACGACCAGGACCAGCGGGTCGCGGCGCAGGTGGAAGAACTCCAGCGCGGCGGGCGCCTGGTCGGGGACCTTGCCCGTCCAGTCGTCGATGAGCGCGATGTCGACCTCGCCGCTCTGCACCTGGCGGATGCCCGCGCCGGGCGCGGTCTGCCGCAGCACGAACGTCAGCCCGGGGTGCTCGCCCAGGCTGCGCGCCAGCGCGGGGGCGAAGGCGACGGCGGCGGTCGGGAACGCCGTGACCACGATCCGCCCGGAGGGGGCGTCGGCCTGCGCCGACAGCTCCGCCTCGGCCGCCTCGACCATGCCGAGGATCTCCTCGGCGCGCTCGGCCAGCCGGCGCCCGGCGTCGGTCAGTTCGGCGCTGCGGGCCGTCCGGTCCAGCAGCGGGACGCGGGCCTCCCGCTCCAGCGCGGCCAGCTGCTGGGAGACCGCGGACGGGGTGTAGCCGAGGGCGGCCGCGGTCGCGGCGATGCTGCCGCGGCGGGCGAATTCGGCGAGCAGCCGCAGGCGGCGCAGTTCGAGCATCAGCTCAGCTTACGGTAACCATCGGTGAGACTCGCTTGTAATGATGCTTGCAGCGGGCAAGAGTTAGTCGAGCCCGGCCGGGCCGTACACACGGGGATTCCACGGTTGCCCACCGTCACTTACGCATGCCCTTTGGAGCATTGATGCCTGCCCAGAACCAGTCAGCACCCGTCCGGCCGCTGTCGTTCGCGCCCCGCCCGGTCCCGCTCTCGGCGACGCTCGCGGTGAACGAGGCGATCGCCCGCAAGCGCAGGAAGGGCGAGCGCGTGCTCCCCCTCGGCTTCGGGGAGGCCGGGATCCCGATACATCCCGCCCTGGTCCGCGAGCTGGAGTCGGCCGCGGACCGGGGCGCCTACGGCCCGGTCGCCGGGTCGGCGGCGCTGCGCGCCGCCGCGGCCGGCTACTGGAGCCGGCGGGGGCTGCCCACCGACCCGGCCGCGGTCGTCGCCGGGCCCGGCAGCAAGCCGCTGCTGTTCGCCCTGCTGACCTCGCTGGGCGGCGACGTCGTGGTGGCGGCGCCGAGCTGGGTGAGCTACGCCGCGCAGGCGTCGCTGGCGGGCGCCGAGCCGATCCGCGTCGCGACCCCGCCGGGCGAGGGCGGCGTGCCGAGCCCGGCGCTGCTGGCCGACGCCGTGGTGCGGGCCCGCGCGCGGGGCCGCGAGGTCCGGGCCGTCGTGGTGACGCTGCCCGACAACCCGACCGGGACGCTGGCGTCCGAGGAGACCGTCCGGCGGCTGTGCGCGGTGGCGCGCGAGCACGACCTGGTCGTCGTCTCCGACGAGATCTACCGCGACCTGGTGCACGACCCGGCGCGGCGGGTGCCGAGCCCCGCGCTGTACGCGCCCGAGCGGACCGTGGTGACGACCGCGCTCAGCAAGAGCCTCGCGGCGGGCGGCTGGCGGCTCGGCGTCGCGCGGCTGCCGGACGGGCCGTTCGGCGGCGCGCTGCGCGACAGCCTGCTCGGGGTGGCGAGCGAGCTCTGGTCGAGCGCGCCGGCCCCCATGCAGCACGCCGCCGCCTACGCCTTCGCCGAGCCGCCCGAGCTGGTGGAGCACGTCGACCGCAGCCGGCGGCTGCACGCCGCGGTCGCGGGCGCGGTCGCCGACCGGTTCGCCGCCGCCGGGGCGCTCGTCAGGCGCCCGGAGGCCGCCTTCTACGTCTACCCCGACTTCGGGCCGCTCCGGGACGTCCTGCACGAGAACCACGGCGTCCGCACGGCCGGCGACCTCACGCACCTGCTGCTGGACCGGTACGGGGTCGGCGTCCTGCCCGGCAGCTCGTTCGGCGACGCGCCCGCGGCGCTGCGGATGCGGGTGGCGCCGAGCCTGCTCTACGGGGAGGACGACGAGCAGCGCCGCGCGGCGCTGGCGTCCCCGGCGCCGACGTCCCTGCCGTGGATCGCGAGCGCCCTGGACCGCCTCGGCGAGGTGCTCGCCGATCTTTCGGTGAGCGTGACGGCCGGTGAGCCGGCGCTCACCTGACGCGAGAGAAAAGGAGGGCCGCGGGCCGCCGTAAAGGCGGTCCGCGGTCCGCCGTGTGAGGGGCCGGAAACGGACCGTCACCGCACGGGAAACGGCGGCCGGGAACGGCCGTGTAAAGCTTCCCCGCCCGGTCCGACCGGCACGGATAAGCGTGGTGTAAGGTCCAACGACGCACGGGGCGAACGTCACTAATCGACCAGCGGCAGGGCATGGAGACGCCCGGCCGGCCTCGCCCGTGGTAAACCCAGGACGAGCGCGAAGTCACGTGAGTGATGAAAGAAGGCGAGGGGGCCCGTCATGAGGCATGCACGGGACGGGGCTGCCGCGGCGATGAGCGCCGCCTCCAGGATTCTGGTCGCGCGGGGCAAGAACGAGCCGCAGGAGATGGAGAACCCCGACGTCGCGTGGGGCCAGCGGGCCCGTGACGGGGTCTGGGTGCCGACCAGGGACGGCCAGCGCATCCACCTCGGCATCGACGCGACGGCCGCCGACACGGTCGCGCAGGTGCTGCGCCCCAGCCTGCGGGTCTTCGTCGGCGTGGACGTCGACACCGACATCGTCGCGCAGACCACCGCCGGCGGGGTGCGGCTGCTCACCGTGATCCACGGCCCCGACGCCCCCTCGGAGTTCCGGTTCGCGGTCTCCCTCGCCGACGGGCTGGCCCTGGAGTCGATGCCGTCCGGCGGCTACGACGTCGTCCACCTGCGCTACGGCGCCACCGTGGGCCGCCTCTACAACCCGTGGGCCAGCGACTCGATGTTCCGCCAGGTGAAGGCCGACTACACGCTCGAGGGCACGGCCGTCACGATGCGCATCCAGCACACCGACGCCTATTACCCCGTCGTCGCCGACCCCCACTACGAGCGCTGACCGGCCGCCCCCGGCGCGGCCGCCGGTCAGGGGCGTGACCCCTGGGTCGTCGGGTCCTCGAAGTCGAGTTCCCGGCCGATCTCGCGGAGCGTCCCGGCGCCGATCCGGCCGTCGCGGTACAGGGACGAACAGCGCCGACTCCAGCAGGAACGCCAGGATCCGCCAGAACGTCGTGCCGGCCAGCCGCGACGCCGGCTGCAGCACGCCCTCCCCGCGCGTGCCGATGTAGAACCCGGCGGTGACGGTGGCGAGCACCCCGGAGACGCCGACGTGGTCGGCCGTGAAGCCACCGCCCAGCGCCTCCACCGCCAGCATGAAGATGGTGAGCGCGGCGCCGTCGTTGATCAGGCTCTCGCCCTCCAGGATCGTGACCATCCGGGGCGGGGCGCCGAGCCGCTGCATCACCGCGGTCGCGGCCACCGGGTCGGTCGGCGACACCGCCGCGCCGAACACCCGCGCGGCGGCCGAGCCGACGCCCGGCACGAGCGCGTGGACGGTCGCCGCCACCGCGACCGTCGTGACGGTGGTGAGCCCGAACGCCAGCGTGAAGATCGGCACGGCGTCGGCGCGGGCCTCGCGCGGCGCGGTGAAGAAGGCCGCGTGGTAGAGCAGCGGCGGCAGGAAGCCGAGCAGGACCAGCTCGGGCGGGACGACCACGCCGGGCAGCGCGGGCACGAACCCGGCGGCCATGCCGAGCAGGACCAGCAGGATCGCGCGGGTGGAACGTTCCGGCCGGATCGGGCCACCGGGCGCGCCCGCGCGGTGCGCCGGGGCGGACCCCTGCGGGCGCGGCCGGCGTCATAGGGTGGGGGCCACGGGCCGCGTTCCGGCCCCGGCGAGGGCGCCGGGAGCACGACCGCCCCGGTCCCCCGAGACTGGAGTCATCGTGATCTTCACTCATGACACCGAGCACGCGCTCGCCGTCGTCGTCGACCTGATCAACACCGGCGCGGCGACGTCCGGCGCCGAGGAGCTCGGCGGGCTGCCCGGCCTGCGCGCGTTCGTGGACCGCAACTCCTTCAGCGACGTGGACCAGCTCACCGAGGCCGACCTGGTCCGCGTGCTGGACCTGCGCGCGCGGTTCCACGAGGTGTTCCGCGCCGGCGGCGTCCCGGCCGCCGTCCGGCTGATCAACGAGATCGTCGGCGAGGTCCGCACCACCCCGCACCTGACCGACCACGACGGCTACGACTGGCACGTGCACTTCTTCGCGCCGGGCGCCCCGCTCGGCGAGCACCTGGCCGCCGACTGCGGCATGGCGCTGGCGTACGTCGTGGCGGCGGGCGAGCTGGACCGGCTGCGCACCTGCGAGGCGCCGGACTGCTCACGCGTGCTCGTCGACCTGTCCCGCAACCGCTGCCGCCGCTACTGCGACAGCCGCACCTGCGGCAACCGCATGCACGTCGCCGCCTACCGGGCCCGCCAGCGCGAAGCCGCGCACTGACGGCGCACGGAGCGGAGCGCCGGCGAAGCGGAGGGCGCTGTCAGTCCCCCGGGGGTCCGGAGGTCGTCCCGAGGTCGGCGACCGCTGCCAGGGCGCGGCGGGCGGCGGCGACGTCGTGGACGCGGAAGACGCGGGCGCCGAGCAGCGCGGACACCCCCAGCACGGCCATGGTGCCGACGCCGCGCCGGTCGACGGGGCGGCCGAGCGTCTCACCGATGAAGTCCTTGTTGGACACCGCGACCAGTACCGGCCATCCGGTGGCGGTCAGCTCGCCGAGCCGCCTCGTGATCTCCAGCGACTGGCGGGTGTTCTTGCCGAAGTCGTGGGCGGGGTCGATGAGGATCGCGTCGCGCGGCACCCCGAGCGCGGCGGCGCGCTCGGCCTCGGCGGTCACGTGCGCGACGACGTCGGCCACGACGTCGTCGTAGCCGACCCGGTGCGGGCGGGTGCGGGGCTCCAGGGCGCCGGCGTGCGCGCAGACCAGGCCGATGCCGTGCGCGGCGGCGACCTCGGCCAGCCGCGGGTCGGGCCCGCCCCAGGTGTCGTTGAGCAGGTCGGCGCCGGCGCGGGCGACCACCTCGCCGACCTCGGCGCGCCAGGTGTCGACGCTGATCACCACGCGGGGGTGCCGCTCGCGGACGGCGGCGACGAGGTCCACCACGCGGCGCAGCTCCTCGGCGACGCCGACGTCCTCGCCGGGCCCGGCCTTCACACCGCCGATGTCGACGATGTCGGCGCCCTCGGCGACGGCCCGGTCGACGGCCTCCAGCGCCGCGCCGAAGCCGTAGGTGGCGCCCCTGTCGAAGAACGAGTCGGGCGTGCGGTTCACCACCGCCATGATCGCGCGGGGTCCGACCTCGCGCCCGTTCAGCCGCAGCGGCGGCGCGTCCGGAGAGCTCATGATGGGTCTCACCGTGGCATACGGGCGGCCCGGCGGGCGAACCAGAAGTGAATTCGGTTCAAACGGTGCCCTCCCTCGTCATCGCCCCTCCGTGGTCGGTAATCTCATAAATCACGCTCGTTACGGGTTCCACCCGTGGTGGGCCCCACATCGGACCTATTTCAGCCATGGAGGATCCGCTGTCCAGGCGAGCACTCATCACCGGCATCACCGGACAGGACGGCTCGTATCTGGCCGAGCATCTGCTTGAGCTGGGATACGAGGTCTGGGGCCTGGTGCGGGGGCAGGCGAACCCCCATGTGTCGCGGCTGCGCAAGCACATCGGCGACGTGCAGATCACCACCGGCGACCTGCTGGATCAGGGCAGCCTGATCTCGGCGGTGGAGCGGGTGCAGCCCGACGAGGTCTACAACCTGGGCGCGATCTCCTACGTGCCGATGTCGTGGCAGCAGGCCGAGCTCACCGCCGAGGTCACCGGGATGGGCGTGCTGCGCATGCTGGAGGCCATCCGCGTGGTGTCGGGCATCAGCCCGTCCCGCACGCCGGGCCGCGAGCAGATCCGCTTCTACCAGGCGTCGTCCTCGGAGATGTTCGGGATGGTCCGGGAGACGCCGCAGAACGAGCGGACCCCGTTCCACCCGCGCAGCCCCTACGGGGTCGCGAAGAGCTACGGGCACTACATCACGCAGAACTACCGCGAGTCCTACGGGATGTTCGCGGTCAGCGGCATCCTGTTCAACCACGAGTCGCCGCGCCGCGGCGCCGAGTTCGTGACGCGGAAGGTGTCGCTGGGCGCGGCCCGCATCAAGCTGGGCCTGGCCAAGGAGCTGCGCCTCGGCAACCTGGACGCGCGGCGCGACTGGGGCTACGCGGGCGACTACGCGCGCGCGATGCGGCTGATGCTCGCGCAGGACGCCCCGGAGGACTTCGTCATCGGAACGGGCCAGACCCAGTCGGTGCGGGAGCTGGTGGAGTTCGCGTTCCGCACGGCGGGCCTCAACTGGGAGGACCACGTCGTCCTGGACGCCAAGTACACCCGTCCCGCCGAGGTCGACCTGCTGTGCGCGGACCCGAAGAAGGCCCGCGAGCAGCTCGGCTGGGAGCCGGAGGTCACGTTCGAGGGCCTGGTGACCATGATGGTCGAGTCGGACCTGCGGCTGCTGTCGCAGTCCGCGCGGCCGGAGGACGAGCCGTTCAGCCCGGACCACTGGTAAGCATCTGATGCACGCGTGGCACGATGCATATATGGCCACTTGTGAGCATGTGCAGTCCCTTCCGGCGGTGGATCCGTCCCCGAACACCCCGCAGGGGTGCCAGGAGTGCCTGGCGGAGGGCACTCGGTGGGTGCACCTGCGGCTGTGCCTCGCCTGCGGTCACGTGGGCTGCTGCGACTCCTCCCCGATGCGGCACGCGACCGCGCACTTCCACAAGGAGGGGCACCCGATCGTCCGGTCGTTCGAGCCGGGCGAGGACTGGCGCTGGTGCTTCGCCGATGAACTGATCGTCTGATGCCGGACGTCCCCCTGCGCAGCGGGCCGGGACGGTGGATCCTGCTCGCGACCGTGCTGGGGTCGGGCATCGCGCTGCTGGACTCCACGGTCGTGAACGTCGCGCTGCCCGCGCTGGCGCGCGACCTGCACGCCGACATCGCCGGGCTGCAGTGGACGGTGAACGCCTACACGCTGACCCTCGCCGGCTTCATCCTGCTCGGCGGGTCGCTGGGCGACCGGTTCGGGCGGCGCCGGGTCTTCCTCATCGGCGTGGTGTGGTTCGCGATCGCCTCCGTGCTGTGCGGGCTGGCGCCGAACATCGAGACGCTGATCCTCTCGCGGGCGCTGCAGGGCGTCGGCGGGGCGCTGCTCACCCCGGGCTCGCTGGCGATCATCCAGGCGTCGTTCGCCGCCGACGACCGGCCCCGCGCGGTCGGCGCCTGGTCCGGGCTCGGCGGCGTCGCGAGCGCGATCGGGCCGTTCGCGGGCGGCTGGCTGGTCGAGGCCGCCGGCTGGCGGTGGGTGTTCCTGCTGAACGTGCCGCTGTCCGCCGTGGTGGTGCTGGTGGCGGTGCGGCACGTCCCGGAGAGCGTCGACCCGGACGCGCACGGCCGCTTCGACGTGCTCGGCGCCGTGCTGGCGGCGCTCGCGCTGGCCGGGACGACGTACGCGCTCACCGAGGCGCCCGGCGGGAACGCCGCGCCGCCGGTGATCGGCACCGCCGCCGTCCTCGGCATCGCGGCCGCCGCCGCGTTCGTGCTGGTCGAGCGGATGCGCGGCAAGGGGCGGCACCTGCCCGGCGCGCGGCGGCGGGCGGCGCCGCAGCCGATGCTGCCGCTCGGCGTGTTCTCCTCCCGGCAGTTCTCCGCCGTCAACGTCGTCACGTTCCTCATGTACGGCGGGATGGGCGTGATGTTCTTCCTCGTCGTCGTGAACCTCCAGGTGGTGTCCGGGTTCTCGCCGATCGCGGCGGGCACGGCGCTGCTGCCGGTGACCCTGCTGATGCTGCTGCTGTCGGCGCGGGCGGGCGCGGTCGCCCAGAAGATCGGCCCGCGGCTGCCGATGACCGCGGGGCTGGTGGTCGCCGCGGTCGGGATGCTGCTCGTCGGGCGACTCGGCGAGGGCACCTCCTACGTCCGGGACGTGCTGCCCGCCGTGGTGGTGTTCGGGCTGGGGCTGTCGGCGGTGGTCGCGCCGCTCACCGCCACCGTCCTCGCCACCGCCGACGTCCGGCACGCGGGGGTGGCCAGCGGCGTCAACAACGCGGTGGCGCGGGCCGCCGGGCTGCTGACGGTCGCGGCGATCCCGCCGCTGGCGGGGCTGACCGGCGACGCCTACAACAACCCGGCGGACTTCTCCCACGGGTTCCAGATCGCGATGGCGGCGAGCGCCGTGCTCCTCGTCGCCGGCGCCGTGCTCAGCTTCTTCACCATCGGGAACGACGCGCTGCGCACCCCGGCGGGGGAGGCGGTGGAACCGGAGTGCAGGAGCCACTGCTCGGTCGCCGCCCCGCAGCTGCAGCCGGAGCCGGACACCGTCCCGGCCGCCGAGGCCGGCGGCCCGCCGGGCACGCGGAGCTGACCGGCGGGCGATTCCCCGGGCCGATTCCGGCATGTCCGGGACCGGAGCTGTTCGTTGGCATACGGTCGGCACATGAATCTGCGGCAGCTGCGCTATGTCGTGGCGACCGCCGACCACGGCACGATGACGTCGGCGGCCCAGGCTCTCTACGTGGCCCAGCCCGCGCTGTCGCGGGCGGTCCGCGAACTGGAGCGCGAACTCGGCGTGGAGCTGTTCGCCCGCTCCGGCCGCGGCGTGGTCCTCACCCCCGAGGGCGAGCAGGTCGTCCGGCAGGCCCGCATCGCGCTCGGCGCCGTCGAGGCGATCGAGGGGCTGTCGGTCGCCCGGGCCAACGGGCGCGGCACGGAGCTGCGCATCGCGGTCACCGCGTCGCTGGAGCCGGAGCTGACCGGCCGGCTCGTGCCCGGCTTCGCCCGCCGCCAGCCGGCCGTCCGGGTCCGGGTGGTGCGCTGCGCGGACCGCGACGCCGTCGCGGCGGCGCTGCGCGCGGGCCGCGCCGACCTCGGGCTCACCGACCTGCCCGTCCCCGGCGACCTGTCCGCGCACCCGTTCGAGCAGCGCGAGGTGGTGCTGGTCTCGCCGCCCGGGCTGCGGGTCCGCGAGCCGGTGCCGCCGGCCGCGCTGGACGGCATGCGGCTCGTGCTGCCCGCCGCCGGCGGCCCCCGCCGCGCCGAGATCGACGCGGTGCTGCGCCGCGCCGGCGCGACCCCGGTCGCCGCGGTCGAGTCCGACGAGCGGAGCGCGTGGCTCGGCTGGGTCCGCGCCGGGATGGGCTCCCTGCTCTGGTACCGCAACCAGCTCGACGACACCGAGGGGGTGGCGGTCCGCTCGTTCATGCCGCCGATCACCCGCATGATCGGGCTCGTCCACGCGCACCGCCGGCTGCCGCCCACGGCGCGCGACTTCCTCGCCTTCGCCAAGGAGACCGGCCGCGACGCGCACCGCTGACCGGCGGCGGCGTCCCCGGCCGAGCGCGGGACGCCGGACATGCCATGATCTGGCGGGTGGAGACGACGCACGCACTCTGGCTGCTGGCCATCCCGGTCGGGGCCCTGGCGGTGGCCGCCGGGGCGCGGCGCGCCGGGCTGCCCGCCCCGCTGATCCTAGTGATCGCGGGCCTGGGGTTCTCGTTCGTCCCCGGGGTCCCCGAGTTCGAGCTCGACCCGGAGTTCGTGCTGTACGTGTTCCTGCCGCCGCTGCTGTTCGCGGCGGCCTGGCAGAGCTCCTTCAGCAACCTGCGCGACAACGTCTGGTCGATCGGGCTGCTGTCGGTGGGCCTGGTGCTGTTCACCGTGTTCGCCGTGGGCTACGCGGCGCACCTGCTCGTCCCCGGGCTGCCGCTCCCGGCGGCGTTCGTGCTCGGCGCGATCGTGGCGCCGCCGGACGCGGTCGCGGCGGTGAGCGTCGCGCAGCGCCTCGGCCTGCCCCGCCGGACGACGACGGTGCTGGTCGGCGAGAGCCTGTTCAACGACGCGACGGCGCTGACGGCGTTCCGGGTGGCGCTGATCGCGGCGACCGGCGCCGGGTTCACGCTGATGGAGGGCGTCGGGCGGTTCCTGTTCGCCGCGGCCGTCGGCGCGGCGGTCGGGCTGCTGCTCGGCCCGCCGCTGCACTGGCTGCGGACCCGGCTGAAGGACCCGCTCGTGGAGAACGGCATCGCGCTCGTGGCGCCGTTCGCCGCCTACCTGCTCGCCGAGACCGTGCACGCCTCCGGGGTGATCGCGGTGGTCGTCAGCGGCCTGTACCTCGGCCACCGGGCCACCGAGTCGGCGGCGGTGACCCGGCTGATCGGCCGCTCGTTCTGGAAGGTCATGGTCTTCCTGCTGGAGTCGGTGGTCTTCCTGCTCATCGGGCTGCAACTGCCGCCGGTCGTGCACGGCCTGTCGGACCGGAGCTGGCAGCAGCTGGCCTGGTGGGCGGTCGCGGTCTTCGCGGTCACCGTCGCGGCCCGCTTCGTGTGGGTGTTCCCCGCCTCCCGGCTCCCCCGGCTGCTGTCGCGGCGGGAGCGGGAGAGCGAGGACCCGGGCTGGCGTGGCCTCACGGTGGTGTCGTGGGCCGGGATGCGCGGGGTGGTGTCGCTCGCGGCGGCGTTCGCGATCCCGTTCACCGCGTCCGGCGAGCCGTTCCCGGGCCGCGACCTGATCCTGTTCCTGACGTTCACGACCGTCCTCGGGACACTGCTCGTGCAGGGGCTCACGTTCCCGGCGCTCATCCGGGTGCTGCGCATCGGCGGGGACCGCGAGCGCTACACCGACACCGTCGCGGAGGCCGGGGCCCAGCACGCGGCGGCGCGGGCGGCGCTGGAGCGGCTGGAGGAGCTGAACGCCGCCGAGGCGCTGGACGCGGCGGTGGTGGAGCAGCTCCGGCAGCTCGCCGAGCACCGGCAGCTGCGCGCCTGGGAGCGGCTCGGCGGCGGGACGGGCCCCGCGGGCGAGGAGGTGCCGACGGCGACGTACCGGCGGCTGCGGCGGGAGATGCTGGCGGCCGAGCGCGAGGTGTTCGTCCGGATGCGGGACGAGCGGCGCATCGACGACGCGGTGCTGACCCGCGTCATGCACGAGCTCGACCTGGAGGAGGTCGCGCTCGACCGCGACTGAGCGGCCGGCGCGGGGCCGTCGCCCCGGCCGCGGCGGGCACCGCGGCCGGGGCTCCGGTCAGGACGACCCGTTGAGGGGCTGCTCGGGCAGCTCGACGGCGTAGGACTCCTTCACCACGTCCAGGTGGTGCCAGGACTCCCGCACCGTCGCGCCGGGCACCGAGCGGACGGCGTCGAGCACGGCCACCAGCTCGCGGCGGGACGCCGCCTCGGCCTGCCCGACGATGTCGTACCGGCCGAAGCCGGTCGCCAGGTAGCGGACGCCGTCCTGGGCGGCGACCGCGTCCGCGACCTTCCGCAGCCCGCCGCTCACCACCAGGCCGAAGCCGCCGAGCTCGGCGGCGCCGAGGGCGAGCGGGTCGGCCAGCCCGGTGACCTGGATGACGCCGGTGCGCATGAGCCGGACCACCCGGGCCCGGGTGGCGGCCTGCGACAGCCCTATGACGTGCGCGAGCCGGGTGTAGGGGGCCCGCCCGTCCCGCTGCAGCTCGTGCAGGAGCCGCCAGTCGATGTCGTCGAGGGTGACCTCGCCGAGCTCGCGCACCACCGAGTGCTTGTCGCGCACGGTGGACACCGACCGGAACACCTCCGCCGCGCGCACTCCGGGGAGGGACCGGATGTGGTCCACCTCGGCCGCGAGCGCGGCGTCGTCGCGCGTCCGCACCTGGGCGACCGCGTCGTACGGTCCGGCGGTCAGCGCGGCGAAGCAGACGGCGGGCCGCTCGGCGACGGCCTCGGCCACCTCCCGGGCGGAGCCGTCCACGGTGACCGAGACGTGCCCGATCGCCTCCGCGCCGACCACGGCCGCGTGCACGATGCCCACGACGCGGACGACCTGCGTTTCGAGAAGGTGCTGCACCCGTGCCCGCACGGCCGTGCGGGAAAGCCCGACGCGATCGGCGAGCGCCTGGAACGTCGCCCTGCCATCCCGCTGGAGCTCGCGGACGAGCACGGCGTCGACCGCATCCAGCACGGCTCTCCTCCTCGACGTGTCATGAATCGGTTTGTCGGCAACTGCAAGATCATTCCATTTCAGGACGGTAGGACGTCAAATATTGATCTTGCCCGTGTTCGCCATGCCCGGCGGCCGTCGAAGCGTCTGCGGCGGGTTGCGCGCGGCGCCGTTTCCAGCGCCGGATAATCCCGTCCGAAAGCACAACGCGGCTGGCTCACAACGCGCACCGGGCGCGGCGGGAAGCGGCGGCGGGCGCGCACGGTGGCAAGGATCGCTCCGTTGATCGCGCCGTTGACCACTGCGTGGCTCGCTGCGCCGATCGCCGCGCGGCCAGGACGGCGGCCCGCGGCGCGGGCGAGCGCGGCTGACCGGGTCCACGTGCGTGACCTGCATGCGCTCTCCCGGTGTTCTGCTGTCACGCCCCTACGGCGGTTCGGCCGTCCGCGTGAGGCACATGTAAGAAAAGTGCATCGAGGGCGCAGTTACGTCAAGAGGTAACTTTACAGAGAGCCAAGCCTCACGTTGCACCGTTTTCACCACGTCGCGCAGTTCGCTTCGATCAGCTTGCCGGAAGGGGGCGGTGCGCGGCGTGTCCGGAGCACGGCCGGGTATGGCCGACAATGTACGGTGGCCCAGCCACCCTGACCCGCGATTGGTGTGTAGTACAGCCGTGCGCCTGCTGAACGGTGAGCATTCCGCTCACGACCTCACCTATAACGACGTCTTCATGGTCCCGCGCCGCTCGTCGGTCGGGTCCCGCCTGGAGGTCGACCTGTCCACCGTGGACGGGAGCGGGACGACGATCCCGCTCGTGGTGGCCAACATGACGGCGGTCTCGGGCCGCCGGATGGCCGAGACCGTCGCGCGGCGCGGCGCCGTCGCGGTCCTCCCGCAGGACATCCCGGTGGAGGTCGTCGCGGAGGTGATCGGCTGGGTCAAGGCGCGCGACCTGGTCGTCGACACCGCGATCCGGCTCGGCCCCTCCAGCACGGCCGGGGACGCGCTCGCGCTGCTGCCCAAGCGCGCCCACAACGCCGTGATCGTCGTCGAGGACGACCGTCCCGTCGGCGTCGTCACCGAGGCCGACTGCCAGGGCGTCGACCGGTTCGCGCAGCTGCGCGACATCATGTCCCGCGACCTGGTCACGGTGCCGGACGGCGTCGACCCGCGCGAGGCGTTCGACCGGCTGCACGAGCGCGGGCACCGCCTCGCGCCGGTCGTGGACGCCTCCGGGCGGCTCGCGGGCGTCCTCACCCGCACAGGCGCGCTGCGCGCCACGCTCTACAAGCCCGCCGTGGACGGCGCCGGGCGCCTGCGCATCGGCGCGGCCGTGGGCGTGAACGGCGACGTTGCGGGCAAGGCGAAGGCGCTGCTGGAGGCGGGCGCCGACCTGATCGTCGTCGACACCGCGCACGGCCACCAGGACAAGATGATCAATGCTCTGGCCGCCGTCCGGGCGCTCGACCCCGCCGTCCCGGTGGTGGCCGGGAACGTGGTGACGGCCGAGGGCACCCGCGACCTGATCGAGGCCGGCGCCGACATCGTCAAGGTCGGCGTGGGGCCCGGCGCGATGTGCACGACCCGGATGATGACCGGGGTCGGGCGGCCGCAGTTCTCCGCCGTCCTGGAGTGCGCCGCCGAGGCGCGGCGGCTCGGGCGGCACGTGTGGGCGGACGGCGGCGTCCGCCACCCCCGCGACGTGGCGCTGGCGCTCGCGGCCGGCGCGGCGAACGTGATGGTCGGGTCCTGGTTCGCCGGCACCTACGAGTCGCCGGGCGACCTGCAGCGGACCGCGGACGGGCGGCCGTACAAGGAGAGCTTCGGGATGGCGTCCGCGCGGGCGGTGCGGCTGCGCACCGCCGAGGACTCGCCGTTCGACCGGGCCCGCAAGGCGCTGTTCGAGGAGGGCATCTCCACGTCGCGGATGTTCCTCGACCCGCAGCGCCCCGGCGTGGAGGACCTCATCGACTCGATCGTGGCGGGCCTGCGCAGCTCGTGCACCTACGCGGGCGCCCGGACGCTGGAGGAGTTCCACGAGCGGGCGACCGTCGGGGTCCAGGGGTCGTCGGGCTTCGTCGAAGGCATGCCGCTGTCCAGCAGTTGGTGAAGGCTTCCCCATGATCAGCGTGGCTTTCGCGACACGCCGCCTTCGCCGCTGATCTTTCCCCGCTCTGACCTGCACGCTTTTAGCAGTGGGGCGGAGAAGGGGGTCTTCGTCCCCGAA
>NZ_VCKZ01000618.1 GCF_005889745.1 Actinomadura geliboluensis
TCCGCGTCCCGGACCATCGTGCGGAACTTCCACACCGTGAACTCGCGGCCACCGCGCCCGACCCGCACCTGCCGGAACATCACCGGGCCCGCGCTGGTCACCTTGATCATGAGCGCGACCACCGCCAGCAGCGGGCTCAGCAGCACCAGCCCGGCCAGCGCCGCCGTCCGGTCGAACATCCCCTTGAGGACCTTGCGGACGCCGTCCAGCTCGGGGTGCTCCACGTGCAGCAGCGGGAGGCCCGCCACCGGGCGGATCGAGATGCGGGGGCCGGTCACGTCCATCAGCGCGGGCGCGACCACCAGTTCGACGTCGTCGCGCTCGATCTGCCAGGCCAGCCGGCGCAGCGCGGTGCCGTCCATCTCCGGGCAGGCCAGCACCGCCACCGAGTCGGCGCCGATCCGGTCGGCGACCGCGGCCGCCTGGGCCGAGGTCTCGGCCACGGCGCCGCCCTCGCCGGAGCTGTAGTCGCAGATCGCCTGGGCGGGGCGGGGGCCGTCGCCGCCGACGACGAGCCGCACGCTGGAGCGTCCGCGCACGTACTCGGTGAGCCGGTCGCGCCGCCACGGGTGCTCCAGCGGCTCGGCGGGCCCGAGCCCGGCCGGGTACTTGCCGGTGAGCAGCTGCAGCAGGCGCTCGATCGTCCCGGCGAGGTCGCCCTCGGCGGCGTGCCGGATCCGGTAGACGAGGGTGAGCTGCGCGCCGATCGGCGCGGTCGGGCGGGTGGTGAACCCGGGCGCGTAGTCGCGGGCCTCGGGGACGGGCACGAACGTCCCGCCGCCCCATCTCATCGGCCGTCCGGTCAGGCCCTCGTAGTAGCCGTCGCCGTTGCGCACGATCCACTGCGCGCCGTCGCCGGACGCGGCGGTGCGCAGCGGCAGCGTCAGCCGGGATTCCAGCGGCGTGACGAGCTGCAGCGTGCGGCCGGTCTCGGCGCAGTCGGCCAGGGCCTTGTTCAGCCAGGCGCTCAGCGGCACGACCGGCCGGTCCTGGAGGACGACCATCGCTTGGTCGGTCAGCGCGTCTACGGTGCTCATCTCGTCCGGGAGTCTAGTCACCGGGAGCACCCGCCGGCCGGGCGCCCGCCGGACCCCGGGCGGTGCGGGTCCCGCAGTTTCCGGTGACGCCGGTGACGCATGTCCAATCTGTGCTGAAATGTTACGGATGCAGCGAGCCGCCGCGCCCTCCGGCGTCTACTACGCGGACAACGCCCCGACGCCACCGGAGCCGCCGGTGCGGGGGCGTCTGTGGCGCGTGCTCGGCGGCCTGTCGATCGCGCTGTCGGTCGTCCTGGTGGCCGGCAGCCTCACCGCCTACGGCTTCTGGCGGCGGCTGGACGGCCAGATCGACCGCGAGCACGTCGACGATCGGCTCGGCGCGAACCGCCCGCCCAAGCTGAACGGCTCGCTGAACATCCTGCTGATGGGGTCCGACAGCCGCGCCGGGGAGAACGCCCGCTATGGCGAGGAGGCAGGGCAGCGCTCCGATACCACGATCCTGCTGCACATCTCGCCCGGCGGGGAGAGCGCCATCGGGATCAGCTTCCCGCGCGACTCCATGGTGCGGATGCCGCCGTGCAAGAAGAAGAACGGCACCGTCGTCCCGGACCAGTTCGGGATGATCAACGCGGCGTTCTCCAACGGCGGCCCCGCCTGCACCTGGCGCACGATCGAGTCGCTCACCAAGATCCACATCGACCACTACGTCGAGGTCGACTTCACCGGGTTCAAGCGGGTCGTGGACGCGCTCGGCGGCGTCGAGATCTGCGTGCCGAAGCGCATCGACGACCCCAAGGCCGAACTGCACCTCAAGGCGGGCAAGCAGGTCGTCCAGGGCGACCAGGCGCTCGGCTACGTCCGCACCCGGTACGTCCTCGGCGACGGCTCCGACCTCGACCGGATCAAGCGGCAGCAGGCGTTCATGGCCTCCGTCGTCAAGAAGGCGACCGACAAGGGCATGCTCACCGACCCCGGGCGGACCTACGCCTTCCTCTCCGCCGCCACCAAGTCCATCAAGGCCGACGACCGGCTCACGCTCTCGGTGATGCAGAAGCTCGCGGCGAGCCTGCGCGGCATGAGCGCCGGGAAGGTCCGGTTCGTGACCGTGCCGGTGCAGGCGTACCCGCAGGACAAGAACCGCGTCCAGTTCGATCAGGCGCTTGCGGAGCCGCTGTTCCAGGCCGTCCGGGAGGACAACAAGCTCCCCGAGCCGGAGCCGACCCCGCCGCCCGCCCCGGTGGCCGCGCAGAACAAGGTGCAGCCCGTCCCTCCCGCGCAGGTGAAGATCGGCGTCTACAACGCGTCCGCCACCGAGGGCCTCGCCCAGCGGACCGCCGAGCAGCTCGCCGACCGCGGCTACCAGGTCGTCAAGGTCGGCACCAGCAAGAAGAAGTACGCCCGCACCCGGATCCTGTACGGCGAAGGCGCCGAACGGCAGGCCGCGCGGGTGGCGATCGCGGTCCCCGGGCACACGCCGCGCCCCTGGCGATCCGCCAAGCCCGGCTACGTGTACCTCCTCATCGGCGACGACGGCGCGCGGCTGCGCGGGCTCGCCCCGGCCGTGCCCAAGGTGGCCGGCGAGATCCGTGCGGACCGTGACATCTGCGCCCACACCTGATGTGGAGCCGCATCAGCGATATCTTGGCCCGCGCAAACCATTAACCGCCTCAAAGCGTCCCTAGTAGGACGGCCTAGTTGAATCCCTCCGACCCTGGCCCGACGAGCCGCCTCCCCGCACTGGGCTCCACCGGCCGCCCGAGCTCCCCCGGAACGGACGCATGCAGCCCGAACCCTTCTCCCTGCTGATGACCGTCTATGGCGGCGACCAGGCGGAACATGTCCGGGACGCGTTCCGGAGCGCCGTGCACCTGCAGACCCTGCGGCCCGACCAGGTCGTCCTCGTCCAGGACGGCCCCGTCCCGCCCGAGCTGTCGGCGTGCCTGCGCGAACTCATGGCCGGGAGCCCCGTCAAGGTGGTGTTCGTCCCGCTGGAGCACAACCGCGGCCTCGGCCCCGCCCTGGACGCCGGCCTGCACGCCGCCTGGCACGACATCGTCGCCCGCATGGACGCCGACGACGTCGCCATGCCGCACCGCTTCCAGACCCAGGTGCCGCTCGTGCGCGCCGGAGCCGACCTCGTCGGCGCCGGCCTGCTGGAGTTCGGCACCGACATCACCGACGTCGTCGGCCGCCGCATCCCGCCGAGCGACCCCGCCGACATCGCCCGCTACTCGCGGCTCCACGACCCGTTCAACCACCCCACGGTCGTCTACCGGCGCAGCGCCGTCGTCGCCGCCGGCGGCTACGGCGACCTGCCCCTCATGGAGGACTACTGGCTGTTCGTCCGCATGATCGCGAACGGCGCCCGGATGGTGAACGTCGCCGAGCCGCTCGTCTACTACCGCGTCGGCGAGGGCGCCTACGAGCGCCGCGGCGGCACCGAGCTGCTGCGCTCCGAACTGCGGCTGCAGCGCGAGATGCTCCGCGAGGGCTTCATCTCCCAGCCGCAGTACTGGCGCAACGTCGTCGTCCGCGGCGGCTACCGCCTCGTCCCCACCGTGATCCGCAAACCGTTCTACCGCGCGGTCGTCGCCCCCTACGGCGCCCGCCGCAACCGCACCCGCGACCGCTCCGACACCGGCACCACCCCGGCCGGCGCCCTCTCCTACATCCCCCGCCACGCCCGCCGCGCCAACCAGGCCCCGCCGCCGCTCGCGACGC
>NZ_VCKZ01000113.1 GCF_005889745.1 Actinomadura geliboluensis
GGAGCCCATGGGCCGCGTCATCGTCATGGATCTGAGCCGACACAACACCCTGCTCGTCGGCCACGACCGCTACTTCGTCCTCCGGTCGGACGGCCGGCCGCTGCTGGTCCACGACTACTGCCCGCACCGCGGCGGGCCGCTGAGCCTGGCCCGCCTCACCCCGGACGGGCGGCGGCTGAACTGCCCCTGGCACGGCACCAAGGTCGGCGTCGCCGCCGTGCGGCGCACCTGCCTGCCGATGGTGCGCAGCGGGGACGAGGCCGTCATCGTGCTCCCCGACGACGACGGCGACGCGCCGGTCTCGGTCATCCACCGGGAGATCCTCGCGAACCTGCCGCCTGACCCGTCCGACACCGGAACCGCCCCCCGCGCCGCCGACCCCGCACAGCCCGCCCTGGACGCGGGCCGATGAACACACCTGTGACAACCGAGGAGGCACCGTCGTGACGAGGACGCACGATTCGGACCCGGCCGCGCGCGGCCCGCAGGAGCGTACCGGGCTGGAGCTCGGCGCGTTCCTCGACTGGGGCCGCGACCTGCACCACCAGGGACGCTACGAGGACGCCGTCAAGGCGTTCGAGCTGATCCTCGGCGTGGACGACGGCAACGAGGAGGCCCTCATCGGCCGGAACCGGGCGGTGCGCCGCGCCGTCCCCCGCTGGCACTGGGAGATGCTGCACGACGAGGAGCGCGCCGAACTGTACGACCGGGCCATCCGGCAGGCGGTGGCGGCCGACCCGGACGCGCTGGTGCTCGACATCGGCGCCGGGTCCGGGCTGCTGGCCATGATGGCGGCGCGGGCCGGCGCCCGCCAGGTCGTGGCGTGCGAGGGGCAGCCGTCCGTCGCCGAGACCGCGGCGCGGGTGGTCCGCGCGGCCGGGTACGACGACGCGGTCACCGTCGTCTCGAAGATGTCGACCCGGATGAGCGTCCCGGCGGACCTGCCCCGGCGCGCCGGCCTGCTCGTCACCGAGATCGTCGACTGCGGGCTGCTCGGCGAGGGCATCCTCGGCACGATCGCGCACGCCCGCGAGCACCTGCTCACCCCGGACGCGACGATCATGCCGTCGCGGGGCCGGATCGTCGCGCAGCTCGTCGAGAGCGAGGCGCTGCACCGCAAGAACCACGTGGGCAAGCTGTACGGCTTCGACCTGGCGCCGTTCAACCGGCTGTCGACGCTGGAGTACTTCGACTCGCGGCTGCACCGGCACGAGCACCGCGTCCTGTCCGAGCCGGTGACGGTGTTCGACTTCGACTTCCGCACCGCCGACGCCCGCCCGCGGCGCACCGGGCTCCGGATCCACCCGACGGCGGCGGGGACGCTGCACGCGGTCGTGTTCTGGTTCGAGATGGAGCTGCTGCCGGGGATCACGGTGGGGAACCCGCCGGGCCGCGACTCGCACTGGAAGCAGGCGATCCAGTGCCTGCCGGCCCCGCCGCGCGTCCAGCCGGGCGAGCCCGTGGTGCTGGACGCGGCGCACGACGGCGAGTGCGTGCGCTTCGATGTCGCCGCTGACACGCCCGCCGGGGAGCCTGCCGGCCGTCCGCTCGCCCACGCCGAGTTCGAGGTGGTGTCATGACCGCGGCCACGACGGACGCCCTCGCGGCGTACTGCGCGCAGCGCATCTTCCGGCCCGGGCCGGAGGTCTACATCGAGGGCAACCCGTACCGGCGGCCGGTCGGCCCGCCGGACGTCGCGGGCCTCGACTTCTCCGTCCCCGCGACCGAGGCCGGGTTCCTCGGCCGCGGCCAGCTCATCGCGGGGCGGCTGCTGTGCAACGCCTACGAGAGCGACATGATCCTGCTGCCCGCCGCCGGGCTGGCCTCCGCCAAGGACGACTTCGACCTGTTCTACGGCGACGAGGTGCGGCGGCTGCGCGACAGCGTCCGCCCGGACCTGGAGCGGTACGCCTTCTCCTTCCTGGACGACGCCGTGAAGGTCCCGCCCGTCCGGACGCTCGACGAGCTCCAGGAGTACTTCCTCGCCGAGGTCGGCGGAGCCGGCGCGCCCGCCGACGCGTCCGGGGTCAACCCGGCGGTGGACGCCGCCGCGCCGATGACCGGCACCATGCGCGCCATCACCGAGTGCCGGCACCCCGAGGAGGCGGCGTCGCTGCACCTGATCCAGCTCGCGCTGGACGCGCTGACCGAGGCGTCCGCGATGGCGCGGAACCTGGGCGGCTCCTACGGCGTCGAGCAGTCCGAACTCTTCAAGATCTTCAACGACGAGTTCGGGTACGGCCTCTACGGCGCGAAGCACAGCACGATCTTCAAGGAGATGCTGGCCAGCGTCGGGCTGCGCACCGACCTGCACGCCTACTGGAACTTCTACCTCACCAGCTCGCTGATCGGGGTCAACTACTTCAACTGGCTCACCGAGGACCACCGCGGGCTGTTCCGCTACATGGCCGCGGTGACGTACCTGGAGTGGCTGTTCGCGCAGGGGTTCGCCGACACCGGCCGGATGCTCCGCGCCGTCTACGGCGACCGGGTGGACGCCAAGTACTGCGACGAGCACGCCCACATCGACGTCCACCACGGGCGGATGACCTACGAGAACCTGCTGCTCGGGCTGGCCCGCACCCACGGCGAGCTGGTGATCCCCGAGCTGGTGCGCGGCATCGAGGACACCAAGCTCCTGCTGCGCCTCGGCGACGCCGACTTCCGCGCCCAGATCGCCTGGGCCGACACCTTGGACGAGCACACCGAGGCCGGCGCGGCGCTGGCGTCCGCCGCGCTGGACGACGCCGTCACCACCACACTGCGCCCGGACAGCCCGTTCTGCACCGACGTGCACGAGTCCGACCGCCTCGTCGAGATCACGAGCGGCGACGTGGACGTGTACGCGTGGGCGACCGACCGCCCCCACCGGCTCGGGGCGGGCGACGTCCTGCTGGTGCCGCGGAGCCGGCTGCACGGCCTGAAGGCCGCCTCCCCGGAGGCGCGCGTGACCGTACGGACCATCGAAAGGACCTCCCGCGATGACTGAGAGCGCCACGCCCCCCGCTAGCCCGGTCGGCTCCTACAACGAGTGGGACCCGCTCGAAGAGGTGATCGTCGGCGTCATCGACGGCGCCGCCGTCCCGCCGTGGCATCCGGCGATCGAGGCGACCGTCCCGCCCGAGGCGTGGGACTTCTACCGGCGCAACGGGGGCGGCGGGTTCCCGCCCGACCAGGTCGAGGCGGCCCGCGAGGAGCTCGACGGGTTCGTCGCCGTCCTGGAGGCCGAGGGGGTGACGGTCCGGCGGCCCGACCCGGTCGACCAGTCCCGCCCGTTCGGCACGGCCGACTGGTCGTCCACCGGCGGGTCGTCGCACACCTTCCCCCGCGACATCGCGCTCGTCGCCGGCGACCAGATCGTCGAGGCGACGATGGGCTGGCGCTCGTACTACTTCGCGACCCACCCGTTCCGGACCATCTTCAAGGACTACTTCCGGCGCGGCGCGCGCTGGGTCGCCGCCCCGAAGCCGCAGCTCACCGACGCGTCCTACAACCCCGGCTACGCGGCGGCCAAGCCGGACACCCCGTCGCCGGACGACCCGTTCCCGGACGCGACGTCCGTCATCACCGAGTTCGAGCCGATCGTGGACGCGGGCGACTTCATGCGGTTCGGCCGCGACATCCTCGTCCAGCGCAGCCACGTCACCAACCGGTTCGGCATCGAGTGGACGCGCCGGCTGCTCGGCGACGAGTTCCGGGTGCACGAGGTCGCGTTCATCGACGACCACCCGATGCACCTCAACGCGACGTTCGTCCCGCTGCGGCCGGGCCGGGTGCTGATCAACCCGGAGCGGGTGCGGGAGCTGCCGGAGATGTTCGCCGGCTGGGACACCGTGGTCTGCCCCGAGCCGGCCATCCCCGCCGACCAGACCATGTACTTCTGCAGCCGCTGGATCGCGATGAACACGCTGATGCTCGACCAGGAGCGGATCTTCGTCGAGGCGGGCGAGACCGAGCTGCTGCGGGTGCTGGAGAAGGAGGGCTTCACGCCCATCCCCGTCCCGTTCCGCACGGTCAACACCTTCGGCGGCGGCTTCCACTGCGCCACCCTCGACATCCGCCGCCGCGGCGGGCTCGAGGACTACTTCTCCTGATCCCGCCCCGACGCTCCTGAACGAGGTCCCCATGCCGCACAATCCACCGGCGGGCGACGACCGCCCGCTCCTCCTGCTGGTCGCGAGCAGCTACTGGGTCTACCGGCAGTACATCCTGGAGTCGGTGTCGGCGCGGTACCGGCTCTGGCTGCTGAACCCGACCCCCGCCACCTGGGAGGACCCCTACATCGTCGGCCACACCGTCGTCGACTGCCTCGACCTGGAGAAGCTGACGGCCGCGGCCCGCGAGGTCGCCCGCGACCACGACGTCGCCGGGGTCTTCTGCTACGACGAGGTCTACATCGAGACGTCCGCGCACCTCAGCGCCGCGCTCGGATTCCCGGCCCTGGATCCGGGGGCGGTGGCGCGGTGCCGCGACAAGTCCGCCGCCCGCGCCGCGCTGCGGGACGCGGGGCTGCCGCAGCCCGCGTCGCGCGCCGTGTCGTCCCTGGAGCAGGCCCGCGCGTTCGCCGCCGAGGTCGGCTACCCGCTGATCGTGAAACCGCGGAACCTGGGCGGCAGCCTCGGCCTCAGCAAGGCCGAGGGGCCGGACGACCTGGACGCGGCGTTCGCCCTCGCCGACGGGACGCGGATGGGCGGCATCCGCCAGTTCGACGACTACGTGATCGTCGAGGAGTTCCTGGAGGGCCCGGAGGTCTCCGTCGAGTGCGTCCTGTTCCAGGGCGAGTGCACGCCGCTGATCGTGGCGCGCAAGGTGCTCGGCGGCAGCGGCGACCTGGCGTTCGAGGAGATCGGCCACGACGTCGACGCGAACGACCCGCTGCTGTCCGACCCCGAGTTCCGCGACACGCTGTCCCGCGCCCACGCCGCCGCCGGGTTCACCGACGGCTTCACCCACATCGAGTTCAAGCTGACCCCGGACGGCGCGCGGCACGTCATCGAGATCAACGCGCGGCTGGGCGGCGGGATGATCCCGCATCTGGGGCAGCTGACCTCTGGCGTGGACGCCCCGCTCGCGGCGGCGGACGTGGTGGCCGGGCGTGCCCCGGCCGTCTCGTTCCCCGAGCCGCGGCGCGCCGCCTCGATCAGGTTCGCCTACCCGGCCTACGACATGGAGGTCACCGCGGCCACCGCGCACCGCGAGCTGATGCGCCCGCCGCTGGTGGAGCTCGCCGTCGGGGTGGAGCCGGGCACCCGGGTCCGGCGCCCACCGCACGGGCTGGCCCGCATCGGCTACGTGATCGCGGTCGGCGCGACCCTGGAGGAGACCGCCGCCGCGATCGGCGACGCGGGCCGGTTCTTCACCTTCGAGGGGACCAGGCTGGAGCCCGTGCCGTGAGCGACGCCGAGCACCCGACCGTCCTCGCCACGCTGCGGGAGATGAACGGGACCGTCCGGATCCTGATCATCGGCACCCTGATCAGCAACCTGGCCACGTTCCTGAACGCGTTCCTGGTGCTGTTCCTCACCGACGAGGGGTTCACCGCCTGGGAGAGCGGCATCGTGCTGACCGCGCTGATGGTCGGCCGGATCTCCGGCTCCGCGGTCGGCGGCGCCGTCGCCGACCGGATCGGCTACCGCGCGGTGATCGTCGGCTCGATGGCCGGGACGGCCGTTCTCACGGCGGCCCTCGTGCACGTCCCGGAGGTGTGGACCGCGTCCGCCGTCGCGGCCGGGGCCGGGCTGACGGCGCAGGCGTACCGCCCCGCCTCGATGGCGTGGATCGTGGAGCTGACGCCGAAGAACCAGCAGGTGATGGTCTTCTCGGTGCTGCGGCTGACGTTCAACGTCGGTTCGACGGTCGGCCCGATGGGCGCCGCGCTGCTGCTGACGTACGCCTCCTACGGCGCCCTGTTCTACGTGGACGCGGCGACGTCGCTGGCCTTCGGCGTCGTCGCCTACGCGGCGCTGCGGTCCAACGCCGAGCCGGAGGCCGCGGGCGGGGCGTCCGACGGCAGGCGCGCCGGGTACGGGCAGGTGCTGGCCGACCGGCGGTTCATGCTCGTCGTCGTCGGCCTGTTCTTCACGGCGGTGGCCTACATCCAGGCGTCGGCCGCGCTGCCGCTGTTCGTGACGGGCTCCGGCCACGACGAGCGGGTGTACGCGACCCTGCTGACGGTCAACGGCGCCATCGTCATCGCGTTCGAGGTGCTGCTGTCCAAGTGGCTCCAGCGGCTGCCGATCGGGCTGCCGATGACGATCGGCATGGCCGTCCTCGGCGCCGGCCACCTGCTCTACACCGGGCCGACGCCGCTCGCGCTGCTCCTGCTCGCGACCGTCGTGTGGACGTTCGGCGAGGTCATCGCGGCGCCGTCGATGATGGCCTACCCCGGCCTCGTCGCGCCGCCGGAGCTGCGCGCCCACTACATCGCCGCGGCGACGATCCCGCAGCAGGTCGGCTACGCCGTCGGCCCGATGATCGGGATCGCCGCGTGGCACGCCTGGGGCTCGGGGGTGTGGGCGCTGACGGGGACGTTCGGGCTCCTCGCCGCCGTGCTCGTCGCGGCCGGCGCGAAGCTCGGGCGCCGGCGTCCGCCGGAGGGGCCGGACGAACCGGAGCTGGCGACCGCCGGCACGGCGGAGGGCGGTGACTGACGGACGTCCAGCGGCCGACCGCACAACTCAACGGATCAACCAGAGACAAGGTGAACATCATGGACAGACCAGTCGTGGCGGTAGTGCGGCCCTTCACCTCGGCGGCGATGGTCGCTCCCGCGCTGCGCGAGGCGGGGTTCAGCCCGGTGGCCGTGATGGACTACACGGGCCCTTCGCTGGCCCCGCTGCACTCCTCGCACAACCCGGGCGACTACGACGCCATCATCAACCACCACGGCGACATGGCGGAGACGGTCGCGCGGCTCGGCGCGCTGAAGCCGATCGCGGTCATCCCCGGCGTCGAGGCGGCGCTGCGGCTGGCGCAGGAGTGCTCGGACGCGCTCGCGCCCGCGTTCTCCAACGACCCCGAGCTGGTCGACGCCCGGCGCCACAAGTACCGGATGCACCAGGAGCTCGCGAAGGCGGGGCTGCCGATCCCCCGCCAGGTGTCCACGGCCGACCCGGAGGAGGTCGCCGCCTGGATCGAGCGGGAGGGGCTCGCCGGCCGGGACCTCGTCGTCAAGCCGCCGACCAGCGCCGGCACCGTCGGGGTCAGCCGCGCGCCCGGCGGGGAGGGCTGGCGCGAGCTGTTCACCGCGATGCTCGGCACCCGGGACAAACTGGACGTGCTGGCCGAGGAGGTGCTCGTCCAGGAGATGATGACGGGCACCGAGTTCGCCATCGACACCGTCAGCCACGACGGCCGCCACTCGATCACCGACATGATCAAGTACAAGCGGGTGCCGTTCGGCGAGGGCATCGCGGTGTACGACAGCGTCGAGTGGCTGCCCTACGACACCGACGTCTACGGCGAGCTGATCGACTACGGGCTCGCCGCCCTGGACGCGGTGGGGCTGCGCAACTGGGCGGCGCACACCGAGATCATGATGACCCCGGACGGGCCCCGGCTGCTGGAGGTCAACGCGCGGCTGGCCGGCGCCGGGAACCCGGCGGTGACGGAGATCGCGACGGGGGAGAGCCAGGTCACCCGGATCGTGGACGTGTGCCGCGGCCTCGGCCCGCAGCTGCCGCCCGGCTACACACTGCGGCGCAACGTGATGGCGGTCTTCCTGATGTCGCACTCGACCGGGATCGTCCGCAACGCCGAGATCTACGACCAGGCTCGCGACCTGCCGAGCTACCACTCGCCGGTGCACCTCGTCACGACCGGCGACCACGTGGACGCCAGCACCGACCTGTTCGCCAGCATGACGATGGGCTACATCATCCTCGCGCACGAGGACTCGGAGCAGATCTACGCCGACCGCGAGGCCATCCGCAAGATCGAGCGGGAGCTCGTCGTCGACCCGGTGGAGCGCTCCTCGTGAAGGTGACCCGCGCGTACCTGGACGCCTGCGAGGACGGCCCCCTCCACGACGTCGTCTCCAAGGTCGACCTGCCGCCGCAGTTCGGCGCGGCCTGGGGGAAGTACCTGGGGACCCGTCCCCTCTTCGCCCCCGAGGACCGCACGCGGCAGGCCGCCGACGACCTCGCCGGGCTGTTCCGGCTGATGGCGTCGCTGCCGGAGCGCCTGTTCGACGGCGACCGCCGCCGGTTCTGCGCGGCGATCGGCGCGGACGCGCGCCGGACCGCCCTCATGACCCAGTTCGAGGGGGAGCCGGTCCTGTACGGGCGCGCCGACCTCTACGACGACGGGTCCCGGTTCCGGCTGCTGGAGTTCAACCTCGGCAGCGAGCTGGGCGGCGTCGACATCAGCGAGGTCAACCGCGCCCTGCTCGCCCACGAGGGGTTCGCGGAGTTCGCCGGCGAGCACGGGCTCGGCACCGTCGACACCCCGGCCGCCATCGCGCGCCAGTTCGTCCGGGCGACGGGGAAGGAGGCGCCCGTCGTCGCGACGCTGGAGGCGATCGGCGGCATGGCGGCGTACGACTCCCTCCACCGCTCCTTCCAGGAGACCATGAAGCGGTACGGCATCGAACTGCTTCTGGGCGAGCTCGGCCAGGTGGAGGACAGGGGCGGACGGCTGTACCTGCACGGCCGCCAGATCGACCTCGTCCTGCGCTACTTCTCCGCCAACCAGATCGCCCGGGACCCGCGCAACGACGAGCCCGCCGAAACCGTCATGCGCGCCTACGCGGACGGCCACGTCGTCCTCTGGACCCCCATGACGGCGTCCATGTTCTCCTACAAGAGCTGCATGGCCCTGGTCTCCGATCCCGAGGCGCGCGCCGAGTTCACCGCGGAGGAGAACGCCCTGGTCGACCGGATCCTGCCGTGGACGCGGACCCTCACCCCGGAGCTGGCCGACCAGGTCCGCGCCGAACGCGAGCACCTGATCCTCAAGCCGTTCGCGGGGCTGTCGGGCCAGGGCATCCACGCGGGCTGGGACGAGACCGACCGGGAATGGGCCGAGACGGTCGCCGCGTGCCTGAAGGGGGACTACATCGTCCAGCGCCGCGTCGTCCCGGTGCCGGAGCCGATGCTGAACGCGGAGACCGGCGCGGTCGAGGACTGGCTGAGCGTCTGGGGGCTGTTCGTCTTCCCGGACGGCTACGGCGGTGCGTTCTGCCGGGCCGTCCCGTCCGGCGCGGGGTCCGTCGTCAACCTGGGCGCGCCCGGCGCGAGGGTGACCTCGGCCTTCCACTACTGAGGCGGCGGGCCCGCGGGCCCGGCCGATGACGCGCGGCGAGACCCGTCCGGGACGGCGCTCCTGGACGGGTCCCCGGGCCGTCCTTCCCATGTGAGGGACGTAACGACATGCCGTAGTACTACAGCACGTAGTATGTCTGACGGGAAGTAGTACTACGGCTTGTAGTAGAAGCCCGGGAGAGGCATCACGCGCCATGGACTCGGTCGACATCGCACGGTGGCAGTTCGGGATCACCACCGTCTACCACTTCTTCTTCGTCCCGCTGACGATCGGGCTGTCCGCGCTCGTCGCCATCCTGGAAACGGCCTGGCTGCGCACGGGCAAGACGAAATACCTGCGCGCCACCAAGTTCTGGGGCAAGCTCTTCCTGATCAACTTCGCGATGGGGATCGTCACCGGCATCGTGCAGGAGTTCCAGTTCGGGATGAACTGGAGTGACTACTCCCGCTTCGTCGGAGACATCTTCGGGGCGCCGCTCGCCATCGAGGGCCTGCTCGCGTTCTTCGTCGAGTCGACCTTCCTCGGCCTGTGGATCTTCGGCTGGGACCGGCTGAACGCCAAGCTCCACAACGCCTGCATCTGGATCGTCCACGTCGGGACGCTGCTGTCGGCGTACTTCATCCTGTCCGCGAACTCGTGGATGCAGCACCCCGTCGGCTACCGCATCGACGAGGAGTCCGGACGGGCCGTCCTCACCGACTTCTGGGCCGTCCTCACCAACTCGACGCAGCTCGTCGCGTTCCCGCACACGATCACGGCGGCGTTCGTCACCGGCGGCATGTTCATGGCCGGCGTCAGCGCCTGGCACCTCGCCCGCCGCAAGAACACCGAGGTCTTCCGGCCGTCGCTGAAGCTCGCCCTCGTCGTCACGGCCATCGCCTCGATCGGCGTCGCCATCACCGGCGACTTCCAGGGCAAGGTCATGACCGATCAGCAGCCGATGAAGATGGCCGCCGCCGAGGCCCTCTACGAGACCGAGCAGCCCGCGTCGTTCTCCGTCATCACCATCGGCACGCTCGACGGGAACGAGGAGATCTTCGGGATCAAGGTCCCGCGCGTGCTGTCGTTCCTCGCCACCGGCACCTTCGACGGCGAGGTCAAGGGCATCAACGACGTCCAGGCCGCCGAGGAGGCCCGCTACGGGCCCGGCGACTACCGGCCGAACATCCCGATCGCCTACTGGAACTTCCGGATCATGGTCGGGGTCGGCATGCTCACCGCGCTGGTCTCGCTCGCCGGGCTGTGGCTGCTGCGGCGCGGGCGGCTGCCGTCCAACCCGTGGGTGTACCGGATCGGCGTGCTGTCGCTGGCGCTCCCCTTCATCGGCAACTCCGCCGGCTGGATCTTCACCGAGATGGGCCGCCAGCCCTGGTCGGTGTTCGGGGTGCTGAAGACGAGCGCGAGCGTCTCGCCCGGCGTGTCGCCGACGTCGATGCTCATCTCCGTCGTCTCGCTGACCGCGCTGTACGCCGTCCTCATGGTCATCGAGGCCGGGCTGATGCTCAAGTACGCCAAGGCCGGGCCGCCGTCGGAGGACGAGGTGCTGCCCCCGCCGCCGTCCGACGACGACTCCGACCCCGACGCCGAGCGCTCGCTCGCGTTCGCCTACTGAGGGAGCCGGCCATGGAACTCACCACCGTCTGGTTCATCATCATCGCCTTCCTGTGGACGAGCTACTTCTTCCTGGAGGGGTTCGACTTCGGCGTCGGGATGCTGCTGCCCGCCCTCGGCCGCGACGACGTCGAGCGCCGCGTCGTCATCAACACCATCGGACCCGTCTGGGACGGCAACGAGGTGTGGTTCATCGTCGCCGGCGCCGCCATGTTCGCCGCGTTCCCCGAGTGGTACGCCACCCTGTTCAGCGGCTTCTACCTGCCGCTGCTGCTGATCCTGCTGGCGCTGATCATCCGCGGCGTCGCGTTCGAGTACCGCGGCAAGAAGGACGACGCGCGGTGGCGGTCCCGCTGGGACAAGGCGATCTTCTGGGGCAGCCTCGTGCCCGCGTTCCTGTGGGGCGTCGCGTTCGCGAACATCGTCCGGGGCGTGCCGCTGGACGCCGACCACGAGTACGTCGGGACGCTCGCCGACCTGCTGAACCCGTACGCGCTGCTCGGCGGGCTCACCACGACGATCCTGTTCGTCCTGCACGGGGCGGTGTTCCTGGCGCTGAAGACGTCCGGGAGCATCCGCTACCGGGCGCGGCGCATCGCCGAACTCGCGGTCGTCGCCGCCATCGTCACCGGCGGCGCCTTCCTGCTGATCACGCAGGTGCAGCACGGCAAGCCGGTGACCTGGCTGACCGCCGCGGGCGCCGCCGCCGCGCTGGTGCTCGCCGCCCTCGCCAACCGGGCCGGGCGCGAGGGCTGGGCGTTCATCGGCACCGGCGCCGCGATCGTGCTCGCCGTCGCGACCCTGTTCACCGCGCTGTTCCCGGACGTCATGCCGTCCACCCTGGAGTCCGGCGGCCTGACCACGGAGAACGCCGCGTCGACCGGCTACACCCTGAAGATCATGACCTGGGTCGCGGTGGTGTTCACCCCGATCGTGATGATCTACCAGGGCTGGACGTACTGGGTGTTCCGCAAGCGGATCGGCACGTCCCACATCCCCGCCGCGCCCAAGAAGCCCGAGGCCGTGCGGTGAAACCCCTCGACCCCCGGCTGCTGAGATACGCCCGGACGACACGGGTCTTCCTGCTGTCGTCCGTGGCGCTCGGCACCGCCACCGCCGGGCTGATCATCGCGCAGGCGACGCTGCTCGCCGACATGCTCGACGGCGCGTTCCTGCACGGCGCGGCCCTCGCCGACCTGCGGACGCCGCTGCTGCTCCTGCTGGCCGTCGTCCTCGGCCGGACGCTCGTCGCCTGGCTGCAGGAGGTCGCCGCGCACCGCTCGTCCGCCGCGGTCAAGTCGCAGCTGCGCGGACGGCTCCTCGCCCGCGCCGTGGGCCTCGGCCCGCGCTGGCTGTCCGGCGAGCGCAGCGGCGAGCTCGCCACCCTCGCCACCCGCGGGATCGACGCGCTCGACGACTACTTCTCCCGCTACCTGCCGCAGCTCGTGCTCGCGGTGATCGTCCCGGCCGCCGTCGGGTTCCGGATCCTGCTCGGCGACTGGCTGTCGGCCGTGACGATCGCGGCGACGCTGCCGCTCATCCCCGTCTTCGCGATCCTCGTCGGGCTCACCACCCAGAAGAAGATGGACCGGCAGTGGCGGACCCTGTCCGTCCTCGCCGCCCACTTCCTCGACGTCGTCGCCGGGCTGCCCACGCTGAAGATCTTCGGCCGGGCGCGGGCGCAGGCGGACCGGATCCGCGAGGTCACCGACCGGCACCGGCGCGCCACCATGTCCACGCTGCGGATCGCGTTCCTGTCGGCGCTCGTCCTGGAACTGCTGTCCACGCTGTCGGTCGCGCTCGTCGCCGTCTCGATCGGGCTGCGGCTCGTCGAGGGCGGGCTCGGGCTGGAGACCGCGCTGCTCGTGCTGATCCTCGCGCCGGAGGCGTACCTCCCGCTGCGGCAGGTCGGCGCGCAGTACCACGCGAGCGTCGAGGGCCTCACCGCCGCCGCCCGCGTCTTCGAGGTGCTGGAGACGCCGCTGCCCGCCACCGGCGACCGGACCGACGTCCCCGACCTCTCCCGCGCGACCCTCCGGCTGGAGGGCGTCACGGTCGCCTACGACCGGGGGCCCGCGCTCTCGGACTTCTCGCTGACCGTCCACCCCGGGGAGACCGTCGCCCTCGTCGGGCCGAGCGGCGCCGGGAAGTCGACCGTGCTGTCGGTGCTGCTCGGGTTCGTCCAGCCCGACTCCGGCCGCGTCCTGGCCGACTGGGACGACCTCGCAGAGTTCTCCCCGGACGCCTGGCGCGCCCAGATCGCCTGGGTCCCGCAGCGTCCGCACCTGTTCGCCGGGACGGTCGCCGAGAACATCCGGCTGGGCCGCCCGTCGGCGTCCATGGCGTCGGTGCGGGCCGCCGCCGAGGCCGCGAACGCGCTGGAGTTCATCGAGGCGCTCCCCGCGGGCTTCGACACCCCGCTCGGCGAGCGCGGCGCCGGGCTGTCCGCCGGCCAGCGGCAGCGCCTCGCCCTGGCCCGCGCCTTCCTCCGCGACGCGCCGCTCCTGCTGCTGGACGAGCCGACCTCGAACCTGGACGTGGAGAGCGAGGCCGCGGTCATCGACGCCGTCGAGCGCCTGAAGGCCGGCCGCACCGTCCTCCTCGTCGCACACCGGCCGGCCCTGACCACCCTGGCCGACCGCGTGATCACCCTCGCCCCCACGGCGGTGACGGCATGACCCCTGTGGCGCATGATTCACGTGAAACCTCGCGGCGGAGAGGAGGCGGCATGATCCTGCGGCTCATCGCGTTCGCCCGGCCCGCCAGGGGACGGCTCCTCCTCGCCGTCCTGTTCGGCGCCATCGCGCTCGGCAGCGGAGTCGCCCTGATGGCGACCTCCGCGTGGCTCATCTCCCGCGCGGCGCAGCACCCGCCCGTCCTGATGCTGATGGTCGCGATCGTGGCCGTCCGCGCGTTCGGGCTGGGGCGCGGCGTGTTCCGGTACCTCGAACGGCTCATCGGGCATGACGCGACGTTCCGCATCCTGGCCGACCTGCGCGCGCGCGTATACGAACGGCTAGAGCGGCTCGCGCCCGGCGGGCTGCCCGCGTTCCGCAGCGGCGACCTCCTGAACCGGCTCGTCGCAGACGTCGACGCCGTCCAAGACCTGTTCCTGCGCGTCCTGCTTCCGTGCACGGTCGCCGCCGTCGTCGGCGGGGCCTCGGTGGGCGTCGCCTGGGCGCTGCTGCCGTCCGCCGGCCTCATCCTCCTGGTCGCCCTGCTGGTCGCCGGAGTCGTCGCGCCCTGGCTGTCGTCCGTCATGGCGCGCCGGGCCGAACGCCGGACGACCGACCTGCGCGGCGAACTGACCTCCCACATCGTCGACACCCTCCAGGGCGCCCCCGAACTCATCGCCTACGGCGCGGCACCCGCCCAGCTCGCCGAGGCGGCCCGCCTGGACCGCGACTTCACCCGCGCCACCGCCCGCTCCGCCGCCACCGCCGGCCTCGGCGCCGCCATCTCCGCGCTCGCCGCCGGCCTCGCGGTCTGGGCCACCCTCGCCGCCGGCGTCCCGGCCGTCCGCTCGGGCGCGCTCGACGGGGTGCTGCTCGCCGTGATCGTCCTGCTCCCGCTGGCCGCGTTCGAGGTCGTCGCGGGACTCCCGATGGCCGCCCAGTACTTGGAGCGCGTCCGCCGCTCCGCCGCACGGATCTTCGCCGTGCTGGACGCGGAACCGCCCGTCCAGGACCCGGCCGACCCCGCACCGCTCCCGGCGTCCCCCTACACGCTCAAGGTCGAGAACCTCCGAGCCCGGTGGACACCGACCGCCCCCTACGCCCTCGACGGCATCTCCCTGGACCTGACACCAGGCCGCCGTTGCGCGATCGTGGGACCGTCCGGCTCGGGCAAGACGACCCTTACCTCCGTGCTCCTGCGCTTCCTGGAGCCCGCTTCAGGCAAGGCAACCCTGAACGGCGTCGACCTAAGCGCGCTCAACAGCGACGACACCAGAACAGTTATCGGCCTATGCGCCCAGGACGCGCACCTGTTCGACTCCACCATCGGAGCCAACATCCGCCTGGCCCGCCCCACCGCGACCGAAGCCGAGATACGCGACGCCCTACGCCGCGCCCGGATCCTCGACTGGGTCGACTCCCTGCCACAGGGGCTCGACACCTACGTCGGTGAGCACGGCGCTCAAGTCTCCGGTGGCCAGCGCCAACGCATCGCCTTGGCCCGCGCCCTCCTCGCCGACTTCCCGATCCTCCTGCTCGACGAGCCCGCCGAACACCTGGACATCGCGACCGCCGACGAGCTCACCGCCGACCTCCTGACCGCCACCGAAGGCCGGACGACCCTCCTCGTCACCCACCGCCTCACCGGCCTGGACGCCGTCGACGAGATCATCGTCCTCGACGAGGGCCGCGTCGCCGACCGCGGCACCCACAGCGACCTCATCTCCCGCCCGGGCCTCTACCGCTCCCTCTGGAACCGCGAACGCACCCCGGCCAAGACGGCCCCAAGGGCCTGAAAGAAGATGCCAGCCCACAGGCGTCGCGGACGTTCTCAGGCTCCTTGCGCCGCCCGCTCGTCGGCGCAAGGAACTCCCGCCAATGACCCGCACCCGTCGACCATCCCTCTTAGCCCACAACCTCCACGCAGGCCGCACCCGAACCTGGTGATCACTTGCCGCGACGACGGCGGGTCTCGTCTGTCCAGGACAAATCCCCTCCACCGTGCCCTTGCGAGCCCCTGTCCCAAGCCCGCATGTCACGACGGTTCTCACGCATCTCCCGCGTCAACGCCGCACCGCCTTGAAACCGTCGCCCTCGCCGACGGAGACGGTAATCGAAGATCAACGCGAACCCGAACAGCACGACGAAGAACCCAAGCACAAACCACCACATGCACCCACCCTCGCCCACCCAGCCGGGCGTAACAATGGAGCCTTGCACAAACCCCGAGCAGAGTTCCTGCCCCAGCTTCCCGGCGGCCCTGCTACCAAAATCCGGTCAGATCCTCCTCGCGGGCCAGCGCAGGGGCGGGTTGGCGGATCGAGCCGGTGCGCCTGGCGCGAAGCCCCCCGCCCTAAGGCCGCCGTCCTCAGCGAAAGGCCAGGCAGCGGGCGATTGCAGGCCGGATACACCGTCCGGCGGGTGTGAAAGCATGCGGCTGTGACGCCCAATGCCACCCGTGAGGAAGCCGCCCGGTTCGCCGCCCGCCTCCTGGCCACCGTCGCCGCTCCGCTCGACCCCGCCTCGGCGGACGGCCCACGAGTACTGCACTGGCCGGGGCGCAGACTGCTGGTGCAGCGCGGGGACACCGAACTGGCCGTCCGCGACCTGGACGAGGCGGGGACGGAGACCCGCTTTCCCGCGCCATGGCCTCGCCAATACGGCTCAGTGGCGGTCTCTCCGGCCGGTGATGTCGCCGTGTTCGCCGGCGTGCACGCCTTGCGGGCCGTGGATTCGACCGGCGCCGTGCTGTGGGAGATCCGCCACGGTTGCTGGTCCGCCGCCGTGTGCACGACGGCCCATGCCTCGTTCTCCGAGTACGCCGACGATTACCACCACGGCCACGCCGACAGCGGCTCGGCCGCTTTCTCCTCCGACGGCAAGGTCCTGTGGGCTCACGTCCGCAGCCACGCGGGGCAAGACACCGGGGAGGAATGGCTGATCCTCGACGCCAGCGACGGCTCGCTGCTGGCCCGGGTCCCGACGATGACCGTGGGATCGGGCTCCTTCCACTTTCCTCACCCCGATCCGGCGTACATGGGGCTGTCCATCGCGGAGGGCGAGGAGAGTTCGCCCGTGCTGTGGGGACGCTGGGATGGTACGCAGCTCACCGTCCAGCGATTCGTCGAGGAGGTCTTTCTCGCGGTGAGTCCCTCCGGGGAGCACTTCCTGACGACGGATACGGGGCAGTGGGCCCTCTATCTCCACCAGGCGGAAGACGGCACGGAACTGCGGCGACTGAACGCCCAGGATGCCGTACCCCCTCCTTCGGGAGACGACCGTGTTCGCTGGGACTTCGAAGCGGCGTTCCCGTACGACGACATCGCCGTGGTCGGCACCGAGTACTACGCGGAGGTCCCCCGCCACTGGCTCGTCGACCCACGCACAATGGCCCTACGCGGATCAGTCGCCTACCCCTTCCCCGTCTCGGGGTCTCCCTTGTCGGCAGGAAAAGACGCCTGGTACACGGTCTCCAAGGATCAGACCGCTCTCCATCTCTGGGACCTTCCGCACCGGCAATGAGCCAACAGCCCGGGCCGGGCGCTCAAAGCCGCTCGTCCCCCCGACCGGTGGTTCACGCCGGGACGGCTCTCCTCAACCCGTCGGTCGACACCCGGGCGTAGCCGATCAGGATTCCGCCCTGGAGTGCAGCCGGTTCGAGGGCAAGCGGGTCATCACCGAGCGAGCCGTCCAGCAGCGGGCCGACGGGGAGTGCGACGTGCTTGACCATGTGGTTCACTCCGTGACGGCCTTATGATCAGCGGCATGGCACTGCGACTCGTACAGGTGAACTTCAAGGCTGGGGACGACTCGGCCCTCGGCCAGTTCTGGGCGGAGGCGCTCGACTGGGACCTCTCCAGCGAGGGTCCCGGTGTCACCAACCTCGAGCCCAAGGGCTTCAAGTGGCCAGACCCCGCCGCCTTCTACATCGATCTCGTCGCCGTTCCGGACCCCGAAACGGTGAAGTACCGCGTGCACCTCGACCTCGCCACCACCTCTGAGGCCCACCAGGCGGAGATGGTCGCGCGCTTGAAGGACCTCGGCGCGACACCCGCGGACGTCGGCCAGGGCGACGTCCCCTGGACGGTGCTGGCTGACCCGGAAGGCAACGTCTTCTGCGTGCTGGAGCCCCGCGAATCCACCCGGGACACCGGACCGATCGCCGCCGTAGTTGTCGACTGCGCGGACCCGCGTGCCATGGCCCAGTTCTGGGACGAGGCACTGAACTGGACCCTGCTCGAGGTCACCGACGACCACTCAGTGCTGCGCTCGGCCGAGGGCACCGGCCCCTACCTGGAGTTCCTGCGCAAGCCCGACGAGAGGGCATGGTGGAACCGCATCCACGTCGACCTGTTCCCAGAGCCCATTGACGCCAAGGAAGCCGAGGTAGCCCGACTCCGCACGCTCGGCGCCACCGACATCGACCTGGGCCAGGGCAAAGTCCCGTGGACGGTCATGGCCGACACAGAAGGCAACGAATTCTGCGTCCTAGGCCGACACTGACCCTCAACACTCCTTTACGCCGTCGTCCACCCGCCCCACCAGCAGCCGAGCGCTGAAGGGGGAGCGGCGAGAAACACCCGCGCCACGCCTCGCCCCTCATCTGCGTCATCGTGCCCCGCTCCCCACACGCTCCGAATCCTGGTACGTGGCGTCCACGGAAACCTCGTGCTCCCGAGCTGAGATAGGCCCCGGATTGGATCACCGTTCCGCTTCCTGGGTCCGTCGACGGCTGCGCTCTCTGGCTTGGCTGGAGCTGTTCAACCTTCCGTTGCAGGCCGCGGTCTGGTTCGGCGTTATCGGACTACCGATGACAGCGACGAACCTAACGGGCTTCGCGATGTTCGCGGCCCTCCTCCTGGTCGGGGCCGCATACTGGTCGGCTAAACTCCGGCAGCTCTCGACTCCCAGCAGGACCCTGCCCGGCGCTGGCGCCTTCGCGATAGCCCGTATCGCCATTGCGGTGCTCCTTGCGGCCGGGGTGTCATTCCTAGTCGGAAGAGTGGTCACCGTTCCGGGAGCGGGCAGCTGGCCGGGGCTGGCCTTCGGCCTGTTCGCGGTGCTCGAGTACGTGAACTACTTCCACGTCCAGCTCATGTACGACACCACCGAGGACCTCCGCTACCTACGCTCCCACGGCCTACGACGCGCACACCTGTCCCGCGACCTCCACCTCGCCCGCAAATCACGCCAAGCACACCCCTGAGCCGACGTAGCAGAAACGCGGATACATCCCTGGCCGCGTGCTCCGTGCACGCTCCCTCCAGGGAACATCTGCGGACGCGAGTCCCCGAGGGCGCGCCCGCACTCGGCGCCCAATGGCTCACAGGCGAACAGGCCATGCGCCACACGCGCCTCGCGGGCCGCGCGTTACTTCCGGAAACCCGCCAGAGCCTTCCAAACCACGAACGCCCATAGCCCGGTGACTCCCAGCAGCGGAAGGAAGAACCAATACTCCCCGGCGAGCAGTGAGCCGAGAGTAGCCACAACCAAACCAAAGAGAAGCAGGACGTAGAGGGCGATCAGGATCCATCCAGCCCATCCATGATCTCGGACATAGAGCCGATACAGGACGATCCCAGCGATCGTCCCAACAGCTTGAATGATCCACTGCAGAACACCCACAGTGTCGATCATCCCACCGGCAAGACGGAGGGGAAGGCCCGTAGGCAACGCATCCGCGCCATGCCCGCCGCACACGCTGCCAAGTGTGTACTGCTCCGGGGGCGACTTACGGCGCAGCAGGACACCGTCCTTGGACAAGCTGGCGTTCAAGGGTGTGCGGTTCGCGACCTGCAACGCACAGGGAAAGTCCGCAATCGCCGGAGCCACGCTCTCCGAACTCAGCAACGCATGGGCCACGCGAGTGACCGCACGGCCATGGTCTGCCCACACCCGCCGGGCAAGCGGCATCAGGAGATCACCGACACCCCGAGCGCGATCGCCAAGACCGAACGCAAGCCCGGCATACGACCGGGCACGGAAGCGGAAGAGAAGATCGTAAGACACAAAAGCCCAGGTCGGAACATTGGTTCTGACCTGACGCATCTCGGGAACGTCCCCGTGAGCGGCCGTGATTCCCCGCGGTTCCCCCCTGCGATCGGGCACGCAACGGGCACGGAAGCGATCTGATTCGATGGGCCTCGAGCCTTGGCTGGCTGGACGACTCATGGAGGTGGTCGGTATGGACGAGACTACGGTCGTCCTTAACGAACTCGCCCAAGGACTCCGGCCGGCTGCCGATGGCATCGCCTGGTTCAAAGCCTTGACGAGTGAGCGGCAGTACAACGCCCTATGGAAGCTCGCTGCGTTCTGCACACAAGCTGGCGCGACCAGCGATGACGCCGAGGAGAGCATTCGCCGCGCTGGCATCCGGCCGACTCACACTCCGGCCGTGCTGATCAGACGCGGCCAGCTGAGAGGACAGCTCGCGAAGATCGTTAACTTGCCCGAAGATGAACGACTTAAGTCGTTCCGGTTGCTTGTCGCACTGCTGAGCATCGCTGATGAGCGGCGTCGGGCACGCTACTGCACGGAGGGTTGCAACCATGACTGGCACCACTTGACGCGCAGTCCCGGCCCGTAAATCGCTAGCGCTGATTAGGGGTTCGGCCTTCGTGAGTAGGCACACGGCTCCGGAGGGCGCGTATCTGATCGACCTCGCGACCCCGTCTGACCTGTGTGCGGGCGGTCGCTCGCCCTCGTCCCCTACTCCACCGTTCCGCATATGTTCCGGATCACGGTTCCTCGGGTCGGTGCTGTCAGCTTGGGAAGTCACTTCCCTAGATCAACGATCACCAGCACCGCCGCTGACCTGCCGATCCCCTGACCTGGGCATACTCGGCGCATCACTCCGCAAATGACTGCGAGTCCCCGTCGCCCCCTCACATCGGGCACGCAACGGGCACGTTACTCTTGTGGGAGCTCAGGGAGGTCCGCGATGTGGGCTGGTCTGCAAATCGCCTTGACAGGGGTAATCGGGGCGGTGGCGGTTGTTGCGGGCGTGCTGAAGCTGTACAGGTCGAGGCTCGTCTGGACCCGCGGGAAGCTTCCGGAACCCCTGCTCCAGATCATTGCCGGCTTGTGGTTCTTGTTCTTTTTCAGCATGATCGTCTTTTTGAGTGTGCCCTTTACGCCGGCATCGTCCCTGACGATGACAATCAGCGCGCTGCTTTGGCTGACGTCGATCATGCTGAAGACACGGCCGCTCTGGAAGGCAAGGGATCGAGGCAAGCACCGATCTGCCCCTCTGGCCCAGAAGCAGGAAGACCCGCATAGCTGACCTCACGAATGACACGGCCTCTTGCTCGGGCTTCCTACCTCAACCCCGCGGCGACCGTGTGCCCCCGCCAGAGGCTCTCGGTTGGGGAAGCACTCACCGGAGATTTTGCTACCGATGTCGATGGATCAGCCATGCCATCCAAGGGACCCCGATGAGAAACCCGGGGGCAGCTTCGAGTGATGAGTCAAAGACGGCCACTCCGATCGCTGTGGTGGTCGCCATGACGATGCCTACTTTGATCGCTAGGGGCGGACGTCGTGTCATGCGTCGGAGAACACCCGTGAACGTCTCTTCCTCTGCGTCACGCAGTTCGCGCGGTCGGCGTTGGCGATCTTCTTGGGCCATGTGTCACACGATGGCGATAGGTGGTGCGGAGTACAAGGCCGCTGCTCTGGCGATGCTCGTGTGCGGCGGCGCGGCCCCCGTGACCGCCGGCGCTTGGCGGACGGGGCGGAGGCGTCGCGGTGGCCAAGGCGTATCGGCTGCTCAAGGCCATCATGAACACGGCGGTGAGTGACGGCATGATCAAGCGGAACCCCTGCACGGTCTAGGGTGGCGGGGCCGAGAACTCGCCAGAGCGGCCCGTCCTGAGCATCTCCGAAGTGTTCGCACTGGCCGAGGCGATCGACCATCGTTACCGGGCGCTCGTCCTGCTCGCGACCTTCACGAACCTGCGTTGGGGTGAGGCCGTGGCGCTGCGACGAAAGGACGTCGATCTCAAGGCTCGCACCGTGAGAGTTGAGCGGACGTTGGTGGAGGTGACGGGTAAGCCTCTCCACTTCGGGCCTCCGAAGACTGAGGCGGGCGCGCGGACGGTTCCGATTCCGGCAATCGTGCTCCCTGAACTGAAGGAGCACGTCAAGACGTTCGCCCATGACGGCGACAAAGGGCTCATCTTCGTCGGCGGTAAAGGCGCGCTGCTCCGGCGGGCGAACTCCGGCGCAACTGGGTGCGGGCCTTGGACAAGGCGGGGCTCGAGGGTGTGCGCTTCCACGACCTGCGGCACACGGGGAACACCCTCGCCGCGATCGCTGGGGCGACGCTCCCAGAACTCAAGGAACGCATGGGCCATGCCAGCGACCGCGCGGCCATGATCTACCTGCACGCGACGGACGAGCGGCACCGGGAGATCGCCGACACCTTGAGTGCGCTGGCCAAGGCCGAACTCAAGGGGGAGACGCGATCGGGCACGCAACGGGCACGGAAGCGGAAGAAGAGATCGTGAGACGCAAGAGCCCAGGTCGGAACTTCGGTTCTGACCTGGGCTTTTGGCTGGTGGAGCCTAGGGGATTCGAACCCCTGACACCCGGCTTGCAAAGCCGGTGCTCTACCAACTGAGCTAAGGCCCCGGGTTGGCGGGTCAAAGCTTACCCGTGGTCGGGGG
>NZ_VCKZ01000619.1 GCF_005889745.1 Actinomadura geliboluensis
CACCGGCCCCGGGGCCCTCGCCCACGACAAGGCCCGCCGACGCTGGCTGGCCAAGCAGATGCACTGGGAGATCATCCCGGTCACCAAGGACTTCCTCATCACCCCGGCCCCCTACTTGGAGGCCCTCCTGACCGCCCTACTCCACCGAGGCTGGAAACCCGACAACGAGACCATGACCAAAATAGAAACCCGCCTGGCAACCCTGAAACGCCGCCCCCACTAACCACGCCACCACCGACACCGAAACCGCCGTCCGAGGCTGGAGCCGTCCCAAAGACGGGCCGAAGTTGTCCACCGAACACCGATAGCGTCTAGCCGGACGAGAAGGGCGGCGCTAGTGGCGGGCCCGCCTGGTCACGTCCCCACCCCGACCCGGCCTTGGTACGCCCCGCCCGACATGCGCTGGGACATGTGCGCCGACCCTGGCGCCGAACAGGCACCGCGGCGCTACCACGCCTCGGGGCACTGGGGTCTGACCCTGTGCGGACTGAACATCGGTGACCTGGTCGAACAGGGCCCGCAGTGGTGCCCCGACCGCACCGACGCCTGCCCCGCATGCCAGACCGAGGCCACCGAAATCGACGCACGCTGGCCCGCCGACCGGCGCACCGGCGGCGACCTCCTCGTGACCTGCACCTGCCCCACCTGCTGCCCCGCCGACACCGCATGAACGAAACCACCGCGCCGCACCCGACCACCGACCTCACCACCGCACCGATGCCCGCCGTGGCCGAACTCGACGGGTGCTTGGACCGTTGGACACCGGTGACCGACAGTGAGGGCCCGCGGCGTCAGTTTGTTCGGGTCACCAGGGGGCAGATCTGGCACGCCTGCGGTCCTCGCTGGTGAAACCAGCGGCAGGCGCGGCGGATGCCGCATCGGGGCAGCCGGTCCTCGCCGTCGGTGGTCTCCTCCAGGAGGCTGTCGATCAGGGAGCACGCGGACCCGGTCCAGTATCCGCAGCCGCCGCGGATGCACGGTTCGGCGAAGCGGAACCGTGCGTCCGGAGCGCGGCCCTCCTCGGCGCGGGCGACGAACCCGCGGTCGACGGGCAGTACCGGCGACAGATAGCCGAGCGTTCCATCGGCCTTCATGATCCCGAGGAGTACCGCGCCCTCCCGGCAACGGCCGCTGGGGCAGGTGCGGTCCTCGTCCGCGTCCATTTCCGGCTAGATCCCGTCCAGTGGATCGCGCTCGGGCTCGATCGGCATTATGCCGATCGGCCCTCCGGGCTTCCACCATGGTTCGGGGAATTCGTCGCTGTCCTCATTGGACGGCCACCCCTCGCCTTCGGGCTTCGGCATGGGAATGCGCCCGCGTTTCCCGGGGCCGATGAGGCGGATGGAGAGGGTGCCCGCCTCGTCGATTCCGGCGATCTCCGTCAGGACGGCCCGCTGTATCGCCGCGGTGATCCGATCGTGGGCGGCGGGCGAAAGTGCGATGCCCAGATCGATCGTCCATTTCGCCGGTATTGTCCCTTTTTCTTTGTTCACTGCTGCCTCCCGCGGCGGCCGGCTAGAAATGCCACTCGACCGCGACCGAGCCGCCGACGTGGCCCGAGTTCCCCTGCGGGGTGCTCTGGACCTCGCCCTCGACCTTGATCGTGACTTTGTCGGGGACGTACCACGGATTGTCCGACTCCCCCTCCTGGGTAGGGATGCCGCTGTCCGGACCGGTCAGCCGGAAGGTGACCTGCCCGACGGGCCCGAGCAGCGGAACGTTGTCGATGGCCTGGACGAAGCCGCTCACATCGGTGCTCGTATCGGACAGCCCGGCCTCCTGCTCGGGCGTCAGAGTGAAGAGGACGGCCCAGCTTCCGGGCTTCTCGATCAATGACTTCATGACCCGCAGCCCCAGCATCGGATCGCCGGCGAGCTTCGCGCTCAGCCGGCCCATGCTTTCCGGAGTCGGCGGTTCGGGAAGCGCTAGTTTCCGGAGTTCGTCGTCGGTGAGGACGGTCACTTCGCGCCGAGCAATTGTGCCCATGATTCTTCCCCGTTGTCGCGTGTCCCGCTGTGCGGGAGCCCCACGGGAGCAACAGTTCCAGGATGCTTACGGGAAGTGAAGTACGTGCGACGGTCCGCATGTGGACACTAATGGATCTTTCCGGCCGAGTAGCATCTCCGGGCAAAGACGGGGACGGCCATGAACGAAGAAGACCTCGAAATCGTGCGCGAGGTGAAAAAGGCACTGGGCGGTCGCTTGCTGGCGAATCCCGATGTGCACGCTGCCGGCGTGGGACGCCGCAGAAGATCGGGAGAAAAGATCGACGAGTACGCGATCGTCCTGCACCTCGCCAGAAAAGTCCCCCGGGACCGCGTGCCCCGGTCGAGGCTGCTGCCGACTCACGTCCGCTACACCACCCGCGACGGACGCGATGTCCGGGTCCGCGTCGACGTGCAGGAGCACGCGCCCCCCGTTCCCGAGGGCCCGGACCTCTCCGCGCGGGTCCGCCCGGTCGCCGGCGGCTACAGCGTCGGCACCGGAACCCTGGGCGGCTGGGTGTGGGACACCCTCACCGACCAGATCGTGGCCCTGTCGAACGAGCACGTCTTCGGTTCCACTCCGGGCGCCCCCGTCACGCAGCCCTCCCTCCGCGACGGCGGCGCGCCGCCGGAAGACCAGATCGCCCGGGTCCTGAGGGCCGGCACGCTCGACGCGGCCATCGCGGCGCCGGTGGCCCCGGCCGTCGTCAGCCCCACCATCGTGTCCGCCGGCCCGGCGGTCTTCGCGATTACGGAGGCCGCCATCGACATGCCCGTGCTGAAGACCGGCCAGACCACCGGACTCACCCGCGGAACCGTCGACCTCATCGAGTTCGACTGCGGCCACCACGGCTCGCACACCGACCTGTGGATCGACGGAGGAACCGCCGACTTCTCCTCGACGGGCGACTCGGGCGCCCTCTACCTGGAGGCAGGCGACGCGCCGTCCCGTATCATCGGCCTGCACTGGGGTGGCTCGGCCAACTACGGCGCGGGCCATCACATCCAGGCCGTCTTCACCGATCTGTGCCTGACCACACTGCCCCCGGCTCTCCTCTCACCGTCCGAGCCGGCATCGGAAGCAGCACACGCCCAGGCTCTGCCCCCAGAGTCATCCCTGTGACCTTGGGGCGATCGCTGGGCCGCGCGGCAGTGGAGGGAGGTCGGGGCCGTCCGGCCGGGGACAGATTCATCGGAATGCCTCGCTCGCGCCCTGGGAGTTGGCGGGCGGGGTCATTCGAGGAGTTCGATCAGGCGTTTCGGGGCGATCAGGCGGTAGCTGTCTTCGATGAGTTCGGCCATTTCGTCCCAGTCGTGGTCGACGTCGAGGCGGGCGCCGACCCAGCCCTTGGGGCCGACGTACTTCGGGACGAAGAAGCGCTCGGGGTCCTCTGCCACGAGTGCCTCCTGTACGCCGGGGCCGGCCTTGAACGTCATGGAGAGGCCGTCCTCGGAGGTCATCACGAACAGCTTGTCGCGGACGCGGTAGGACGGCGCGGTGTGGCCGCCGAACGGCTTCTCCGCCGCCTCCGGCAGCGCCAGGCAGATCTCCCGAATCCTCGCCGACGGGTCCACGTCGCTCACCTGCAGTCCTCTCGGTCATGCCCTTCCGCGCAATCGTAGGTGGGGCGTCGGACATTCAGCGCGTCCGCCGCGGGGCGGCGCCGGACGGGTGGGTTCTTCCGTCGGGTGGAAGG
>NZ_VCKZ01000114.1 GCF_005889745.1 Actinomadura geliboluensis
CTTTACGCCCGGGGAGGCCAGCGTCCGTTCGGACGTCCGGTCGGGGTTCAGCAGCTGTCGGTCGCCGGCTGGGCGCGTCCGCTACGACCGGGACCTCATCGAACGCGACGGCGGCGCCTGGGAGGGCCTGACGTCCCGCGAGATCCGCGAGCGCTACCCGGCCGAGCACGCCGCCGCCGGCGCTCGTCTTGCCGGTCCTGCCGCCGGGGCCGTAGCGGCGACCGTCGGGTTCCCCGTGGACGAGTCGTGCGATGCGGGGCGCAGCGTCCGCGCGCCGAAGGGCCTCGTCGGACGGGCGAGGTCAGCGCCGCCGCGGCGAAGCGGATGGCGCCCGAGCTGACCGGCCCCACCGTGCCGGTCTACGACCTGAACCCTGGCTTCGTCACCGGCGCCTCCGGCACCGTCGCGCGGCTGTCGTTCCTCGCCACCGAGGCGGTCTCGGCGGACGGTCAGCATGCGTCGGTGTGGGCCGTGCGCAAGGACGGCGCCTGGCGGCTGGCCAACATCGCCTCCGGCGCGGACGAGGAGACCTACGCCCGCAACAGCGGCACGGTCTTCCGCGAGCCGCAGATCAACGCCTGGTACGCGCTGCGGAACGGCCGGGTCCACCCCCTCAACGCCGAGGCGCGGCAGGCGACCGGCGCGGCGTCCGTCCCGCTGGCGGCCTACCAGCGGGCGGTCGGTGAGCGCTACGGCGACCGCATGCCGGGCTCGGCCTACGACCGGCAGGGCATGGCGGGCGGCTACGGGCCGGCGAAGGACGGCGGCTCCGGCGGGGGCCAGGCGCCCGCCGTCCTCGGCGGCCTGCTGCTCGCGACCGCCGCCGGCGGCCTGGCCGTCCGCCGGTACGCGGTCGGGGTCAGGCCGACGAGCTCGCGGAAGCGCCGCGCGAAGTAGGTCGGATCGTCCCAGCCCACGGCCGCGCCGACGCGCGCGGCCGGGAGGTCGGAGTGGGCGAGCAGGTCGGCGGCCCGTTCCGCCCTGATCCGGGCCAGATGGGCGAGCGGGGACGCCCCCACGTGCCGGACGAACAGCCGCCCCAGGTAGTCGGGGTCGAGGTTGACGGCGCGTGCGAGGCCGCCCAGCCGCCACGCCTCGGCGGGCGCCGCCTCCATCCGCGCGATGGCGGCGGCGACCGCCGGGTGCATGCCGGGCCCGGCGCCGCCGGGGGAGCCCGCGTCGGCGAGGATGCCGAGGACGGTGACGAGCCTGCCCAGCGCGCGTCCGGTGCGGGGCGGGGCACCCGACAGGTCGGCTTCGAGTAGCCGGATCTGGTCGATGGCCTCGTCGGCGGCGTCCGGCCCGACGGCGGTGACCGCCACACCCCGGGAGCCGGAGGCGACGGGCTCCGTCCACAGCAGCCGGCGCAGCGCCGGGACCCGCATCAGGCCCTCCAGGTCGGAGCGCAGCGCCTTGGCCGACACGCAGCAGTTGGCGACGACGAGATCGGCGCAGCCCTCGAAGCCGTGCCACGCGCCCGGCCGGAGCACGACGGCCTGGCCGTGCCGCAGCCGGTGCACGCCCGTGGCGGTCACGTGCGTGCCCCGGCCGGGCCCGATGACGGCGATCTCCACGAAGTCGTGCGCGTGGGCCTCGACGTCCGCGGACAGCTGCTGCACGCTTCCCCAAATCGGCTCGTCCGCGAACAACGCCCGCTCGTGCAGCACCGTGGTCATGTCGGAATCGTACGACTGGAGGACGGCATCGGCCTAGCCGGTGCCTCCGGCCGTTGCGAGGCTTTCCACATGAGCGAAGAGACAGACCTCGGCCCGGACGGACGCCTCTCCGACGACCTCGTCAGCAGCTACCGTGAGAACGGATTCGTCCGAGTCCGCGGCGTGCTCGACCGCACGCAGGTCGAGCGCTTCAGAGCCGGCGCGGAGGCGTACCTCGAATCCCATCGCGGGGAGAGCCTGGAGAAGGGCGGCGCCTTCAGCCAGCTGGTCAACGTCTGGCGGCGCGACGAGACCCTGCGCGACCTCACGTTCGACCGGCGGCTCGGCCGGGTCGCCGAGCAGCTCGCGGGTTTCCCGGTGCGGCTGTGGCATGACCAGATGCTGGTGAAGGAGCCGCACAGCAACACCGCCACCGAGTTCCACCAGGACCGGCCGTACTGGCCGCACGCCGACGACCGGCTCCCGCTCTCGGCGTGGATCGCGCTGGTGGACGTCCCGCCCGAGCGGGGCTGCATGACGTTCCTCCCCGGTACCCAGACCCGCAGCGGCCTGCGCGCGCAGGACCTCCATGAGGAGGGCGACCTGTTCGAGGCGGATCCGGCGCTGCGATGGATCCCGCGCGTGACCATCCCCCTCCGGGCCGGGGACTGCACCTTCCACAGCGGCTACACCGGCCACATGGCCCTGCCCAACACGACCGATCTGGCGAGGCTCGCGCACGTCGTCATCTACATGGACGAGGAGACCGTCTACAACGGCGCCCCGCACCCCGTGACCGACCCGCTGGGGCTGGCCGAAGGCGCCCGGCTGGACGGCGACGACTTCCCGAGGCCCTGGGCGTGAGGTGCAACTAGGGATGAGGCGCACGCCGCCCGGGCCGGAGTCCATGATCCCATTTAGGTTAGGCTCTCCTTATTCAGGTCTGATTTCGGAGGAAAGTAGTGCTAGCCGGACTCGGCCCGCGCGGATGAGCGCGGTCATGGAGCCGTGGCAGGGCAACGCGGTGCACATCGCCAAGGCCCTGGGCAACGAGGCCGAGATCGTCGCGTCGGTCGGCCAGGAGTGACCACCGCCGTCCCGCGCCTCGCCCCGGCCGCCCTGCGCACGGCGTCCGGGCGCGAGGCGTCCCGCTGGGTCGCGGCGCACTGCCGCGAGACGCCGTGGCTGACGGGCACCGCGGTGCTCACCACGGTGGCGGGCGCGGCGCTCCAGGTGCTGCCGGTGCTCCTGCTCGGCCGGGTGGTGGACGGGGTGGCCGGCGGCGGCTCGCCCGCGATCCTGATCACGATCGGGGCCCTGCTGGTGGCCGCCGTTCCGCTCGGCGCCGCAGCCACCGCCGCGTCGACGTACCTGATCGGGCGGCTCGGCGCGGAACTGCTCGCGCGGCTGCGGGAGGGCGCCGTCCGGGCGGTGCTCGGCATGCCGAGCGCGCGGATCGAGCAGGTCGGCCGGGGGGACGTGCTCTCCCGCGTCGGCGACGACGTCGCCGTCCTGTCCAAGGGCATCCGGACGGCCGTCCCCACGGTCTTCTCCGCGGGCGTGCTCGTCGCGATCGCCACCGCCGGGATGTTCGGCCTCGACTGGCGGCTCGGCCTGGCGGGCGCCGGCGCGCTGCCCGCCTACGCGCTGGCCCTGCGCTGGTACCTGCCGAGGTCGGCGCCGCTCTACCGGCGGCAGCGCGCGGCGCAGGCCGACCGGGCGCAGGAGCTGATCAGCGGGCTGGACGGGATCGGCACCGTCCGCGCGTACCGGCTGGAGGACGCGTTCCGCGCCAGGGTGACCCGCGAGTCGTGGCGGGTGCGCGACCTCGGCATCGAGGTGTTCCGCCTCTTCGGCCGGTTCGTCGGCCGGGAGAACCGCGCCGAGTTCATCGGGCTCGTCCTGATCATCACGGTGGGGTACGCCCTGCTGGAGGCGGACGCCGCCAGCTTGGGCGAGGTCGCGGCGGCCCCGCTGCTGTTCCACCGCCTGTTCAACCCGCTGGGCTCCATCCTGTTCACCTTCGACGAGGCCCAGAAGTCGGGCGCGAGCCTGACCCGGCTGGTCGGGGTGCTGGGGGAGCCCGCCGAGGAGCGCCTGGTGGGCGGGACGCCCGCCGAGCCGGACGCCGCGGCCCACCCGGTCACGGTCGAGGGGCTGACGTTCACCTATCCCGGTTCCGAGGAGCCGGTCCTGCGGGACGTCGACCTGGTGATCCCGGCGGGCGGCTCGCTCGCGCTGGTCGGCGCGACGGGCGCTGGCAAGTCGACGCTGGCCGCGCTCATCGCGGGCATCGGCACCCCGCAGGCCGGGTCGGTGCGCATCGGCCCGGTCGACCTCGCCGACCTGGACGAGGCGGGCGCGCGGGCCCTGGTGAGCATCCTGACGCAGGAGACGCACGTGTTCTCCGGCCCGCTCGCCGGCGACCTGCGGCTGGCCGCGCCGGACGCGTCCGACGCCGAGTTGATGGACGCCCTGCGCACGGTCGGCGCGGACGGCTGGGTCGACGCCCTGCCGGACGGCCTGGACACCCCGGTCGGCGAGGGCGGCGAGCGCCTCGACGCCACGCGGGCCACCCAGGTCGCGCTGGCCCGGCTGGTGCTGAGCCGGTCGCCGGTCGTGGTGCTGGACGAGTCGACCGCGGAGGCGGGCAGCCAGGGCGCCGCCGCGCTGGAGCGGGCCGTCCTCGCCGCGTGCCGGGGGCGCACGACGCTGTTCGTCGCGCACCGGCTCACCCAGGCCATGGCGGCCGACCGGATCGCCGTGCTCGACGCCGGGCGCGTCGTGGAGCAGGGCGCCCACGATGAACTGGTGGCGCTCGGCGGCCGGTACGCGCGGCTGTGGCGCGCCTGGCGGGCGGGGGGCTGAACCGGCGATGACGACCGCCGCGGAGACGACGACCGCCGCCGAACCGGGACCCCGCACGGGCTCCGCGATCCTGCGGACCGCGCTGCGCCGCAACGCGGGCGCCATGACCGCGGGCACCGTCCTCATGGGCATGTACCAGGCGGGCGAGACCGCCTTCCCCATCGCGCTGGGCCTGATCGTCGAGCACACGATGCGCGACCGGAGCCTCGGCGCGCTCGGCCTGTCCATCGCCGCGCTCGCCGTGATCATCACGACGGTGTCGTTCTCGTGGCGGTTCGGGATGCGCATCCTGCAGAAGGCCAACACGACCGAGGCGCACCGCTGGCGGGTGCGGGTAGCGGCCTGCGGGCTCCAGCCCGTGGCCCGGGACGCCGACCTGAAGTCCGGCGAGGTGCTGACCATCGCCACCGAGGACGCCGACCAGACCGCCGACATCATCGAGGTGGTGCCGCTGCTGGTCAGCTCGCTGGTCGCGGTGCTGATCGCGGCGGTCGCGCTGGGCCTGGCCGACGTCGGGCTCGGCCTGCTGGTGATCGCGGGGACCGTCGCGGTCCTGTCGGTGCTGAGCGTGCTGTCCAAGCGGATCGGCACCGGCACCCGCGAGCAGCAGGCCCGCGTCGCGCGGGCGAGCGCGAAGGTCGCCGACCTGATCAGCGGCCTGCGCCCGCTGCACGGGTTCGGCGGCAACCACGCGGCGTTCGCGTCCTACCGCCGGGTCAGCGGGGAGGCGCGGGACCAGGCGGTCACCGTCGCCAGGGCCAACGGCGCGTACGCGGGCGCCGCGCTGGCGCTCAACGCGCTCCTCGCCACCGCCGTGACGCTGCTGGCTGGCTGGCTCGCGTTCGAGGACCGGATCACCACCGGGGAACTCGTCATGGCCGTCGGGCTGGCGCAGTTCATCATGGAACCGCTCAAGCTGTTCTCGGAGATGCCGAAGCACCTCATGGTCGCGCGGGCGTCCGCCGAGCGGATGGCGCTGGTGCTGGCCGCGCCGCCGGTGGCGGTGCCGGGCACGGCGCGCCCGGACGCGGACGGCGGCCTGGAGGTCGACCGCGTCCGGTACGGGTCGCTGCGCGAGCTGAAGTTCGATGTGCCCGCCGGGGAGTTCACGGCGATCGCCGCCTACGAGCAGCGCGCCGCCGCCGACCTCATGGCGCTGCTGTCGGGCGAGGTCCCGCCGGGCGCGTACGAGGGCGCGGTGCGGGTCGGCGGCCGGGACACCGCGGACCTGTCGACCGACGGGCTCCGCGCGCACCTGCTGGTGAACCCGTCGCACGGGGAGATCTTCGCGGGCACGCTCCGCACGAACATCGACCCGTCGGGCACCGCCCGGGAGGTCGCGGCGGCCGTCGAGGCGTCCATGCTGACCGACGTCGTCGCGCTGCACCGCGACGGGCTCGACCACCCCGTCCGCGACCGCGGCGCGAACCTGTCCGGCGGGCAGCGCCAGCGGCTGTCGCTGGCCCGCGCGTTGGCCGCCGACAGCCCGGTCCTCGTCCTGCACGACCCGACGACCGCCGTCGACGCGGTCACCGAGCAGCTCATCGCGCGAGGCATCGCCGGTCTGCGGAGCGGCCGGACCACCGTCGTGATCACCACCAGCCCCGCCCTGCTGGACGCCGCCGACCGCGTCCTCGTCCTGGACGGCGGCGCCATCACCGCCGAGGACACGCACCGCGCCCTCCTCCGCACTGACGAGCGCTACCGCCAGACCGTGGCCCGCTGACCCTCCGGGTCTCCGAGGAGGGCCCTCGTGAGGGGGTGCTCGGGTGCCCGCAGGAGGTGAGCAGCGGGCCGGTGCTCGACGAGGCGGCCGTCGTGGACGACGGCGACGGTGTCGGCGATCCGGGCGACCACGCCGAGGTCGTGGCTGATGAAGACCAGCGCGAGGTCCAGGCCGGCGAGCAGGTCCAGGATGGCGGCCTGCGTGAGCGTGTCGAGCCCGGAGGTGATCTCGTCGCAGATGAGCACGCGGGGCCGGGCGAGGAGCGCGCGGGCGAGGGCGGCCCGCTGGAGTTCGCCGCCGGACAGCCGGTCGGGGCGGTGCCGGACGACCGACGCGTCCAGGCCCATGCGCTCCAGGCTGTCGAGCGCCTCCGCTCGGGCTTGGGCGGAGGGCAGATCCCGCAGCCGGACGGCGGTGCGTGCCACTTGTTCGTGGACGGGGCGCCACGGGTCGAACGAGGCGCGCGCGTCCTGGAACACGTACTGGACCAGCCTCCGGTGGGCGCGGGTGCGCCGCCGAGGCCGTGCGGGCAGCGGCACGCCGCCGACGGCCACGCTGCCACCCGTCCACGGGTGGAGCCCCGCGACGCAGCGGGCCAGCGTCGTCTTGCCACCGCCCGACCGGCCGACGATCCCCAGCCGCTCCCCATCGGCCAGGTCGAGGCTGACCCTGTCCACGGCGGGACGGTCCCGGCGGCCGGCGTGGCCCGCGGTCAGGTCGCGGACGCGCAGCAGCGGGGCGTCCGGCAGCGGCCGGGCGGTGGCGGGCGCCGCGGGGTCGGGCTGCGCGGCGACCAGGGCCTTGGCGTAGTCGCCGCGCGGCGCGTCCAGGACGTCCGGACCCGCTTCGACGACCTTGCCGCCACGCAGCACGACGACGTCGTCCGCGAGCGCCCGGACGACGTCCAGGTCATGGCTGAGCAGCACGAGCGTCACCCCGAGGCCGCGCAGCACCCCGACCAGCTCGGCACGGGTGACGGCGTCCTGGCCGGTGGTGGGCTCGTCGGCGACGATCACCTTGGGCGCGGTGAGCAGGGCTTGGGCGAGCACGAGCCGCTGCTGCTGCCCGCCCGACAACTGGTGCGGGAACCGGCGCAGGAACGCTCCGCCGGAGGGCAGCCGCGCGGCGTCGAGCGCGGCGACCGCATCGGTGCCGTGCAACCGGGCGATGCCCCGGAGCATCGGCCCGATCCGGCGGGCGGGGTTCAGCACGGACGACGGATGCTGCGGGATGTAGCCGACGGCGCCGGCCGCGGCGGGCCACCGCCCGTCGATCCGCACCGTGCCGGTGGCCTCGGTGCCCGGCGGGTGCTCCCCGAGCAGCGCCAGCCCGGTCGTCGTCTTGCCGCTGCCGGACGCCCCGACCAGCGCGAGGACCCGCCCCTCCGGGACGGTGAAGCCCACCCCGTCCACCAGCGTCCGGGCGGCGGAACGGACCCGCAGGCCCACCACTTCGATCACCGTTCCTCCAAGGCGCGGTCGGCGGCGAGGTTGAGCCCGACCGTGAGCATGACGATCAGCAGCGCGGGTGCGAGGACGGACCAGGGGTTGAGGAACAGGCCCGCCCGGTTGCGGTCGATCATCACGGCCCAGTCGGCGGTGTCGGGGGAGACCCCGATGCCGAGGAACGCGGCGGCGGCGACCAGGTAGAGGGTGCCGGTCAGGCGGGTGCCCGCGTCGGTGACCAGCGTCCGCAGCGCTGACCGTCCGACGAACAGGACACCGGTGCGCCAGCGGTGCTCGCCTTGCAGCCGCATGGCCTCGATCGCCGTCCCGTGCGCCGCCTCCAGTGCCGCCGCGCGGGTGACGCGGGCGATGTCGGGCAGGTGGACGAGGGCGAGCGCCCACACCAGCGCGCCGCCGGACCCGATGGCCGCGAGCAGGATCAGCAGGAGCAGCGACGGCACGGCCAGCAGCAGGTCCAGCGGGCGCATCAGGGCCTCGTCCACGGCGCGGCGCGGCGCGGTCGCGGCGGCCAGCCCCCACGGGACGCCCAGCAGGTACGCGCCGGCGGTGGCGGCCAGCGCCACCAGCACCAGGGTCCGGCCGCCGAGCAGGACCTGGCCCCACACGTCCCGTCCGGCGAAGTCGGTGCCGAGCGGGCCGTCCGCGGCGAACGCCGCCCCGCGTCCGGACGTCCCGGCCGACCCCGGCGCCAGCCACGGCCCGGCCAGCGCGATCAGCAGCGGAACCGCCACCAGCAGCAGCGGGACGATCGGCGGCCGCCTCATGCGCGCGGCACCAGGCGGAACGCCGCCAGGTCGGCGGCCAGGTTGACCAGGACGGTCGTCGTCGCGAACAGCACCGCCAGGCCCTGGACGACGGGCAGGTCCCGGTCGGCGACCGCGTCCACCAGTACGGTGCCGAGCCCCGGGACCACGAACACCGCCTCCACGACGATGACGCCGCCGAGCAGCCAGTCCACGGTGCGGGCGAGCTGCTGCGCGGCGGGCGCCAGCGCGTTCGGCAGCGCGTGCGCGTACCGGACGCGCCGCACCGGGACGCCCAGCCGCAGCGCGTGCCGGGTGTAGCCGGCGTGCAGCGCGTCGATCATCCCGGCGCGGACGAGCCGTCCGGTGGACGACAGCGGACGGGCCAGCAGCACCAGCAGCGGAAGTACCAGCACGGCGGCGCCGAGCCCGTCGATCGCGGTGGCGGGCAGCCAGCCGAGCCACCCGCAGAACACCGCGATGAGCAGCATGGCCAGGGCGAACTCGGGGACCGAGTACAGCGCGACGCCGGTGGAGGTCAGCACGCGGTCCAGCAGGCCGCCCTCCCGGACCGCCGCGCCCACCCCGGCCGCGATGGCCAGCGGCACCAGCAGCGCCAGCGTCAGCCCGGCCAGCAGCGCGGTCGGCGCGAGCGCGGCCAGGACGATCTCCGCCACCGGCCGTCCGGACACGATCGAGCTGCCGAGGTCCAGGTGCGCGAGCCCGGCCGCCCACTCGGCGAACCGCTCGGGCAGCGGACGGTCCAGGCCGAGGCCCGCGCGGATCTGCGCGACCCGGGCGGGATCCGGGGAGTCGCCGGCCAGCACCACGGCGGCGTCGCCCGGCAGCAGCTCCGTCAGCAGGAAGATCACGGTGGTGACGGCGGCGACCTGCGCGAACGCCAGCGGCATCCGCCGCGCGGCGTAGCGGGGGAGGCTCATCCCAGGCGGACCTTGTCGAAACGCGCCCAGTCCAGGGTGTTCATCGGGGCGCCGCGCACGCCGGTCACGTTGCGGGCCGTCGCGACGATGCCGTCGGCGAATCCCCAGACCAGCAGGCCGCCCTCGGCGTGCAGCATGCGCTGCATCCGGTCGAAGGCGTCCTTGCGGTCCTGCTCGCGCGGCGAGGAGACGGCCCGGTCGTAGAGCGCGTCGAAGTCGGGCCTGGCCCACCTGGTGGCGTTGGTGGTCGAGTGCGAGAGCAGCCGCTGGGAGATGTGCGTCTCGATCGGCATCGCCCCCGACCGGAAGCTGACCAGCGTGCCCCTCTTGAGGATGTCGGACCAGTAGGTGTCCTTGTCGCCGGTCACGACCTTGGCCTTGAGCCCGGCGGCGCGGATCTGGTCGGCGAACACGGTGGCCGCCTCCACGAAGCCGGACGCGGCCTGGGACGTGGTCAGCTCGATCGTCGTCCCGTCCGCCCCGGCCTTCCTGATGAGCGCCTTGGCACGGTCCAGGTCGGGTTCGCGCTGCGGGATTCCGGCGGCGTAGTGCAGGTAGCCCTTGCCGAACAGGTCGTTGCCGACCTGACCGGCGCCCGGCATCGTCGTGTCGACCAGCCGCCGCCGGTCGGCGAGCAGGAACAGCGCCTCGCGCAGGTCGCGGTCGTCGAACGGCGGCCGGTCGACCTTCATCGCGAACGCCTGCATGTTGCTGTTCGGGGAGTGCACGAACCGGGCGCGGGAGCCGTGCCGGCGCGCGGTCGCGGGCGAGATGTCGTGGGCGTACTCGACCTGGCCGCCGAGCAGCGCGTTCATCCGGGCGGACTCCTCGTTGGCGATCAGGAACTCCAGCTCGCCGATGTGCGGGGCGCCGTCCCAGTAGTCCGGGTTGCGGGCGAGCAGCACCGCCCGGCCCGGCTGCCACGACGCGAACCGGAACGGCCCCGACCCGACCGGCTTGGAGAAGTCGCGCAGGCCCGCCGGGACGATGTACGCGCCGAAGGCCGCGAGCGCGTTCGGGAACTCCGCGAACGGCCGCTTGAGCGCGAACTCGACGGTGCGCTCGTCCACCGCCCTGCTGTCGCCCAGGTCGATCAGCGCCAGGCTGGACCGGGCCCGGTAGGCACCCTTCGGATCGAGGATCCGCGCGTAGCTGGCCAGGACGTCCTGCGCCCGCACCGGCTTGCCGTCATGGAAGACCGCCTCGCGCAGGGTGACGCGCCACGTCCGCAGGTCGGCGCTCGCCTCCCAGCGCTCGGCCAGCCGGGGCCGCGGCGCGACGTCGTCGCCGAGGTCGGCGAGCTTGTCGAACATGGCCTTCGCCCGCGCCGCCTCGACGAACAGGTTGGCCAGGTGCGGGTCGAGCACCTCGGTCGCGCCGCCGCCCGCGAACGCCGCGCGCAGCCTGCCGCCGCCGGAGGAGGGGCCCGTCCCGCACCCGGCGAGGACGGCGGCTCCGGCGGCGGCTCCCAGGAACGCGCGGCGGGTCAACTGGTCGTGCATGGCTCTCCCTCGGAACGGCGACGCGGGGTGCCACACACTAACGAAAGTGAAAACGGTTATCAATGTCGTTCAGTCGGGCGAGCGGCGGTCCTCCCGCAGTCCGCGCCACAGGAACGCGGCGGCCGCGACGGCGGCCCCGGCGGCGAGGACCGCCAGCAGCCGGCCGTCCGGCACGGCCGCGCCGATGCGGGAGACCGTCTCCTCCAAGGCGAACTCGGTGTCGGGGTCCAGGAGGCCGGGCAGCGCCGACGTGCCGTCGAAGAGCAGGAACACCGTCCCCAGGACGATGAAGAACAGCCCGCCGACCAGGGACGTCGAGTGCACCCGCAGCGGCCCGAGCGTGACCGGCCTGCCGCGCAGGACGCGGCGGTGGCCGAGGTCGTAGCGGTCCCACAGCAGGGCCAGCACGAACAGCGGGACGGCCATGCCCAGCGCGTACACCGCCAGCAGCGACGCCCCGTACAGCGGGTTGCCGCCGACCGCCGAGACGGTGAGGATGCCGCCGAGCAGGGGCCCGGCGCAGAAGCCCGACAGCCCGTAGACGGCCCCCAGCAGGCCGACCGACAGCGCGGACCCGGCCTTGCCGCGCCGGGCGGCGAGCCCCTGGAGCCGGGTGGAGCCGAACCCGAGCCCGGCGATCTGGACGACGCCGAGCGCGATGATCGTCCAGCCGCCGACGGCGACCAGCAGGTCGCGGTGCCCGTAGAAGAGCCGGCCGGCCAGCGCCCCGGCGGCGCCGAGCGGGACCAGCGTCGTGCAGAGCCCGAGGTAGAAGACCGCAGTCCGGGCGACGAGCCGCGTCCGCTCGGTGAAGGAGTAGGCGAAGAACGCCGGGAGCAGCAGCGCGCTGCACGGGCTGAACAGGGTCAGGACGCCGCCCAGGAGGGCGGCCAGGTAGCCGACGCTCACCGCCCGCGCGCCTCCTCGACGGCCTTGGCGAACACCTCGAACGGCTGGGCGCCGAGGAGCGGCCGGCCGTTGATCAGGAACGTCGGGGTGCTGGCGGCGCCGATCCGGTAGCCCTCGACCTGGTCGGCGATCATGGAGTCCTCGGCCTCGCCGCTCTCCATGTCGGACCGGAAGCGGTCCAGGTCGGGCACGCCGGCTTCCCGCGCCCAGGTCATCAGGTGCTTGCGGGCGAAGTCGCCGGAGTTGCGGCGCCGCGGCTCGGCGTACAGCCGGTCGTGGAACGCCCAGAAGCGGTCCTGCCGGGCGGCGGCGTAGGCCGCCTGCGCCGCGGCCTTCGACTCGTCCCCGAAGATCGGGAAGTTGCGCCACTCGATCCGCAGCACGCCGGCGTCCACGTACTCCTTGATCAGCCGGGGCTTGGTCTCGCGGGCGAACCGGCCGCAGAACGGGCACTGGAAGTCGCTGTACTCGATCATGACGACCGGGGCGTCGGTGCGGCCGAGCGCGAACGGGTCGCCGTCCTTGCGCCGGGCCAGGTCGGGGCCGCCGGTCGTCGACCGCGACGGCGACGCGGACGGCGACGGCGACCCGGCGGCGGCCGGTTCCCCGCCACCCCGGGTGCTGAGGGCGGCGGCCAGGCCGAGGACCAGGGCCGCGCCCAGCAGCACGGCCGCGATGGTCAGGGAGCGGGTCTTGCGAGATGAAGCCGACATGGCGGAAGAGCCTTTCCAAGAGAGCGCGCGGCGCGGCCGGGCGTGCGTGAACGCGGCCCGTGGTCAGCGCAGGCGGGCTGACCGCGCGGCGCGGCGCGCGCGGTGCGGAGGAAGTGTCAGGACGAGCCGGGCGCGCCGACCGGGCAGTCGATCTCCCCGGCCAGGCGCCGCACGGCGGCCACGGCCAGCAGGGCGATCGACAGCACGGCCACGGCCGGCTGCAGCGGCGCCCAGATCGTCAGCGCGCCGGAGGTGCCCAGCAGCAGGAGCACCGCCTTGTTGCACACCGGGCACCCGATCGCGAAGAACGACAGCAGCCCGCCGAGCGGGCCGAGGCGCCGGCCCGCGCCGGACGGCCGTCCGGCATAGGTGGCCAGGACCAGCCCGGACAGGACGGCGGTGACGGCGAGCACGGGATAGTTCCACCACTGCACCGGCACGGAACGGCCGAACAGCGGATTCGGGATCACGTCGGTGGGCGCTCCCACCAGCAGCGCGGCCCCGGCGGCCCCGGCGGCGGCGAAGGCCCAGCGGCGGCGCGGCCAGCAGGCCAGCGCGCGGCCCGCCTTGGCGAGCATGCCGGTGGACGCCCGCACGGACGGGCGAGCAGAGATCATCGGTCGGACTCCGTTCGGTCGGATCTGGCGGCCCGGGTGAACGGGGCCTCTAGATCCGCAGAACGCAGAGTCCGGCGAGGTCGGGCGGGGGCGGCGCAGGTCCCTGGCGCGCCACCGGGGCGACCGCGCCCGGCGGCGCCGCCGCGCCCTCGGCGAGCGCGGCCGGCAGCACGACCGCCGGAACCGGCAGCGGCTGGGCGGCGGGCGCGACCGGGGGCGCCTCGGCCACCGTCTTCTTGCCGCACTGCCCGGTGCCCGGCTCCGTCCCCGACTCCCGCGGCGACTCGTCCGCCGCACTGGCGGCGACGGGACCGGCACCGGCCGACTGGAAGGCGGCGGCGCCCTTGCCGAGCTGCATGAGGCAGCCGACCGTCAGCAGGACGATCAGCAACGCCAGCACCAGGCACGGCCGGGACCACGAGGGCCTCCCGCGCACCGGCGACGGCATGCCGAACATCCTTCCTCCCAGTGACACGAATGCTCGGCTCACTATAGGAGACAGAAAAGCAGCAACGCTCAACACGAGCGGGCGGTCGACGGCTCCGGCCCGCCGTGACGCGCGACGCTACTTGACGGCGACGCCGCCGTAGACCCAGGCGCCGCCGGTGGCGGCGGCCTCCTCGGCGTCGGAGTGCCAGCGGTTGACCTTGACGAGGCCCGGCTCGACGAGGCGGAGGCCGTTGAACAGGCGCAGGATCGCGTCGTGGTCGCGGAAGACCATGGGGGCCGAGGCGTTCTCGTAGGCGGCCCTGATGATCTCGACGAGGTCGGCGGGGCGGTCGTCGAGGGTGCTGTGGGAGATGACGAGGTGGCTGCCGGGGGCCATGCGGTCGGTGAAGGCGCCGACGATGCCGGCGGGGTCCTCGGCGTCGGTGACGAAGTGCAGCATGGCGTTGAAGATGACGCCGACCGGGCGGTCGAAGTCGATGAGGCGGGCCACGGCGTCGGAGGCGAAGACGGTTCCGGGGTCGCGCATGTCGGCCTGGAGCGCGGCGGTGCGGTCGTCGGCGGCGAGCAGGGCGCGGGCGTGCGCGATGACGACCGGGTCGATGTCCACGTAGACGACGTGGGCGTGCGGGTGGACGCGCTGGGCGATCTCGTGGACGTTGCCCTGGTTGGGCAGGCCCGCGCCGAGGTCGATGAACTGGTCGATGCCCTGCCCGGCGACGTGGGCGATGGCGCGGCCGAGGAAGCGGCGGTTCGCGCGCAGCGCCTCGACCCCGTCCGGGATGGAGGCGATGAGGTGGCCCGCGAGTTCGCGGTCGGCGGCGTAGTTGTCCTTGCCGCCGAGCACGTAGTCGTACATGCGCGCCACGTTCGGGGTGTTCGGATCGATCCCCTGTGGCACGCCCGGCTGTGGTGGCACCGCGGTTCCCGTCTGCCGTGAGCGATGAAACGTCGCGACAACTGTAGAGGTGAGATAGCAAGAAAGTGGTGATTTACCCTGTTCGCTGTGCCACGATGACGCTGATCAGCCCCCTGTGCATGGAGCGCGAATGGAATTCAGCCTCAATGGCAAGTCCGTCGGCACCCGTGCCGAACCCGCGGAGACCGTGGCGGACGTACTGCGCGAGAGGATGGGGCTGACCGGGACGAAGGTCGCCTGCGGCACGGGCGTGTGCGGCACCTGCACCGTCCTGGTGGACGGGCGCACGGCGGCGAGCTGCCTGCTGCCCGCCGAGGCGGTGGCGGACCGCGAGGTCACGACCGTCGAGGGCCTCGGCGGCGACCATCCGGTGCAGCGGGCCTTCGCCGAGCACGACGCGCTCCAGTGCGGCTACTGCACGCCGGGCTTCGTGGTGGAGGCGGCGGCCTTCATGGACCGGTGGCGCGCCGAGCACGGCACGTCCGAACCGTCCCGCGAGCAGATCGCCGAGGCCCTGGCCGGACACCTGTGCCGCTGCGGCGCGTACGTCGGCATCTACGAGGCGGTCGCGGCGGCGTGCGCGGGTGAGCACGACGACGGCACGGTGACGCCGGCCCGCGTGGAGGCCCTCAGCAAGATCACGGGCGCCGCGCGGTACACGGCGGACGTCGTCCTGGACGGGCAGCTCGAAGGCGTGATCGTACGGTCGCCGCACCCGCACGCGAAGGTGGGGGAGATCCGGTACGACGGCCCGCTGACCGAGCTGCTGCCCGCGGACCGCGTCATCCGCTACGTGGGCCAGCCGGTGGCGGCGGTCGCCGCGCCCACGAAGGCCGAGGCGCTGGAGGCCGCGGCGCGGGTCGAGATCGACTACACGGTGCTGCCCGCCGTGCTCTCGCCGGAGGACGAGACCGTCGTCTATCCGACCGCGGAGTCCCGCAAGGAGGCTCCGCGCGCCAACGAGGGCCCGCTCGCGTCCGCCAAGTGGAACGGCAACGTGCGCGGACCGGCCGGCATGAGCTGGCGGGGCGGCACGGCGGTGAAGCGCATCGAGAAGGCCCGGAGCGACGGCGGCCAGACCCTGGTGGAGGCCACCTTCACCACCGGCGTGCAGGCCCACACCTGTATGGAGCCGCACGGCTGCGTGGCCCGCTGGGAAGACGGTGAACTGCACCTCCACCTGTCCACTCAGGCGGTGACCCGCGTCGCCGAACAGGCGGCCAAGCGCTGGAACCTCCGCCGGGAGCAGGTCCATATCGTGGCCGAGCACGTGGGCGGCGGCTTCGGCTCCAAGGTCAACGTCACCCCCGACGTGGCCGCCGCCGTGGAGCTGGCCCGCCTGCACGGCGCGCCGGTCCGGGTCGTCCTCAGCAGGCCGGAGGAGCTCGTCGACGGCGGCACCCGCCCCGGGGTCCGCATCGAGCTGGCCCTTCTCGCGGACGCCGGCGGCGGCCTGTCCGCCTTCACCATGGACGCCCACGGCGACTCCGGCGTGTCCATCGGGTCGAACGCGGCCTGGCATTCGCGGTTCTTCTACGGCAACGCGCCCCGCCGGATCCGCGACTACGACCACGTCACCAACCGCGCCCCCGGCATCCCCTTCCGCGGCCCCGGCCTGCCGCCGATGCTGTGGGCGCTGGAACAGGGCGTGGACGAGATGGCGCTGCGCCGCGGCGAGGACCCCGTCGACCTGCGCCGCCGCTGGGACGGCAACGCCAAGCGCCACGCCCTGTACGACCGGGCCGCGGAGCTGCCCATGTGGCGCGACCGCGCGGACCCCGGCGACGGACGCCTCCGCCGCGGCGTCGGCGTCGCGGCCGCCAACTACATGTACTTCCTCGACCCCGGCACCAAGGTCGCGCTGGCGGTCGAGCAGGGCGCCGTGGTCGCCCGCGTCGCCGTCCAGGACATCGGCACCGGCACCCGCTCGGTGATCGCCGAGGTCGTGCGGTCCGCGCTCGGCCTGCGGCCCGCGCAGGTGCGCGTCGAGGTCGGCGACAGCGACCACGCCTACGGGCCGACGTCCGCCAGCAGTTGCGCCACCGCGTCCGTCGCCCCGGCGGCCGAGGACGCGGCGCGCCGGCTCCGCAAGGCCCTCGGCGCCCGCACCCTTGAGGAGGCCGAAGGGCTCCGGGTCGTCGGCAAGCGCCCGCGGGACCGGCGCGGATACGTGACGCCCTTCCCGCTCGACCACTTCGCCATCGGACGGGGCTTCTCCGGAGCCGTCGTCGTGACCGAGGTCGAAGTGGACACCCTGCTCGGACGCGTCAAACCGACCCGCGTCTGGTGCGGCGTGACGTCCGGCCACGTCTACGCGCCCCGGCTGGCGCGCAACCAGTGCGAGGGCGGGGTCATCCAGGGCATCGGCTACGCCCTGTTCGAGCAGCGCCACGAGGACCCGGCCACCGGCACCGTCCTCACCGCGAACCTGGAGGACTACCGCATCCCCGGGATCGCCGACACCCCGGAGATCGACGTGCACTTCCACACCGAGGGCTGGGACCACGTCCCCGGCCGCGGCATCGGCCTCGGCGAGGTCTGCACCGTGGCCGTCGCCGCCTCGGTCGGCAACGCCGTCCGGCACGCCACCGGATGGCGCCCGCACGACCTGCCCATCCGGCCCGACCTGCTCCTCGAGGGGATCGGCACGTGACCACCATCGAGGCCGCCGCCGCGGCCGTCCGCGACACCGGCGGCGAGCCGCGCGCCGGCGGCACCGACGTCATGACCCGGGCGGCCCGTCCCGCGGTCGACCTGCTCGGCGTCCCCGGCCTGGGCGGCGTCGGCTGGCGGCCGGACGGCTCCGCCCGCGTCGGCGCCCTCACCACGATCGCCGGCCTGCTCGCCGACGACCGGCTGACCGCCGCCTACCCGGCGCTCGCCGCCACGGCCGCCGCCGTCGCCACCCCGCAGATCCGCAACGTCGCGACCGTCGGCGGCAACCTCCTCCAGCGCAACCGCTGCTGGTACCTGCGCAACCCGGCCTTCACCTGCCACCAGACGGGCGGCGACACCTGCCACGCCCGCGAGGGCGCCCACCTCTACTCGGCCGTCGTCGACCAGGGCCCCTGCGTCGCCCCGCACCCGTCCTCGCTCGCCGTGGCGCTCCTCACCTACGGCGCCACCGCCGAGGTCCACGGCCGCTCCACGCTGGGCATCGCCGAACTGTACGGGGACGGCGCCGACCCCACGCGCGACCACCGCCTGGAGCCCGGCGAGATCCTGCAGGCCGTCGTCATGCCTCCGCCGACGCCGGACGAACGAGCCGCGTACCGCCGCGCCACCGCCCGCGAGATGGCCGAATGGCCGTTGGTCGAAGCCGCCGCCCGCCTCACCTTCGACGGTGACACCATCGCCACCGCGTCCGTCGCCGTGGGCGGAGTGGCCCGCACGCCGCTCCTCCTCACCGAAGTGGCCGAAGCCCTGCTCGGCAAGCCCGCCACCGAGGAGACGCTGACGGCCGCCGCCGACCTGGCGACCGCCCGGTGCACCCCCCTGCCCCAGAACGCTTACAAGGTGGCGCTCCTCCGGGCGACCCTGATCGACACCCTCACCGCCTGCTCGCCGCCGTCCCCCTGAGGCACGCGGCGGCCTGAGGCACGCGGCGGCGGTGGCCGGCCTCGCCGTCAGCCTCGCCGCCGCAGCCGGTACCACTGCGGGGACGTCCTGTTCATCGGCCAGCCCAGCCCGGCGGTCTCGGCGGGCCGGACGTCGAGCATCTCCCAGTCCGGGAACGCGGCCTCGACCTCCGCCTGGGACACCCCGCCGATGCGCGAGCGGAGCCGGGTGACGCCGAAGGCGAGCATCAGCAGCGTCGCGCCGGGCTCGGCCAGCGCGGTGACCCCGCGCCCCTCGGCGCGCCGCTGCTCGGGCTCGAAACCCTGGAAGCAGCCGATGTCGGTGAAGAAGCCGAACGTTCCGAGACCGGACGCCTCCAGGTCCGTCACGTCGCCCACCACGTACGTGACGCCTTCCTCCGCCTTGCTCCGGGCCGCCTCGATCGCGGCGGGGACGTAGTCGACCCCGACCGCCTCCCAGCCGCGCCGCGCCAGTTCGGGGGTGAACTGGCCGCGTCCGCACCCGAGGTCGAGGGCCCGGCCGAGCGGCCGGGACCGGTCGGCCTCCTCCCGGTCGAGCAGCGCGGCGATGCTGTCCCCGGCGGCCTTGCCATAGCGCTCCCACGGCGTCATGCCGAAGCGGTACATGCGGGCGTAGTTCGTCATGCTCAGACCACCTGACCGGGAGGGAGTTCAGACGCCGTGCTCACCCTCCGCACGCTACCGGCCGATCTGATCACGGCGCCGCGGGGTGGCCTTCAGCGGCGAAACAGCAGGTCCCGCGCCGGTCATCGGTCTGTCTTCGCCGAGGAAGCGGTCAGCCGGGTCAGGTCGGCGAGGACCTCGGAGACGGTCACCGGGTCGAGGCCGTCCGGGACGCTCGCGGCGGGCCGGTCGTTCCGGTAGCGGTCGGCGTACACGGCGAACCGGACGTCCGCCAAGGTCTGGTCGCCCATCTCGTCGGGCGCCCCCACGGGGAAGCCGCCGTCGTAGGTGGCGACCAGATGCCGGTCGGCGGCGACGCGGCGGGAGACGTACCATTCGATGCCGGCCTCCATCGCCGGGCCGCGCGCCCAGCCGCGCCGGACGAGGCCGAGCAGGTCGCCGATCGGGGCCACCAGCCCCTCGAACCGGGTCAGCCGACCGGTCTCGCGCTCCTCACCGGTGAGCTCGTGGACGGGCCGCGCCAGCTGCTCGAACGGCTGCAGGATCTCGTAGTCGAGGAACACCTCCGACCACGCCTTCACCTCCCCGCCCAGGTGGACGGGGTGCGCGATGCCGACCAGCGCCGTCTCCGGAAGGGTGACGGTGTCGTCGGCGGAGTCGGCGAACGTCCCGTCCTCGGCGACGCGGAACGCGGGACCGTCCTCGGACAGCCAGACCAGGCGCCGGACGAGATGCCCGGCGAGGGGATGCCCGACGAGGAAGTCGCGGAACTCCGCCACCGGCCAGCGGCGGCTCGTGACCATCGCGTTCTCGTAGCGGGCGAGCAGGTCGGTCGCGACCGTCCGGACGTCCTTCTTCAGGCCCGCGAACCGCTTGTAGGCGTCGGGGGCGAGCGCCGGGTCGTCGCCGGCCCCCGGCCGGGGCAGGGACTTGCGCCGCGCGCCGCCCTCGTCGGCGACCGTCGGCCGGAGCGCCTCGTCGAACCCGATGACGAACCGGCGCGGGCCGTAGTCGAGGGTGAGCGTCCCGGACGCGTCCAGCCCGAAGTCCGGGACGAGCCGGTCCGCGAGCTGCTCGGTGGACAGTTCGAGTTCGGCCGCGAGCTCCCGGATCTTCTCCTGCGCCCGTGCCTTCAGCCCCTTGAACTTCACCCGCTGCGAGATCGAGTGCAGGTGCATCAGGGCGGTGTCGGTGCCGACGGCGGCGAGGACGTCCAGGCCCGCCACGGCCTTGGCGTGCCCGCCCTCGCCGGGCCACGCCCGGATGACCGGGGTGAGCCGGCGGACCGTCTCGTCGTCGCCGGTCAGCGCCAGCTGGGTGAACGCCCAGCCGTCCGCGGACGGCGCGCCGCACACGTCCCACCAGCGGAACAGCGCCCATCCGAACGCCGCGAGGGACGCCGGATCGCACAGCTCGCGGACGACCTCCACGCCCGCGTACGCGTCCCCAGGCTTCGACATCGCCAGCATCGTCAGCACGTGCCCGGCCGCCTCGTCCGGGAGGGCGCGCTCGCGGTCGCGCAGCAGCAGTTGCGGGAGCATGCGCGGCTCCGCCCAGTCGACGACCGGGATCTTCTTGGGCAGGTCGTCCAAGGGGTCCCGGGCCAGCAGCGCCTCGACCGCGGCGGCGGCCTTGCCGCCGTGGACCCGCGCCGCCTCCACGATCGGCTCCGGGCCGTGCCGGCCGGCGATGAAGCGGAGCGCGGCCTCGGCGGCACGCCGCGCGGGGCCCGCCTTGCCCAGCGCGTCCGGGATGAGGGAGGGCGCGGCGGCGGTCCCGTGGCGCCGCAGCCAGGCGCGGGCCGTCCTGCCCCCGGACTTCAGCCGGACGAGCCAGTCGGCCATCGTCACCGCGACCTCGTCGGTGAGCAGCGGCAGCAGGTACTGCCCGAACGCGCCCGGGTCGCGGCCGGCGACCGACAGCGCCGGACCGCACGCCTGCGTCCCGTGGCGTGCGACGAGCGGCGGCAGCCACTCGTGCACCTCCCACATCTCGTTGTCGCTGGGCTCCCACCTCGGCAGCAGCGGCCGCACCAGATCCTCCGGCCCCCGGAGGAACAGGGTGGGGCGCTCGGTCATGGAGAAGCCGCGTCCCTCCTCGACGTCCGCGGCCCGCTGCGCGAAATCGGTGCCCTCGGCCCGCCGGTCCCACAGGTCGGCCTCCCGCGCCGCCCAGACGTCGCGTTCACCGGGGCCCCAGACAACGGCGTTGGAGCAGGGCGCGGGCAGATCCTTGATGACGACGGGCTTGACCGCCTTGCGCGGACGCGTCCACGGCGGCTCGGTCAGCAGCGGCGGCACGTCCGACGTCTGCGGGACGCGCGTGTTCGCGTCGAGGATCTCCCGGATCCGCGCCCGCCGCTCGGCCGGGAGGCCGGGCGCGACCTCCGCCGCGATGCCGGGGTTGGCGCGGACGTGCGCGGACAGCAACTCGGCCGCCCGCGGCTCCGGCGACTCCGGCAGCAGCCGCATCGCCCGCACGGGCTGGCGGCGGGCGGCGGCCAGCAGGGCGGGCACGACCTCGGGCCGGTCGACCCGCTCGACGAGGGCCCGCAGCGCCTCGTCCCGGGGGAGCGGAGGAAAGAACCCCAGCAGCGTCCGAGTCCGGTCGGTGCCGGTCATGTAAGGGCCGTCCAGGGCCTCGATCAGCAGCCGCACCACCGCATCGACGCCGACGCCGTCGAGCAGCGTCGCGACGACGTCGCGCCGGCACTCGAAGCCGAGCGGAAGCCCCAGCTCGGCGGGCTGATGCGGCTGGCCGAGCGCGCAGAGCGGCAGCCACCCCGGCAGGTGGCCGAGCCGGATCTCCCCGGGCCGCGCCCACAGGTCCTCGACCCACTCCTCCCGGGTCGGGAGCAGATACGCGGCGACCGCCTTCTGCAGCGGATGATCGCGGACGTCCCCGACCAGTGCGACGGCCTCGGCGTACACGTCCTCGGGCGCCGCGGCCAGCCGACCGCGCAGCGCCCGCCCGCTCTCCCTGGTCAGCCACCAGTCGCAGTGGAGCTCATCGGCACGGTGCCGCCGCAGCGTCATCGCCCGCAGCTCAGCGCGGCGCCGCTCGGTGCCCAGCCGCACCGGCAGGCCGGTGGCGCGGATGCACGCGGGGTTGTCGGCGTAGATCCCGGCCCACTCCGTCCAGGCCCGCGCCGCGAACGCGATGCCGTGCTCGGCGACCAGGGCGTCGATGAAGAGCCGGTCGGGCGGCGGCTCGGAGAACTCCGACATCTCGTTCAACGGGGCGGTGATGTACGCGATCGCCGCCGCGCCGAGCGGATTCGCCTCCCCGCCCAGGTGAGCGCGCGCCGCCTCCGCGATGCCGCCCTCGGTACCCGGCAGCCCGAGCACCACTTCGATGTCGTCGCGCACGGCGTCAACGAGCGCCCGCGCACCCTCGACGGCGTCCGCCACGAGCCCCGGCGCGCCCGGCACGTGCCCCCGATCCCGCCGCGC
>NZ_VCKZ01000115.1 GCF_005889745.1 Actinomadura geliboluensis
GGAGGGCTCCTCCTCGGCGGGGGCGAGGTGGCAGGCGAGCCACAGCATCTCGCTCAGCTCGCGGGCGTCCGGCGGCGGCCCGGTCGCCGCCAGGGCCGCGCGGAGCCGGTCGATCCCGCTCATGCGTCGTCGTCGATCGGCCCGGTCAGGTACGGCATGATCCGGTCGGCGAGGGCGTGCCGGTCGCCGGCGTCGGCGTGCCGGCACAGGTAGACGGCGTTGAGCAGCTGGTCGGTGGCGAGCGTCCCGGACGAGGACCGGTCGAGGAACCGGCGGACGAGGTCGTCGCTCCGGTCGGCGAGCGGCCCGAGATGCTCCCGGACGATCGCGGCGAGCTCCGCCTCCCCGGCCGGCTGCCGCAGTTCGACGGTGACGCAGCGGCGCAGGAACGCGGGCGGGAACTCGCGCTCGCCGTTGCTGGTCAGCACGATGAACGGGAACGCGTTGCAGCGGACGGTCCCGCCGGTGACGGTGACCCGGGCGCCGGGCCCGTCGGCGGTCATGACCTCGGCGGACGGGTCGGCCCGCCGGGTCAGCTCGGGCAGCTCGTACTCGCCCTTCTCGAAGATCGTGAGGAGGTCGTTGGGCAGGTCGATGTCGCTCTTGTCGATCTCGTCGACCAGCAGTACGCGCGGGCGCTTGTAGGGAAGCAGGGCGGTGCCGAGCGGGCCGAGCCGGATGAAGCGGCCGATGTCGTCGTCGGCGGGCATGTCGTCGCGTCCGGCGGCGTACAGGCGGGTCAGGGGGTCGTACTGGTAGAGGCCGTCGCGGAGCGTGGTGCGGCTGGTGATGGGCCAGTGCAGGACGGGCCCGAGACCGAGTTCGTGGGCCACGGCGTAGGCGAGCGTCGACTTCCCGGTACCGGGCGGCCCCGTCACCAGCAGCGGCCTACGCAGGTACAGCGCGGCGTTGACCTGCTGTACGGCGTCGTCCGACGGCCGGTAGGTGGTGGCCTGGTGCTCGTTCCCGGAGCCGCCGGACGGGGTGTCCAGGACGGGCTCGCCGTCGAACGTGCGCCATGGCGGCGGGCCGGGGAGCCGGTCGATGCCGTCGTGGGTGCGACGGCTCCCTGTGTAGAGCAGCCAGTCGGACACCTATACCTCCATGGCGAGCGGGGGGTCGGGAAGGCGGGACGGGTCGTCCCACAGCAGGGTGAGGTCGCGTCCGCAGTGCGGCTCGTCCTTCGGCGCCACCAGGGCGGCCTTGCGCAGGGCGAGCGCCACCTGCGGCAGCTCGCCCGGATGCCTGCCGCCGACGGCGGCGGTCAGCTCGTCCATCACGCGGTGCCCCCGGCAGTCGCCGTGGGACGGGGCGTCGCAGGGCGTGCGCGTCCACAGCATGACGGGGATGCCGTTGTTGAGCGCGGCCGTCAGCCAGCTCTTCACCGGGCGCGACCCGTAGACGAGCACGCAGAAGTCGATGTTCGCCTCCAGCCAGTCCTGGAAGTCGCTGCCCTTGCGGGGCGCGTCGCAGGCGATGGGGCGCGGGTCGCTGCGGCCCCGCTCGTGCAGCAGCCGCCAGCGGTGGTGCGCCTGGTCGCGCCGGAACGAGTCGGGCCGCATCCGCTCGACGTCCCGCACGACGACCGGGTAGCGGCGCATCGGGATCCTGTTGCGCGGGTCGAGGTGCCACTGCTCGAACGGCTTGCCGAGCCAGCTCTCCGGCACCGCGAACTCGATCATCCAGTCGCGGCCGAACAGCGCGGGCGCCAGCGCCGCCACGCCCGCCTCGGCCACCGCCCGCACCCGCTTCTCCGGGACCCGCTCGGTCGGCCGGCGCGGGCCCTCGGCGCCGTCGATCCAGGTGTGCACGGTGACGTCGAAGGCGTTGTCGAACGTGACCCGCTCCAGCCGGACGATCACCGACGCGGGCCCCGGCCCCGCCGCGGCGGCGGGCGCCGCGCCCGGCAGGTGCCGCGCCGACCAGGCGGTGAGCCGCCCGCGCACCGCGTCCGGCAGGTGCGGGCCGAGCGCCGCGAGGTAGCGGACGAGCCGGTCCTCCGGCCAGCCCTCGGCGACGTACCGCACCGACCCCCACGCCGACCGGAACCCGCCGGACGCCCGGCGCCCGGTGACGCGCTCCAGGGCGGCGTCGAGCGGGTCGGTCCAGCGCACGCCGTCGAGGAGTTCGCGCAGCTCGCGGCGCGCGTCCGGGGTGAGCCAGCGGAGCGGCAGCAGGTCGTCCAGCTCCTCCCAGTGCGTTCGGATGTGCGGGAGGGGCAGCATCCAGCCGAGGTCGGCGCGGTCGCCGTCGCGCAGCTCGGCGTTCGTCACCATGCCGATGACCTCGCCGGTCGCCGCGTCGTACACGGCCGACCCGCTGTAGCCCTCCTCCAGCCAGTCGCCGGGCCCGGTCTTCAGCTCCCACCATTCGCGCCGCATGTCCCGGTGCGGGGACGTCGTCACGTGCGCGTGCCGCTCGTTGCCGTCCTTGCGGCGAGGAAACCCGCAGACGGCGAACGTCCGCCCGCCGAGGGCGTGCTCGTGCAGGTCGTCGGGGGCGGCCAGGCGGGCGGGCTCGTAGGGCACGGGCCGGCGCAGCTCCAGGACGGCGACGTCTCCCGGGTCGCCCTCGTGCCGCCACTCGCCGCGGCGGACGACGTCGGCGGGCAGGTCCTCCAGCAGGCCGGGGAAGCCGACGCGCGCCTCGTCCAGGCCCTGCACGGTGTGGGCGCAGGTCAGCAGCCGGGTCTCGGTGATGAGGAACGCCGCGCCGAGCTTGCCGCCGGACGGGTGGCCGACCCAGGCGCGCCACTGCCAGTCGTCCACGGTTCCGGCTACGCCCCCTCTTCGGCCGTCCCGCCGCCCGCCGGCGGGCTCGGCTGCGGCCCCCAGGTCATCTTGACCTTGAGGTGCCCCTCGACGGACGTCTTCGCGATGACGGCCCCGGCCGCCGCGTTGAGCTTCACGCCGAACTCCAACTCGACCGCGTCGGGGTTCAGGTCGCCGCCGCGCAGCGCCGCGAGCGCCGACTGGGCCGCCTCCCGGACGTTCTGGAACGCCTCCTCGAACCGGCCCGCCGCGTCACGGAAGATCTCGCCGCTCCGGGAGACCGACGCGAACCCGGGCTCGCGGTCGTCGCTCTCGACGATGATCGTCCCGTGTTCGGTCTGCCACCGCACCAGTTCGTTCACGACCGCCCCCTCACGCAGGCAAATCTAACAAGATCGTCGGTTCCGGGTGCTTTGCTGGGGGAAACGGGGCCACAGGAGGACATGATGATCACGGTCGAGCAGGTGCGGGCGCTGGCGATGACGCTGCCCCGCACGACGGAGCACCTCATCCGCGACCGGGTGAAGTTCCGCGTCGGCTCCATCGTCTACGTCGCCTTCTCGCGGGACGAGACCGAGATGGGCTTCGCGTTCCCCAAGGAGGAGCGCGCCGCGCTGGTGGCGTCCGAACCGGAGAAGTTCCATCTGCCCCGCGAGTCGGAGATGCGGTTCAACTGGGTGGAGTGCCGGACGGCCGCCCTGGACGAGCCCGAGATGCGCGAACTCGTCATCGACGCGTGGCGGATGGTCGTCCCGAAGAAGGTCGCCGCCGCCCGCCTCGGCGACCTGTAGCGCGGCGGGCCCGCGCCGCCGGCGGCCTCAGTGCGGGGGCGGCATCGGGTGGAGGGCGTTGCCCGTCGTGCAGCCCGCCTCGCCCAGCGTCCGCTGGATGCGGGGCGGCGTCCACACGCTCGTCCGGCCCGGCGCGACCCGGGCGAGGACGCAGTCGAACACGTCCGACAGGTACGGCCTCACCTTGAGGACGAGGCCGACCGAGTCGCCCTCCGCCTGGAACTCCCTGCTGATCTTCGGGTCGAGGCGCAGCGACGCGACCGCCGCGCGGACCCTCGCCTCGTCCGCCCGCCCACCGGCCGGGACGCGCGGCAGCGCCTTGGACAGCCTCTCGTGGGGGATCTTCGGCGTCGCCGGCCACGGCCCGAACTTCACCGGCTCCCCGGCCGGGCAGTCGACGTGCCGGGTGCCGTAGTCGCGGAAGTCCCCGGACGTCGAGAACCGCATCCGGAAGCACCGCTTCACCGTGATCGGCTCGTCGGGCACGAACCCGGCCTCCGCGCCCGTGCCGGGGACCCGGATGACGAGGGTCACGCCCGCCCCGGCCGTCGAGGTCCCCGACACCCGCATGACCTCGACGTCGTCCATGTCCGCCGCGCGGTGCGCCAGGTCCCGCGCGGGCCACACGCGGGCCGTGTAGAGCTTGTCGCCGACCAGTTCGGCGGTCTTGCGCGCGTCCTCGGTGGCCCGTTGCTCGGCCGTCCCGCCGGCGGCGGCGCAGCCGGCGCTCAGCAGCACGGCGGGCAGGAAGATCGTGAGTCGGCGCATCCGCTCATGTTCGCGGTGCGCGGCGCCGTGCCGCATCCGTACATGTACTCATCTGGTGGTGAGTGTGACGGCGATCGGCCGGTGATCGGAGTGGCGGACGTCCGGGTTGGCGGCGTTCCGTCCGACCAGGCCGGACGTGACGAGCACATGGTCGATCTGCTCCGCCGAGTCCGGTGTGGTCGGGAACGGGCGGGACGGCGCGAGCGCGTCGGTCAGCCCGGCGCGCATCAGCACGTCCCAGGGGCGGGAGCCGGGCTCCAGGTTGAGGTCCCCGGCGAGGACGACCTGCCGGCCGTCCCGCGCGACGTCCCGGACCAGGCCGCCGAGCTGCTCGGCCTGCCGCAGGTCGGACCAGTCCGAGGGCGGCTGCGTGTGCGTGGCGATCACCGTGATGTCGCGGCCCTGCCAGCGCAGCCCGACGGCGAGCGCCTGCGCGCCCGTCGGACCGCCCTCGGCCAGCGGCATGTTCCGGACGGACGTCACCGGCAGATCGGTGAGCAGCGCGTCGCCCCACACCTCGTCCGCCGCCGGCGCCCAGACCGCCCGCAGCCCCAGCCGCTCGGAGAGCAGGCGCAGCGAGTCGCGTCCGCCGTTCAGCAGCCAGGCCCGGTCGACCTCGCTGAGGACGACGACGTGCGGGCGCAGCGCGCGCAGGGCGTCCGCCTGCCGGGTGACGGTCATCGTGCCGTCCATGCCGTAGCCCATGCGCACGTTGTACGCGGCGATCCGCAGCCCGCCGTCGTCGATCGGCCGCCAGCCTGGCCCGGTGTCGCGCCACAGCGGGACGGCCGCCACCGCGAGGACGGTGACGACCGCAGCGCCCGCCGCCCACCGTTCTAGCCCGAGCTCCCGTGCCGGGCTCGGGGCGCGGACGACCAGCGCGGCCACGCCGAGCGCGGTCACCACCGGCACCCACCGGTTCGGGGTGCCGAGGTCGTAGGCGGAGTAGTAGGCGAACGTCAGCACGACGAAAAGCAGCCAGCCGCCCGCCATCGCCGTCCCGCGCCGTCCCGCCCGGTCGGGGCCGGGGACGGACGCGGCCCAGCCGAGGCACCCGGCCAGCGCGACCTGCCCGAGGACCTGGGCGGCCACCGTCCAGGCGGGGGAGACGCCGTGGACGCCGTCGACCGTGGCGCGCCCGGCGGCGAACCCGAGCACCGACAGCACGAGCCCGGCCGCCGGGACCAGCGGATGCCGCGTCCAGAACCGGGGCCGCGCCGCGACCGCCACGGACAGCACGGCGGCCGCCGCCACGACCGCCGCCGCGACACCGCCCGGCCATCCCGCGCTGGCCTGCGCGTGCGCCGCGTTGCCCGTCCACATGCCCCACAGGAGGAACGCGGGCCCGGCCGCCAGCCAGATCCGCGGCGCGGCGACGCCTTCACCCTCACCGGGCCGCCGCGTCAGCGCGAACGCGAACAGCCCCAGGTAGGCGATGAGAGGAAGCCAGGGGACGACGCCCGTCCGCCACACCAGGTCGATGCCCTCGACTGCCGCGTGCAGCGCCGTGGCCGCCGCGAGCCCGCCCGCGAACCCGGTCATCGCCGGCGCCGTGTCGCGGACGGTCATGGCGGTCGCGGTCAGCCACACCAGCCCGCCGAGCAGGCCCGCACTGGCCGCGTAGAGCTGGAGGTCACCGCCGTCCGCGGCCTGGAGGACGACCCGCGCGACCACCATCAGCGCCCCGCCGCCGGCCGCCAGCCGGCCCGCCGGGACCAGCCGCGCCAGCGGGACGGTGAGGAACGCGGCCACGAACCACGACACCGCGTACGCGCCCATGACCTCGGCCGGGGTCGAGCCCGCGCTGCCGACCAGGGTGATCAGCGACGGCAGGAAGACGTGCACCACGTCCGCCAGCACGACGACGCCGAGCAGGACGTCCCACCGGATCCGCGACATACAGGCCCTCCCGCTCAGAATGCGAGAAAGTCTCACGTATCCGGGTTCGGGAGCGCAAGAGGCGCAGAGTGCCCAGGCGTCGGCGGGCTGCGCTCAGGCGTGGGGTGTTCAGGCGTCGGCGGGCTGCGCTCAGGCGTCGGCGGGCTGCGCCTCGGGGGCCTGGACCGGCTCCGGCTCCTCCGCCGTCTCCGCCGGCCTCCGCCCCCACGCCATCGCCGCCGCGAAGCACGCGAACGGCAGCGCGGGCAGCATGTAGCGGTAGTCGAAGTCGACCGTGATCGGCGGGACGGCCAGCAGAGCCACCCCGGTCACCCAGAACAGCGCCGTCCGCGCGCGCGCCCGCCGCCACACGATGCCCGCCGCGCCCGCGAGCAGCACGACCCCGAGCACCGTCCCGGGCACGCTCACCCGCTCCTGGTAGCCGCGCATGAAGCCCGCGTACGGCTCGACGATGTGCGTCCGGCCGGTGCCGTGCGAGTACTCGTAGACGACCGTTCGCCGGTCCCCTCCGCCGAGCACCGGGAGGTCGGGCTTGCGCGCGGTGGGCTTCGTAGGGAAGTGGTACCGGGCCTCGGTGCCGACCGTCGGGTACTGGGACCGGTGCCACGAGAACGTCCGGACGAAGAAGTCGTACGAGACGACCCGCGCGTAGTCCAGGGGCTGGTTCTGGATCGCCCAGAGCGCGAAGCGCTGCGCCCGAGCGTTCGTCTCCTCGTCGAACGGCTTCCCGTTGGACCACCCGGTCGGCGAGTTGGCCTCCCAGATCTGGTGGGACGACGCGGGCCGGTCGCCCTTCTGCCCGTACGGGCACAGGCTGGCCAGGTCCGCGGGCGGCGTGTGCGCGTCGCAGTCGGCGAACGCGGCCGTCCGCCCCCACAGGAAGATGCCGTCCACCCCGGACATCGCGAAGCGGCCGTGCTCCTGCTGGAACCACATCCCGTACGCGCCGACCGGCAGCACGAACGCCACCGCGAGCGCCGCGTACACGGGCCACCGCGTCCGCCGCACCACCAGGTACAGGACGACGATCAGGAACAGCGGCACCCCGACCGTCCGCGTGACGGCCGCCACGCCCAGCAGTGCGCCCACCGCCGCCGCACGCCGCCACCCGGTGGCCCCGGGCTTGGCCAGCAGCAGCATCGCGCCGAAGACCAGAACGGTGAACAGGGTGTCCGACAGGAGCAGATGCTCAAGGGTGATCTGGAACGAGTCCAGCAGAATCGGTGCGACGGCCAGCGCCGCCCACGTCCGCCGCACCTCGAAGTCTCGGACGAGCATCCGGTAGCCGACCACCGCGAGCCCGACGATCGCCGCATGGTGCAACGCCGTGATCAGCGCCAGGCTGTGGAACGGCTTCAGGGCCCACAGGAACAGCCCGTAACCGGACGGCCGCAGCGGATGCGGGAACGGATCGTCGGCGATCCGCAGGAAGTCGTAGCTGTCGTTGAACCACAGCACGCCCCGGAACCCCAGCATGGTGACCACCCGCAGCGCCACACCGGCGACGAGCACCACCGCGAACAGCCAATGGCCCCTCACCGCGCTGACCACGGCACCAGCCTTCGCGCGACGGTCGGCAAGAGGGAAGAGCGGCACAGGGGGAACCTTTACTGTGGACGTGCGGGCGGACGAATCCCGCGCCGAGCGATTATCGGCCGTGTTCACGCCGGGGCGGGCCTCCAGGCTGCGTCACCGCAACCGCCCACGCATCGGCCGCGATCCTACCAGCGCCCCCGGCCGCTTCCCGGCCGTCCGTTCCCCTGGGAGACGACGGTCGGGGCGCGCCCGGAGACCGGGCGCGCCCCTCTGACCTGCGTCGGCGGGTCAGTCGTTCGGGACGAGCATGAAGGCGCGAGGCGAGGCCGTGCCGACGATGACGCCGTCGTCGTTGATCGCCGCGGCGTTGTAGAGGACGGTCCCCTCGGGCAGGTTCACGGTGACCTTGTTCAGGTCGGTCATCTTCCCGTTCTCCCAGATGAAGGCCCGGCGGCCGGCGCCCCCGCTGGAGTCGGTGTCGGAGATGCCGACGATCTGGCCCCGGTTGTTGATCCCGCCCGCGAAGCTGGCGGGCCCGCCGAGGGTGCCGAGGTCGGTGATCTTCCCGTCGCTCCAGCTGACGGCGTGCATGTAGCCCGTGAGCTTCTGCGAGTCGCCGACGACCGTGCCCTGGTCGTTGACGTCGAGGGCGCGGGTGCCGGGGTACCCGCCGCCACCGAGGGTGCCGAGGTCCCGCACCGTGCCGTTCTCCCAGATGACGGCGCGGTTCGCCCCCGACTTCGTCACCGCGGTGCCGACGACCTGGCCGCCCTCGTTGATCGCCGCCGCCTGGCTCTCGGTGCTGAAGGAGACGCCGCCGAGGCCGGGCAGGCGGCGCATGGTGCCGTCGGCGTCCCAGACCGCGGCGCGGGTCGGCTGCCCGGACTCGCTGAACGTTCCGGCCACGGTGTCGGACTCGTTGATGGCGAGCGCGGTGCTGCCGTTGGCGCCGCCGTAGGGGGCGCCGAGGTCGACGAGTTCGCCGTCGCGGTACACCACGGCGTGCGCGGGCTCGTTCGACGCCCCCGTGTAGGCGCTGCCCACGATGCGCCCGGCGTCGTTGACGCCCAGTGCGGTGTTCATGGGCAGCCTGCCGATCTCACCGTCCTGCCAGACCACGGCTTTGTCGGCGGAGCCGACCACCACACCGGCGGCGTTCACGTCGTTGGCGACGCTGGAGGCGTAGCCGGGCACGGACCCGAGGTCGACGTAGGTGTAGGTGGTCGCCTGCTCAGCGGCGTGGGCGGGCACGGTGACCGCGGCGGCGGCCAGGGCGGTCGTGGCGGCGACGGTGGCGGAACGGCGCAAGAGTGTGCTGATGGACATGTAAACGATCTTGCTGACCGCATGCGCCCGGCGATAGGCCGCCGACCATTACCGGGTTCTTACACGTCGGCGGGCACCAGCAGGCCGAACAGCCGCACCGCGACCCTCCCGTCCGGCAGCGGCGCCGGGCTGCCCGCGGCGACCGCCTCGCCCGCGGGCCACGCCGCGCCGTCCAGCAGCACCTCGTTGGACTGCAACTGGCCGTTGTGGTGGGCGACGAAGAAGCGGATCCAGTGCACCTGCCGGGTGAGCGGCTGCGAGCGCAGGGCGTCCAGCAGCCCGTCGAGGAGCGGCGCGGCGGGCGGCACCGGACGGTCGGCGAACATGTTGAGCTGAGCGCCCAGGACAAGCTCGAACGCGCCGCCCGGATGCTCGTACCGCTCCCGCTCGACCTGGCCGGGCGCGGACCCGGGACGCAGCAGCCCCTCGACGATCGGATGCAGCGCGCCGCGCTCGAACTTGCGCACCGCCTCGCTGATCGCCTCACGCCAGGTGGCGCCGGGCCCGGCGAAGCTCTCCACCAGCCGCGGCCCGGCGAGCGCCGGATGCGACACCGCGAAGTCGATCTGCCCCATCACCAGCCCCGCCGGCGCGGGATGGACGAACAGCCGCGCGTCGACCGCCGTCCCGTCGCCGGGCACCACACCGTGGCCCCGCAGCAACTCCTCGAACACGACGCGCGGTGAGGGCACGCCGCCGTCGCCCGGCACGGGCGGGGCCAGGTCGTCCATCAACCTGACTTCGCCGAGCGCCAGGTCCGACATCTGGGACCCGTCGTTCAGCGCCTGGTTGATCACGTTGAACTCGGCGCTGCGCAGCGCCACCCGTTCGATCTCGCCGCGGTCGGCCTGCTGGGCGCGGGCGAACGCGGCGGTGAACACCGGCTCGTCCGCCAGCCGGATCTGGCCGCCCGGCGCGGTCACCGCGTCCGTGTAGGAGACGTCCGGCAGCAGCCGCCGCGTGAACGCCATCGGCAGGAAGACCAGCAGCCGCTCGGCCAGCCACGGCTCGACCCCGGCCCCGGTCAGCCGCTCCCGCACCTCGTCGTCGCTCGGCGGCTCCGCCCCCGCGCAGAACGCGGCGATCCCCACCTCGACGGCGCTATCGAATCCCACGGACGTGATCATCGCGAAACACTATCCCGGTGGGCGGAGCGCCCGCAGGCGTAAATACCGCCCGGTGCCGGACATCGGCCGCACCGGCGCCCGGCCCCGCCGGACCGGGCGCCGACACGGCTCACGTCACCCTCGGCCGAGGTGCCGCGCGAAGAACCGGACCGCGCTGCCGGCCTCGAATCTGGGCAGGTCCTTGTGCCCGCCCGTGTTGGCGTGCAGCGTCTTCTCCGCCGAGGCGAAGGCGTCGAACAGCGCGAGACCGGCCGGGCGCGGGATGTGCTCGTCGTCCCACTGGAGGACGAACTCCACCGGGACGGTGATCTGCTTCGCCGCCTCGGCCAGCCGGTCGGGCCAGTGCAGACCGAACACCGCGGCGGTGATCCGGGAGTCGGCCGCCGTCAGCGGCACGCCCACCGCGGTGCCCATGTTCAGCCCGAAGTAGCCGACCGGCCCGCCGGCGCCGATCTCGGGGAGCCGGTGGAGGGCGTCCAGGGCCGCCCGGTACTCCGGCACGGCGCGTTCCGCCAGGTGGGCGTTGTAGCGGACGACGATCGGGCCCTCCGGCTCGCCCGCCGCCCGCGCCCGGTACAGCGCGGCGATCTCCTCCTCGTCGTGCGCCGTGCGCGGCCGGTCGCCGTGCCCGGGGGCGTCGAGGACGGCGACGTGGAAGCCGCAGCCCTCCACGAGGAGACGCGCACGCCCCGACATCGCCGGGGACTTCTTGTGGTTGCCGCCGCCGTGGCCCATCAGCACGAGCGGCGCGCGGCCGGTACCGGCCGACCAGAGCACACCGGGGACGCCGTCCACGGTGAAGTCGCGTTCGATGACGCCGCCGGACGACGTCTCCGCAGTGAAACGCAAGGAATGCACAGGTGATGCCTTTCGGGAGTGCCTGACTGTCGAGGCGCTCCCGGCGACCCCTACGTCAATCGCCCGACCGTGACGACGAGGGGAGCACCCACATCGATACAGCGTTCATAGGTCTCACCTCCAAGCGTCAGCACACGGCCGACGGCAACCTATCAACCGCCCTCGTGCGCGGCCCACTCCTTTTCCCGCGCGCTCAGCGCAGTTGGTCGATGACGAACCGGACGCGCTCCTCGACGGGCGCCCGGGGCAGTTCCACCAGCTCATAGCCGTATTCGGCGTAGGTCGTCACCATCGACTCGTAGGTTCGTTCCGCCTCGGCCAAGGACTGCTTGCGCTCGGTGTCCTGCTCATAGATCTCGGGCCAGGGCGGGGCGATGAACACGCGCCGCCGATAGCGGAAGGTGCGCGCCGCGGTGTGGACATGCGGCGGGACGGGCCGTCCCTCAAGGCGGAGATAGCCGACGATGTCGGGGATTCCGCGATCGAAGAAGACCGGGCCCGCCTGCGCCTCCATGCTGCGGTAGGAGCGCATCTCCCAGCAGAGCATCATCTCGGCGAACAATTCGACGTCCTGCCAGGGCAGCGCACGGCCCCCGATGGCCACCTGATCCTGGATGACACCCCGCCCGGCCTCCTGGGACCGAGCGAAACCCGTCTCCTCCAAGCGGTCGATCAAGGTGCTCTTCCCGGACCCGGGCCCTCCGGTGACCACAACGAACCCCTCCACCGCCGCAAGCCCCTCTCCACGCCGCCAGAACACCGCCGACCGCACCCTACGACGCCAAGATCATCGGTAATGGCTGCCTACCCGTAGACGGTCCTGGACGGCGAGCCGCGCGGCGGCGATCCCGACCTCACCCAGCAGCCCCGGCGCGGCGGACTGATCGGTGGCCACGGCGAGCCCGCCGCCGCGCTCGACGGCCGGACGGTCGCGCCAGGTCGTCCCCGGCAGATCCAGGGCTCCACTGCACTGCGTGCGCAGCGCGCCGCGCCGCCACGACACCGCAGCGCGCCAGCCTGGCCAAGCCTGGTCGAGGAGACGCTGCACTCGCCGCTCGACATCGGTCTTGCGCTCGTCGGGGGTGCACGCAGCCGAGATCTGGACGAGCTCATGGCCAGGAGGCGCCAACGTCGGGTCGGCCATGCTGTAGCGGGCGACGTAGATCCGCTCGTCCAGGTCCATGATCCGGAACCAGTCGGGGCCACCGCCAACCCGCATGCCCAGGTCGAACGTTGCCACGCGGGCGCCGGGCCAGGCGAGCGATCCGTCGCCGGTGATCTGCCGCGCCGAGGCGAGGCTGGTCGCCAGGATCGTCGGGCCTGCGGGCAGCGCGGACAGCCTCGTCCGAGTACATATCTCCACGCCGAGACCGGCGGCCCGCTCGGCGAGCAACGAAACCAGGACGGACCACCCGCCGACCACATACCGCGCGCCACCGGCGAGGGCCCGGCGAAGCCCCTGCCGGACGAAGGCGGCCGAGAGCCGTCCCGGATCATGATCGAAGGTGAAGATGAAGGCGACCCCAATGATCGCCTCGGCCGACCCGGCATCGACATGGCGGAGCAGCCACCCCCGGAACGACTCGTCCACCGGTGCCTCCTCGGGCAGCCCGCCGATGGCCTCGCTGAGTTCGGACGGCCAGGGCCCGAGCCGGCCGCCCACCCGGACGAGACCGGCACCGCGCGGCGCCGCCACGACGGGCGGTGCGAGGCCGCGGTGCTCCAGCCACGTCCACCACGGCCCGTCCACGTAGAGCGCGTGGGGACCGGCGTTGGCCCGGTAGGGGCCGTCCAGCGTGCGCGCCCGTCCGCCCGGCTCGGAGTGCGCCTCGGCGACGGTCACCCTCCGGCCGAGCTCGGCCGCCTCGATCGCCGCGGTCAGCCCGGTCAGCCCCGCGCCGATGATCGTCAGTTCTGGTGCCACGAGGGAGCCCTTCTCTGCGGTGTTTCCTCCTCTCGAAGGTGGCGGGGAACCTTGGGAAGGTTCCGAAGTACCTTCCCAACGTGGATCCGGAGATCGTCGCGGCCGCTCAGCGAGGGGACGCGCTCGCGCTGGACCGGCTGCTCGACGAGCTGGCCCCGTACGTCCGCCGCCTGTGCGCGCGGATCGCCCCGGCGGCGGCCGACGACGCGATGCAGGAGGCCCTCCTCGCCGTCTTCCGGGGGCTCCCTTCCCTGGACGCCCCCGAGGCGATCATGACCTGGACGCGGTCGATCGCCGTCCGCACGGCCATCCGCCTCGCCCGCCGCCACGACGCGGAGATCGCCGCGGAGGAGACGGTCATCGAGCGCGGCGCGTCCTCCCTCGAAGGACTGGTGGACATCGACGACGCCCTGGCGCGCCTTCCCGTCTCCCAGCGCGCCGTACTGGTCCTGCGCACGCGCGAGGGCCTCAGCGAGGACGAGATCGCCGCCACTCTGGGCATCGCGAAGGGAACCGTGAAGTCCCGGCTGCATCGGGCCAGGGCCGCCTTCCGGGAGGTATGGGAATCGTGACCGGCATCGACCCGATCGACCGCCTCACCATCCTCGCGGCCGCGCTACCAGGCGCAGCCATCGGCCAACGCCGCCTCGCCGCCCCCTTCAACGACGTATGGCAGGTCATCGAAGCCCTGGAGGAAAACCTGCCCCGCTATGAACCGGGCCTAGCCCATGTCCACATCACCGAACGGCACGGCGAGTACCTCCGCCTGCAGGTGCAGCACACCACCGGCCAGCAGGACTCGATGGAAGCGAGACTCCGCCCGGGCTGGTGCCTGGTGCAGTCACCCACGGTCGTAGTCGCCTTCGCCGCCCGCCCAGAAGGCGACGAGACCCTGCTGGCCCACCTGGAACACCGACGCACCGCGCCCCAACCGCACGCCACCGCCCTAGCGAAGATCGACAAGGAGCTCCGAACCATCGAAAGCCTCGCCCGCGCCACCTGAGGACGTCCCACAAATATTCTTTGACAAGAAGATTCTCGGCAAGGAATACTTGCAGGCATGGACGCAGCACTCCTCACCGCACTGGCCGACCCGGCCCGCTGGCGGCTCGTGAGCCTGTTGGCCGAGCGCCCCCGCTCGGTCGGCGTCCTGGCGCAACTCGCCGAGGCGCGCCAGCCGCAGACGACCAAGCACCTGCAGACCCTCGAACGCGCCGGCCTCGTCACCTCCCAGCGCTCCGGCCAGCGCCGCATCTACGCGCTCCGGCCCGGCCCGCTGCGAGACCTGGCGGCGGCGCTGAACCGGCTCGCCGACACCGCGGACCGGACCGGCGGCCCCTACGAGACCTTCGACCGCTACGGCGCCAATCTCGACGCCGAGCGTCGCGCCGCCGAGACCGAGAGGTGGGCCGACGGCCGCTCGTTCCGGTTCGCCCGCTCCCTGCCGGCCCGCAGCGAGCTGGTCTGGCGGCACCTGACCGAGGAGACCCTGCTGAGCCGCTGGTGGGCGCCCGAAGGGTTGCGGATCTCCGAACTCGTCTTCCAGACGCGCCCCGGAGGCCGGATCGTCCTCGCCTACCGCGACGCCGAGGACACCACCGACTCGGACGACGTCGTCGGCCGCGCGGAAGGAGCCGTCGAGGACGTCCTCCCCGGCGAGCGCCTCTCCTACCGGCTGTCCCCGCTGCTTCCCGACGGCGGCCTCGCCTTCACCGCCCACATCACCTTCGACCTGCGGCCCACCGACACCGGCACGCACCTGGACGCCCACTGGCGGCTCACCGACAGCACCGTCCAGTCCGCCGACTCCATCGCCGGCATCGAGATCGGCTTCGGCCAGAGCCTCGACAAGCTCGCGGCCGTTCTGGCCGCCTAGAACACAAGGAGCTTCCCATGGGACGACTGATCATCAACGTGGCCATGACCGTCAACGGCGCCTTCGAGGCCCCCGCGGCGGAGCCGCAGGGGTGGCTCGTGACTGACCCCGACAGCATGCAGTCCGGCCGCGAGATGTGGGAGGCGGCCGACGCCATGGTGCTCGGCCGCAAGACCTACGAGGGACTGTCCGTCGTCTGGCCCCAGCTCGCCGAGGTGCCCGGCTTCGAGGCGTACGCGGCCCGCATGAACGGCATGCCCAAGTACGTCGCGTCCCGGTCGCTGACCGGCCCGCTGACCTGGAACGCCACCCTGCTCGAAGGCGACCTCGCCGAGAGCATGAACCGTCTCAAGGAAGAGCACGCCGGCAACCTGATCGCCCCCAGCGCCGGCGAACTCACCCGCGCCCTCATCGCCACCGACCTCGTTGACGAGTTCTGGTTCAACGTCAACCCTTACCTGTGGGCGACGGGCCCCCGCATCTTCGACGAGATCGGCCCCGTCCGCCTGCAACTCGTCAACACCACGACTTTCCCCTCAGGCGTAGTCCGCCTCTGCTACCGCCCCACCAAGTAACCCCCCGGTGCTGGTGCTCACCAGGGGTACCAGCACCGACCACCGCCCCCCAGAACCCTCACCAACGAAGCCCGCGAAGCCCAGCCGACGACCCGCTACGACCGCCGCTTCAACTCACTTAAGAGCACCCGAAACGCAACCGGATCGAGGAGCAGCATGGGCGCGTCCGGATTCTTGGAGTCCCGGACGGCCACGGCCTCGGTTGGGACGGCCGCCTCGACGCACGAGCCGCCGTGATCGTTGCTTTGCTGCGCTTTACACCACGTACACCACGTCACTTGCTTCACAGCGAAACTCCTCCTGCGGGAGTGCATGAAGCTAAGCGTGGATACGCGGGTGCTGGATTATCTAGACGCGGGATGGTCTTAACCGAGCAACCTGCACGATGTGGCTGGTCGGGGTTATCGCTGCTTGAGGTCGCTCAGGAGTGCGCGGAATGCAGTTGGACGGAGGAGGAGTTCGGGCGCGTCCGAGTCCTCGGAGTCCCGCACGCCGATGACGTTGGGGAAGGCGGCGACCTCCACGCACTGCCCCCTTCTTGATCATTGCTGCCGTCCAGATGTGCCATGGCCCCGGTTGTGCGACCGGGGCCGGCCACCTGCCTGGTTGAGGAGCTACCGCTGCTTGAGGTCGGTCAGGAGTGCACGGAATGCGGCCGAGGTGAGAAGTATTTTTGGTCCGTCCGGGTCTCGGGAATCCCGGATTGCCGCCCTGCCGCCAAGTTCCGCCAACTCGACGCAGGCGCCACCTTTGTCGTCACTGTGGCGAGACTTGTGCCAGTTCGGGGTCACGCTCGAGTCCACTCGTCCATCACCTTCTTGATGTACGTCCGTGAGTCGTCGACGCACAGCGCCTTAGCCTGCAACATAGTGAACGAGCCTACGACGAAGAGGATCTCCTTCGGCTCGACTGACGTGACGCCGCCCGTTGCCGTCTCCATGTAGAGCAACTCATCACCGGTCGCCTGCGTCGCGATGTTGAACGACCCGCTCACCCCGCGATAGTAGGCCGTGGGCGCCACCTGCAGACTGATGTTCTCGCGATGGGAAACCTCGAGCAGGTATTCGAGTTGCTGCCGCATCACCGTCGAGTCTCCGACGCAGCGGCGCAGAACGCACTCGCTGAGTACCACACCGATAGTGGGAGGGGTTCTCACCTGAAAGACGGCTTCTTGCCGCCTCATGCGAGCCGCGACCGAGGCATCGGTGAGCAGCAAGGCCCGAGCGTATGACTCGAGCTGGAACAAGCCGTAGACGAAGGTCGCCTCGTAGGCGCGTAGGAGCTCGGCTGAAGCTTCAGCCTCCGAGTAGTCGGCGAAGAACTTCGGGTAGGTCGCCGAGCGGAGGTGCTTGGTCCAGGCCGCGGTGAGCTGCTCGCCCGTGTCCAGGGCCTGGTCCATGCGCTGGGCGAAGTCCCTGCGGCAGCGTGTATTGCCGCTCTCCACCTGTGAGATGTACGAGGGGGTCACTGCCACTCGCTTGGCGAGTTCCGTGCGGGTGATGCCCGCGTCTTCACGCAGGCGTCGGACTTCCACGCCGAAAGCCTTGAGGGCGGGGGACGGCTTGCGCTTGGCCATGGCGGGGGGCCTCCAGCACTTTTGAAGTGTCCTTGAGTGGTTGTGAGTCCTTGGTGTGCGTCTCCGCGCTTGCATAGTCACGTTACGCCTCGGAGTGGATTCTGTGCACAGAGTCACGGAAATCCGGAGGTGATCGTTTATGCAGGGGCGTGCGGAGATCGTCGTCCCGGTTCGGGCGGAGTCGGTCAAAACGGCTCGGGACTGGACGGGGGACGTCCTGGAAAGGTGGGGGAAGGACGCCTACGTGGCGCAGGTCGTGGTGTCGGAGCTCCTCACCAACGTCCTCCAGCACACCGGTTGTGCCTCGGCGACAGTGCGGCTCCTCCAAGCGGACAGGGGCACCGTTGTGGAGGTGTGCGACTCCTCCGACGTCCTGCCGGCCGCGGGCTCGGCGGATCTGCTGAGCGAGGACGGACGCGGACTGGCCATGCTCGGCGCGCTCGTCAAGGAGTGGGGCGCGCAGCCGCTCGGAGGCGGCGGGAAGGCAGTGTGGGCGCTTCTGCCCGACGGGACGGCGTGAACGAGGCCGACGCGCTGGCTCGGCTGCGGACGCGCTTTCCCGGCTGGGCCGTGTCGGTGGAGCGCGGCATGTGGCGGGCCTCGGGAACGCGGCGCATCTCGGCGTCGTCGCCGGAACTGCTGGAGGCGGCGATGCGCGGCGAACCGCCGTTCTCCGATGGCCTCGCGGCTCGGAGGACGCCGGTCAACCGCACTCGCTCGTTGACGATGGGCGACCGTGCTCGTCCCCCCGGGGGCCTGGGTTCCCTCGCGCGGGGGATCGGCTCCGGTCGTGCGGGGGAGTTGTGCGGCGGACGTTGCGGCGAGCGTAGAGGCATGCGACGTCACGAAGCAGCCGATGTTCACACTGACCCTGTGATTCCGCGCCGGGCCCGCTGGATCGCCTACGCCGTCCCCTTGTGCGTGCTGCCGTCCTCGGTCTTCCGGCTCACGCTGACGCCCGACGACGCGACTCTCGGTGAGGCGATTTACATCCCGGCGCTCAGTGCCGTGTCCTTCGCTTTCGCTCTGCTTGCGCTCGGGCTGGTACGGCCCTGGGGCGAGACCGTCCCCCGGTGGGTCCCGCTCGTGGCCGGACGGACGATCCCGACGCGCATGGTGGTGGTCCCGTTCGCCACGGCCGCGGTGCTGATCACCGTGCTGGCCGCCTACGGCGGGCTGAACGCGGTGTTCGGGTTCGTGGATTCGGCGCCGGTGCTCATCGGCAAGGAACGCCCGGATCGTCCCGCGGCCTCCGAAGACATCGGCCCGCTCGGCGTCGCCTCGTATGCGCCCTTGCTGGCGTGGGGGCCTCTCCTCGGCGCCGCGACCCTGTCCTACTACCGCCGCCGCACACCCGCGCGTCCCGCCCAGGCATCGCCCCTGGTGGCTTCACGCCCCTGATGGGAGAGTGCTCGTTCGGTACGTGGGCTCGCTCAGTCGTCCAGTACCTCGATCATCGGTAGCGTTCCGTCGATCCGGGCGCCTGCCGATTCCGGAGGGATGGCCTCGTCGTCCCGTACCGCCTTTGTGACCTTCATCGGTACATGAGGTGTCACCAGATACTTGCCCGGTGGCAGCACTCCGTGGTCCGGTAGGACGATCCTCGTCGTGGTCGTCCATCGGCTCATGATCGCGCATTCCGACTGGACGAACGGCTGCTGCTCGCCTGTCGTGTCGCTGCGGACGGGGAGGACGATGGCGCCGGACGCCTTTTGTGGAATATCGCTCTTCTTTGTTGGTGGTACGCGGTAAAAGGCCATGAACTCGGAGCTCTTGACGTCCAGTTGGTTCTTGCCGAGCCCGATGCCCCATTGGTACCAGTGGGTTTTTGGGCCTGCCTTTTCGCCGAAGCATTGGCGCTCACCGCTCGGCGTGTAGTAAAGGCCTCCGGGAGTGCGTCCTCGGAACTCCTCCACGAGGCGCACTTCCGTCCCGGGCTTGGCTCTGGCCGGGGTCAGCGTGTACTTGAAGTCGATGTAGGGGGTCTCGGCGGCGGGGAGATTCGCCTGGCCGAGAAGGACGCCCGGTTTGGTGAAGTAAGCGTGTACGCCGGCATGGCTTGTCCCACCCACGCTCGGGCCCGGCCAGAGGAGCCAGGCCGCGATCACGCCGCCCACGCCCGCGACGCCGATGCCGGCGGCGCCCTTCGCGCCGCCGATCTTACTCAGGAAGCCCTTGGACACGGAGGTGCCGGTCTTCGCCATGACGTCCACCGACGCCGCGCCCTGTGCGAGACCTGCCGCCACATGCCCGGCCGCCGTGGACGCCGCCGCGCCGGTCGCCGCCGCGCCGGGAGCCAACAGGGCGCTGCCGAGCATCGCCAGCGGGACGGCCGTCACCACTGTCGCGGCTATCGCGCCCAGTGCGAGCATCCCGCGCCGTTCCCAGTCCGGGCCGTAAGCCCGGACGGCGATAGCTTCGAGTTCGCTCACGAATTCGTAAGCGTTCCAGGTTCGCTTACTGGGGATTCTGGCCAGGCCCCGCCGGATCAGCGGGTGCAACGGCTCTGAAACGCTCTCGAAGGAGGTGAACCCCTCTTCGTGGGCCGCCTTCAGTTCGGCGAGCGTCGTGCCGCTGAAGGGCTTCCCGCCGGTCACGCATTCGACGAAGACGCATGTCGCCGCGTAGATGTCGGTCGCGGGAGTGGCGGGGTCGCCCGCCCATTGTTCGGGAGCCATGTAGGCGGGTGTCCCCGACCGCCCGCCCTGCCCGGTGAGGACGGCGATCCCGAAGTCGATGAGCTTGCTCTGCCCGTCGTCCTGGACGAGTACGTTTCCGGGCTTGTAGTCGCGGTGGACGACCCCGGCCCCGTGTGCGGCCGCCAAGCCGAGCAGCGAGCCCTTCAATGTCGCCAGGGCGGCCTCGGGTGTCAGTGCCCTCTCGTGCTCGTCCAATATCTTGCGGAGGGGGCGGCCGGGCACCGCCTCCAGAATGATCGCCGCGCCCCACGGGGATTCCAGGTAGTCGAGTAAGCGCGCCACATGCGGGTTGTTCACCCGCTTGAGCATCTGCGCCTCGTCGCGGAAGACGCTCTTGGCGGTCGTGTCGCCGAGCAGATCGGGGGCCAGGTACTTGATCGCGACCGGCGGACCGCCGGTCTCGTGCCGTGCGAGCACGACCTCGCCCTGGGCCCCCGTTCCCAGCGTCGCCAGTTCGATGAAGCCGGGGAGCCGACGCTCGGCCGTTGTCACTGGCCCGTGTTGGTCTGGATCTCGCCGACGGTGAGCGGGGTTTCCTCCGATGTGAAGGAGGCAGGCGGAAGGACGCCGCCGCCGGAATCGCAATTCGCGCCCACACACGTCCACGTGACGTCCCAGGTGATGGTCGCCGTGATCATGTATTTGCCGCCGGGTTCGGACGCGGACGAGTGCCGGTAGGTGTAGTTGCACGTCTTGCCGTCTCTCGACCCCGCGTCGGGGCAGTCGAAAGTCGTCTCGCCGGTCCCGGTCTTCTCGCCCATGTTCCACGTCACGGACTTGGGCTTCGCGATCAGGCTGATGTTCTGCCCGCCCACGTTGATCGGTGTCGTGGGCACATCCTGGAAGCCCTCCACCCACAGGGCGGTCCGCAGCCCCACGTAGGTCTTGCCCTCGGGCGCCGTGTTCACCTCGGGCGTCGGAAACTCCGCCGAGGCCCGGGCCTGGGCCACCAGTTCCGCCGTGGTCGGCGGTGCGGGCGCAGGCGCGGCCGCACCGGGAACGTCCACGACGCCCTGGGCCTCGTCCGCTGTGAGCCCCTCAGGTGGGGGAGCTTCCCACGGACCGCTGGCACCGCCGCCGCCGTTGCCGCCGCCTCCTACCGCCCCCGGCGTACGGACGGTCTTGTTGCAGCTCGCGGTCTTCTTGATGACCTGGCAAGGCGCGGCTTGCGCGGGGACGGCGACCAGCACGGGCATCGTCAGGGCCGTCGCCGTGACCGCGGCGGCGACCGTCCGGCGTCTGGTGGGGGTGTGGGGAGACATCGTGTGTCCTTCCCTGCGGACCGTCAGCATTGGCGGTCCCGGACGTTGGCGGCGACCTTCCAGGTGCCGGAGTCATACGCGAGCGTGGCGCGGTACACGAAGGCGTCACCGGGTGTCTGGCTGAGGCGTTTGCCGGTTCTGGCGGAGAAGCGGTAGGCGGCCAAGGTGCGGACGCAGTCGATGACGTAGACCTTCGTGCTGTCCTTGGAGCGGGCGTAGACGCGGGGGTTGAACGTGTTCGCGAAGCGCCAGATGACGCCCTTGGCCTTGGTGGCCTCGACGTCGTCCGTGACCTCGGTGAGGAGGGGGTCCATGGCGACGTCGGCCAGGCCGGACGGGTCGTTGGTGTCGTACGCCTTCTTGTAGGCGTCCTGGTAGGCGCGGTAGCGCTTGAGGACGGTCTTGAACAGCTCCTCCGTCGGGACGGCCGAGGGGGCGTCGGCGACCTGGGAGGGGGTGGCGGCGCCGTTGTCCAGGGAGCCGTTCGGGTCGAGCCGGCCGTTCGAGGACGGGCCGGACGATCCGCACCCCGCGACCGCGAGGAGGGACGCGACGGCGAGCAGGGAGGCGGCGCGGCTTGACCGGAGCGGGGAGGAACGTACCAACCGGGCGCGCATCGTCTTCCTTGAGCGGCAGCCGACAACGGGGCGGAATACGCGGAAAGCTTACAGAGGAGCGTGGGGCGGGAAAAGGGATTCGTTGCGAAACAGTTTGACCTCGACCTTGGTTGAGGTAGCACGCTGGCGGTGCCACCACTGACAGGAGGGGTTCTGATGCGTGCGGTGTGGTTGAAGGAGTTCGGTGGACCCGAGGTGCTCGTCCCGGGGGAGGCGCCCGATCCGGTCCCCGGCGAGGGGCAGGCGCTCATC
>NZ_VCKZ01000620.1 GCF_005889745.1 Actinomadura geliboluensis
CGGCGAACTGCCGCCCGGACTGGACGAGCAGCTCCCGCGCCCGGCGGGGGAGACCCTCGACGGCGTCCGCACCGGCGCCGTCGCCGGGTGGATCGCCGGCCGCCTCGGCCTCGGCGGGACGGCCTGCAGCGCGCCGGGGTCGGCCCACGCCCGCTGCTGCTCCGCACGCGTCGTGCACCACGAGGCGACCTTCGACCCGGCGATGGAGGTGCGGCGGCACGTGACCGTGCTCGTGCTGTCCGCGACCCGGCTGCTGGTGTGCCACACCGACGAGCATCCGCCCGGCGAGGGCATGGCCCAGCCGCACGCGTCCACCACCACCGAGGCCGTCAAGCTGGAGCGCGTCCAGTCGGTCGCGGTGACGCGGGTCGTCCCGGACCCGGCGTCCTACGTGCCGGGCGTCCCGCCCACCGAGGTCGTGCTGACCATCGGCTGGGGCGCGATCGCCCACATCGACCTCGAACCCGCCACCTGCGGCGACGAGAACTGCGAGGCCGACCACGGCTACACCGGCAGCGTCACCGCCGACGACCTGTCCCTGCGGGTCAGCGAGGCGGCCGACGGCGCGGACGCCGTCACCCAGGTCCTCGCCTTCGCCGAGGAACTCTCGGCTGCGACCGCCCGGTGACCGGAGTGGAGCGCCAGCGGAACGTAGGGAGCCGGGCGGTCCGCTTTTGCGGGGGGTGTGGGGGGTTGCCCCCCACGATGAAACGCTGAGGGGCGCGGGTCAGGTGGAGGTGTCGCCGTAGACCGGGCGGTGCTCCTGGACGGATTCGGCGAGGTGGTCGGCGAGTTCGTCGACGTCGAGGCGCTTCTCGATGCGGCGGAGGTCGTCGATCTTGGCCTTGGTCTCGGCGCGGCGGGGCGCGAGCATGGTGCAGCAGTCCTCGTCGGGCAGCTCGGAGATCGACAGGGTGCGGATGCGGCGCGCCTGGTCCATGATCTCGCTCTTGTCCATGCCGACGAGGGGCCGCAGGATCGGCAGCTCCACGGCGTCGTCCAGCGCGGTGATGTTGGTGAGCGTCTGGCTGGACACCTGGCCGAGCGCGTCGCCGGTGATCAGCGCGCCGCCGCGCAGCCGGCGGGCGAGGACCTCGCCGGTGCGCAGCATCAGCCGGCGCTGCGCGATCACGGCGAGCCGGTCCGCGCCGGACGACTTGATCTGCTGCTGCGCCTTGCCGAACGGGACGACGAACAGCCGGGACCCGCCCTGGAACTTGTCCAGCTCGCGGACCAGCGCGTACGCCTTGTAGATCGACTCGGGGCCGGTGAACGGCATGCCGGAGAAGTGCAGGTAGTCGACGCGCAGGCCGCGGCGCATCATGCGGTAGGCGGCGACGGGCGAGTCGATGCCGCCGGACATCAGCACGAGGGCGCGGCCGCTCATCCCGACGGGGAGGCCGCCCTGGCCGGGCAGCCCGCCGGAGTAGACGAACACCTCGTCGCGGTCGACCTCGATGGACAGGGTGTGCTCGGGGTCCTTGAGCTTGACGGGCTGGCCGTAGCGCTCGGCGACGAGCCCGCCGATGTGCCGGTCGAGCTCGGTGGAGGTCATCGGGAAGCGCTTGTCGCGGCGCCGGGACCGGACGGCGAAGGTGCCGGTGCGGCCGTCCATGAGTTCGAGGGCGGCGCGCTCGACGCTGGCGAGGTCCTTGCCGACCCGCCAGGCGCGGTGCGCCCACACGATGCCCATGACGTCGGTCACCCGCTGCGCGACGCGTTCCATGGTGGCCAGGTCGGCGTCGTGCTTGCGGATGATGAACACGCCGTGGCGGCGGACGACGTCGACGCGGGCGATCGGCCGGACGGCCAGCCGCACGTTGTCGGCGAGGCGGCGCTCGAACAGTTCGCGGTTCTTGCCCTTGAGGACGACCTCGCCCAGTTTGAGCAGCACGCACGGCTCGCCGTCGACCGGCGACTGCTCCCGGACGTCCGCCGGCGCGGTGTCGAGCGTGGTCATGCGTGATCCTCCTGGCGGGAGCAGGTCTAGGGGTGGGCTTCTAGTGTGGCCCACAGTGGGCAACACCGCGACCTGGAAAACGTGTTCCCGCCAGGAGGACCGGATCAGCCGAAGAAGACCTCGGCCTCGGCGTAGCGCTCGAGCGGGACGGTCTTCAGCTCCTTGGTCGCCTCGTCCAGTCCGACGCGGACGATGTCGGTGCCCTGGAGCGCGACCATCTTGCCGAAGTCGCCGTCCTTGACGGCGTCGATGGCCTGGAGGCCGAAGCGGGTGGCGAGGACGCGGTCGAACGCGGTGGGGGTGCCGCCGCGCTGGATGTGCCCGAGCACGGTGGCGCGGGCCTCCTTGCCGGTGCGCTTCTCGATCTCGTCGGCGAGGGCCTGGCCGATGCCGCCGAGCCGGACGTGCCCGAACGCGTCCCGCTCGCCGGTCTGCAGCTGCATCTGCCCGTCGACCGGGTGGGCGCCCTCGGACACGACGATGATCGGCGCGTACCGGGTCTTGAACCGGCTCTCCACGTACTGGCAGACCTTCTCGATGTCGAAGGGCCGCTCGGGGATGAGGATGACGTTGGCGCCGGCGGCCATGCCGACGTGCAGCGCTATCCAGCCCGCGTGCCGGCCCATGACCTCGCAGATCAGCGCGCGGTGGTGGCTCTCGGCGGTGGTGTGCAGCCGGTCGACGGCCTCCATGCCGATGTTGACGGCGGTGTCGAACCCGAACGTGTAGTCGGTCGCGTTCAGGTCGTTGTCGATCGTCTTCGGGACGCCGACGACGTTGACGCCGTTGGCGTACAGTTCGCGCGCGACGCCGAGGGTGTCCTCGCCGCCGATGGCGATCAGGGCGTCCACGCCGAGGCCGGCGAGGTTGTCCTTGATCCGCTCGATGCCGCCCTCGACCTTGACCGGGTTGGTCCGGGACGAGCCGAGGATCGTGCCGCCGCGCGGCAGGATCCCGCGCACGGCCTGGACGTCGAGGGCCACGGTGTCGCCTTCGAGGGGCCCGCGCCAGCCGGCCCGGAAGCCCACGAACTCGTAGCCGAAGACCTGCACGCCCTTCCGGACGACCGCGCGGATCACCGCGTTCAGTCCGGGGCAGTCCCCGCCTCCGGTCAGCACTCCGACGCGCATGCCGTCTCCTTCTCCCGCCACCGGGCTCCTCCCTCGATTCACAGGCCCGAACATACGGCCACGGTGCCGGCGCGTCCGGGCGTCCCGGCGCGCCGCCATTGGTCTAGACCATAGCCGCTGCCGGGGGCGGCGGCACACCGTTCACCCCGCAACGCGCGGGCCGGTGGGACGCACCCGTCCGAAGACCCGGACGTACCCGCGAACCAGCACCGTCACTCCCCCGGCCTGTGGTGCGCGGCGGCCGTGCGGGGACGTCGGCGGGGACTCGCCGTCATATGACCACCGGACCCCTGGCGAGCGCCAGTTCCCGCGCCGCGTCCGCGCCGAGATCATCGCGGCGTGCCCGCGCAAAGTCTCACCCGTCTCGAATGGCCCACGGGCCGACGCGCGGCCCCCGGCTAGTCCCAATGCCGGGAAGTTAAGGGTCTTCGGCTGTTGTCGAGTTGGTCGGGGTGAGGATGTCGATGGCGATGGTGGCCTGGTAGGTGGTTCGGTCGATGGCCGGGCCGCGGGCGTTGTACTTGGAGATCGC
>NZ_VCKZ01000621.1 GCF_005889745.1 Actinomadura geliboluensis
GGGTCCCGGCGGCACCGGTCGATCTCGTGACGGTGAGTGCAAGTTACTACCAAGTACTTACTTGCGGCAATCGCCGGCAGGACCCCCGAAGGTAAAGGATCCGGTCCTTTACCTGCGAAAGCTCTTGAACTCGCTGTCAATAGAGCCGGTGAGGATCAACCACTATCAACTACCAAGCGTGATCGTCACGGGCCGAAGATCCCGGAGTCTGCGGGCCGAAGGTCCCGAAAGCGGGGGGAGGGGAGAGACCGGCGGGTCAGCTTCCCGCCGAGAAGGCGTCCACGGCGAGGCGCAGCTCGCGGACGTGCCGTTCGAGGGCGTCCACCGGGCCGTCGCCGGCCGCCCGCACCTGGACGAGGTCGCCCTCCACCTTGGCGAGCCGCTCGTCCAGCGCCGCCAGCAGCCGCTCGCAGCCCGCGAGGGCGCTCTCGGCGTCGTCGCCGCCGAGCGTGCTGCGCAGCAGCCGCGCCTGCTGCTTGAGCTCCAGGTTGCGGCGGTGCAGGTCGACGAACACCGACACCTTCGCGCGCAGCAGCCACGGGTCGAACGGCTTGGTCAGGTAGTCGACGGCGCCGGCCGCGTAGCCCCGGTACGCCTGCTCCCCGGCGCCGCCGCCCGCGGTCAGGAAGATGATCGGAATGTCGCGGGTGCGCGGCCGGGACTTGATGTGCTCGGCCGTCTCGAAACCGTCCATCTCCGGCATGACGACGTCCAGCAGGATGAGCGCGAAGTCCTCGTTGAGGAGTTCCTTCAGGGCCGCCTGCCCGGACGTGACGGGCACGACCTCCACCGGCAGCGCGTCGAGCACGGCCGCGAGGGCGGTCAGATTCTCCTCACGGTCGTCGACGGCCAGGATCCTCGTGTCGTTCGGCACTGGACTCCTCAACGTCGGTGGTGGCCTGTGCCGTCCAGCCTGTCATGCTCCCGCCGACGGCAACAGTGAATCGATGCAGAGTAAATTTCTATGGCAGCCAGCCGGGTTTGACCAACCCCGACTCGTACGCGAACACCACCAGTTGCGCCCGGTCGCGGGCGCCGAGCTTCACCATCGTGCGGCTGACGTGCGTCTTCGCGGTCGCCGGGCTCACCACCAGGCGGGCCGCGATCTCCTCGTTGGACAGCCCCTCCCCGACGAGCGCCATGACCTCGCGCTCCCGGTCGGTCAGGGCGTTCAGCCGCGGCGACGGCGCGGGCTCCTTGGCCCGCGCGGCGAACTCGGCGATCAGCCGCCGGGTCACGCTCGGCGACAGCAGCGCGTCCCCTGCGGCGACGGCCCGGACGGCGTGGATCAGCTCCACCGGCTCGGTGTCCTTCACCAGGAACCCGCTCGCGCCGCCGCGCAGCGCCTCGAACACGTACTCGTCCAGCTCGAACGTGGTCAAGATCACGATCTTCACGCCGTCGAGCCGCTCGTCGGCGGCGATCCGGCGGGTCGCCGCGAGCCCGTCCAGGCCCGGCATGCGGATGTCCATCAGGATGACGTCGGGCCGCAGCCGGCGCGCCCCCGCGACCGCCTCCTCGCCGTCGCTCGCCTCGCCGACCACCTCGATGCCCGGCTGCGCGTCCAGCAGCGCGCGGAACCCGGCCCGGACGAGCACCTGGTCGTCGGCCAGCATCACCTTGATCACCGCACACTCCCTCCGGGCCCGCCGCCGCCCGCGCCGTCGTCCGCGCCGTCCTCGTCCACGTCGCCCTCCCGCAGGGGAAGCCCGGCCCGCACCCGGAACCCGCCGCCCGGCCGCGGCCCCGCGTCGAACGTCCCGCCGAGCGCGGCGGCGCGCTCGCGCATCCCGCGCAGGCCGCTGCCGCCGGGCCGGTCGTCCAGCAGGGGCGCGCCCCGCCCGTCGTCCTCGACCCGGACCACGATCTCGTGTTCACCGTAGGCGATCCGGACCCGCGCCGTCACCGGCCCGGGACCGGCATGCCGGGTCACGTTCGTCAGCGCCTCCTGGACGATCCGGAACGCCGCGAGGTCGGTGTTCGCGTGCAGCGGCCGCCGGTCCCCGGTGATCTCGGCGTCGACCGCGAGCCCGGCGGACCGCGCCCGGTCGAGCAGGTCGTCCAGCCGGTCCAGCCCGGCGGTGGGCGCGCGCGGCGCGGTCTCGCCCTCCGAGCGCAGCGCGCCGATCACGCCGCGCATCTCGGTGAGCGCCTCCTTGCTCGCGTCCTTGATCGCGGCGAGCGCCGTCCGCGCCTGCTCGGGGTTCTGGTCGATGAGGTGCAGCGCCACCCCCGCCTGCACGTTGATCATCGAGATGTTGTGCGCCAGGACGTCGTGCAGCTCGCGGGCCATCCGCAGCCGCTCCTCGCTGGCCTGGCGGCGCTCCTCCTCGGCCCGCGTCCGGGCGGTCTCCGCGGCCCGCTGCGCCCGCATCCGGATGAGCTCGCCGCCGATCAGCACCACCAGCGCCCAGCCGACGACGAAGCTCGACCCGCCGAGCGTCGGCTCCTCCACCGGGAACGGCCCGTCCTGCCCGCGTTCGGCGGCCGGCACGCCGATCAGCGCGGTGAGGGAGAAGAACGCGGCGAGCCCGATGCCCGTCCCGGCCCAGGTCAGCAGCCGGTGCCCGGCGGTGATCGCGGCGATCATCGCGACGGCCAGCGCGAGCGGCGCCGGGCCGTAGGTGTAGGCGCGCAGGAAGTACAGCGCGGTCACGGCCGCGACCGCGCACACCGTGAACACCGGGTTGCGGCGCCGCAGCAGCAGGAGCGCCGGGCCGCCGAGCAGCAGCGCGAAGCCGAGCGCGTCCAGGTCGGTGTGCCCCAGCTCGGACGTCCCGCCGCCGTGCTCCCAGGGCGGGCCGCCGGACCGCTCGCCGCCGGCCGGGCCGCCGCGCTGCGCGCCGAGCGACCCGGCGACCTGGATGAGGGCGACCAGGGCCGGGACCATCCAGACCGGCCACGTGCCCGGACGCGGCCAGCCGGTGTGGCCCGGCGGGTGCGGCGGTGAGGTGCTCATGCCTGCACGGTAAGTCATCGAGGTCAGGCGGCACGTCGGCCGCGGGGAGTGCGCGCCGGTACTCCTCGGGAGGTACCTGGAGGGACCGGGCGCCACCGGAGGGATCAGGCGCCACCGAGGGATCAGGCGGTCCAGCGGACCGGCAGATGGGCGAAGCCGTGCCGGGCGCTGGACCGCAGCGGCACCGGCTCGCCCGCCAGCCGCGGCAGCCCCGGGCGTTCGAGCAGCGCGACGAGCATGGCGCGCAGGTGCACCCGCGCCAGCCGCGCGCCCAGGCAGGCGCGGTGCCCGAACCCGAAGCACAGGTGCGGCCGCGGGGACTGGACGAACCGGTCCGGGGCGAACCGGCCGGGGTCGGGGAACTTCTCGCCGTCGTGGTTGGCGGAGACCAGCCACAGCGCCACCTGCTCGCCGGGCAGCAGCGGCACGCCGCCGACGGTCGTCCCGCGCAGGACCGTCCGCCACACCTGGAGCACCGGCGTCCACCAGCGCAGCATCTCCTCGACGGCGCTGTCGACGAGCGTGTCGTCGTGCTGCTCCTCCTGGAGCCGGACGTACTCGGCGGGGTGGCGCAGCAGCGCGTACAGGCCCCCGGCGAGGGTGTTGCGCAGCGTCTCGGGCAGCTCGCGCACGACCTCGCCGACGAAGTCGACCGG
>NZ_VCKZ01000116.1 GCF_005889745.1 Actinomadura geliboluensis
CTCCGCGCCCCCGCCGTCCGACGAGCCCGTGCAGGCGAAGTGACCACAGCGCATACTCGAGAGCGGGCGGACGCCCCGGTCCCGCCTGGATCGCCGCGCCGTCCCGCACTTTCCCGGCCCGACTGGAAGAAGTGGAAGAGGCGGGCACGCCACCCGGTGGTGGCGGCCACGGCCGCCGCCGCGGTCCTCCACCTGGTCTGGGCGCTCGCCCTGGCGACCGAGGGGGGCGACCTCGCGGCCCAGGCCGCGTGGACCGACTTCGCCTGGAAGCACCCCGGCGCCGCCTACAGCTTCGCCTGGTACGGCGGGATGCACCCGGTGTCCTACAGCGTCCTGTCGCCGTACCTGATGGCGCTGTTCGGCATCCGCACGGTCGCGGTGGTGACGGGCACGCTGTCGGCGACCCTGACCGCGTACCTGCTCAAGAAGTTCCGGGCCCCGGTGGCACTGCCCGCCTCCCTGTGGGCCGCGTTCGCGCTGTCGTGCAACACCGCCTCTGGGCGCGTCACCTTCGGCCTGGGGCTGCTGTTCGCGCTCATGGCGACGATCGTGGCGTTCACTCGGCGCGGCACTCCCGCCCTGCGCGCCGGCGGCATGGTGGGCCTCGGCGTCCTGGCCTCCCTCGCGAGCCCCGTCGCCGGGCTGTTCCTGCTGGTGCTGGCCGCCGCGCTGTTCCTGACCGGGCGCCGCCGCGCGGGCGTCTGCCTCGCCGTCGGCCTCCCCGTCGTGGTGGGGACGACGAGCCTGCTGTTCCCCTTCAGCGGCGTCCAGCCGATCTCGCTCACCGCCATCGTGCTGCCCGCCATCACCAGCGTCATCGCGATCCTGCTCTGCGCCCCGAAGAGCTGGACGTTCGTGCGCGTCGGCGCCGGCGTCTACCTGGCCGGGATCCTGCTGACCTGGCTGATCCCCTCCCCCGTCGGCAGCAACGTCGAGCGCCTGGCGCTGCTGTTCGGCGGCATGTTCCTGCTGTCGGCGGTGGCGCGCGCGCACGGCCGGGTCCGCATCGCGGTGCTGTCACTGGCGTTCATCGTCACGGCGTCCTGGCAGGTCGTGAAGCCCGTCGACGACCTGATCCACACCGAGCCCGCGGCGGCCGCCGCCGCGCACGCGCGCGGCCTCGTCGCCGAACTCGACGCCCTCGGCGCCGGCAAGGCCCGCATCGAGGTCGTGCCGCTGCGCTCCCACTGGGAGTCGGCCGGCCTCAGCCGCCACTTCGTGCTGGCGCGCGGCTGGAACCGCCAGGTCGACGCCGAGCGCCACAAGCTGTTCTACGAGGACGGCGCGCTGACGGCCGACTCCTACCGAGACTGGCTGCACGAGTGGTCCGTGCAGTACGTCGTCCTGCCCGAGCAGGAGGTCGACTGGTCCGCGCAGGAAGAGGCCGCCCTGGTGGAGAAGGGCCAGCCGTACCTGACGGAGGTCTGGCGGGACGAGCACTGGCGCCTGTTCCGCGTCGCCGCCCCGACACCGCTGGTCGACCGCCCCGCGTCCGTCCACGAACTCACCGCGGGCGAACTCGTCGTCGACATGCCGTCCAAGGGGTCCGTGCTCATGCGGGTCTCCTGGTCGCCCTGGCTGAGCGCCACGGGCGGGGACGCCTGCCTGGCCCGCGAGGGCGACTTCGTGCGGCTGACGGCCCGGGAGCCCGGCCGCTACACCATCGCGGCCCGCTACGGCCTGCACCGCGGCAACCACTGCCCCTCCTGACCGAGCACGCGAAGAGGGCCCCGGGGACGCCCCGGGGCCCTCTTCGCGTGCCGGATCAGAGACCCGCGGCGGAGGCCAGGTCCTTGGCGCGGTCGGTCGACTCCCAGGAGAAGTCGGGCTCCGACCGGCCGAAGTGGCCGTAGGCGGCGGTCTGCGAGTAGATCGGGCGGAGCAGGTCCAGGTCGCGGACGATCGCGGCCGGACGCAGGTCGAACACCTCGTCGACGGCCTTCTCGATCTTCTCGGGGGCGACCTTCTCGGTGCCGAACGTCTCCACGAACACCCCGACCGGGTGCGCCTTGCCGATCGCGTACGCGACCTGCACCTCGGCGCGGTCGGCGAGCTGCGCGGCGACGATGTTCTTGGCGACCCAGCGCATCGCGTACGCGGCGGACCGGTCGACCTTGGACGGGTCCTTGCCGGAGAACGCGCCGCCGCCGTGCCGGGCCATGCCGCCGTAGGTGTCGACGATGATCTTGCGGCCGGTGAGGCCGGCGTCGCCCATCGGGCCGCCGATCTCGAAGCGGCCGGTCGGGTTGACCAGCAGCCGGTACCCGTCGGTGTCGAGGTCGAACTGGGCGAGCACCGGGTCGACCACGTGCTCCTTCACGTCCGGGGCGAGCAGCTCCTTCAGGTCGATGTCGGGAGCGTGCTGGCTGGACACCACGACGGTGTCGAGGCGGACGCCGCGGTCGCCGTCGTACTCGATGGTCACCTGGGTCTTGCCGTCCGGGCGCAGGTAGGGGACGTCGCCGCTCTTGCGGACCGCCGACAGCCGCTGCGCGAGCCGGTGCGCCAGCGTGATCGGCAGCGGCATCAGCTCGGGCGTCTCGCTGGTGGCGTAGCCGAACATCAGGCCCTGGTCGCCGGCGCCCTGCCGGTCCAGGTCGTCGACGCCCTCGCCCTCGCGGGTCTCGTAGGCGTCGTCGACGCCCTGCGCGATGTCGGGCGACTGCGCGCCGATGGACACCGACACGCCGCAGGAGTGCCCGTCGAAGCCCTTCTTGGACGAGTCGTAGCCGATCTCGAGGATCTTCTCCCGGATCACGCCGGGGATGTCCACATAGGTCTCGGTGGTGACCTCACCGGCCACGTGCACCTGGCCGGTCGTGATCAACGTCTCGACGGCGACCCGGCTCTTCGGGTCGTCCTTGAGCATCGAGTCGAGGATCGCGTCGCTGATCTGGTCCGCGATCTTGTCCGGGTGTCCTTCGGTCACTGACTCGGAGGTGAACAGGCGGCGAGACACGTACGTGAACTCCTTGCAGCGGCTGCTGACTGACGTCGCAGGACGGATATGTCATCGAGTTCGGCGGGGACGTCCCCCGCGCGTTGTCCAAGTGGGCGGTGTCCAAGTGGTAGGCCCGCAGTCTAGCCGGATCACCCTCGGGCGCCGGTAGTGACTCGGTCGAGCCGGGCGGCCTCCGATCAATCCGCGGGCAACGGGTCCAGGCGGGCGGCGACGAGGTCCCAGACGACCTCGGCGAGGGCGTCCTTCGCACCGCGCGGCACCTCGGTGTGCGAGCCGTCCGCGCCGAGGATCACCGCCTCGTTGTCGGGGCGCCCGAAGGTCAGGTTCTCGCCGACCTGGTTGACGACGAGCAGGTCGCTGCCCTTGCGGGCGAGCTTGGCGCGGCCGTTGGCGAGGACGTCGTCGGTCTCGGCGGCGAAGCCCACGATCACCTGCCCGGGGCGGCGCTCGCGCCCGAGCTCGGCCAGGATGTCGGGGTTCTTGACGAGCCGGATCGGCTCCGGCTCCGCGCCCTCCGCCTTCTTGATCTTCGAGCCCCGGTAGCCGGCCGGCCGGAAGTCGGCGACGGCGGCGGCCATCACGACCGCGTCCGCGTCGGCGGCGGCCGCGATGACGGCCTTGTGCATCTCCTCCGCCGTTCCGACGGCGACGACCTCGGCGCCCGCGGGGTCGGGCAGGGCGACGTTCGCCGCGACGAGCGTCACGCGGGCACCGCGCGCGACGGCGGTGCGGGCGAGCGCGTAGCCCTGCAGGCCGGACGAACGGTTCCCGATGAAGCGGACGGGGTCGATCGGCTCCCGGGTGCCGCCCGCGGAGACCACGATGCGCCGCCCGGCCAGGTCGCGGCCGCCGGCGCCGCGGGCCAGCACGTGCCGCGCGACCTCGAACAGCTCGGCCGGGTCGGGCAGCCGGCCGGGGCCGGTGTCCTTGCCGGTGAGCCGCCCGGACGCGGGCTCCACCACGATCGCGCCCCGGGACCGCAGCGTCGCCACGTTGGCGCGGGTCGCGGGGTGCTCCCACATCTCGGTGTGCATCGCGGGCGCGAACACGACCGGGCAGCGGGCGGTGAGCAGGGTGTTGGTGAGCAGGTCGTCGGCCAGGCCCTGCGCGGCCCGCGCGAGCAGGTCGGCGGTGGCGGGCGCGACGAACACCAGGTCGGCGCCCTGGCCGAGCCGGACGTGCGGCACCTCGGCGACGCCGTCCCAGACCTGCGGGGACACCGGGTTGCCCGACAGGGCGGCCCAGGTGGGCTCGCCGACGAACCGCAGGGCGCCGGCGGTCGGGACCACGGTGACGTCGTGGCCGGACTCGGTGAGCCGCCGCAGCAGCTCGCACACCTTGTACGCGGCGATGCCCGCGCTCACGCCGAGGACGACGCGCGGCTTTCGGGAGGTCATGCAGTCACGATCCCATCGCGCGCCCGGAGCGCCTGCGGCGGGGGTCCGGTGCCCCCCGGCGGGCCCTGCGGGCGGCGGCGGAGGCGGCCGCGCCGCGACGCCGACGGGCGGCATCGGCGGCCACGGGTCCGCTAGCCCTCGATGGGCTCGGCGTTCAGGAGGCCCTCGCGCGTCTCGCGGAGCGCGATCGACAGCGGCTTCTCCTGCACCTGGGTCTCGACGAGCGGGCCGACGTACTCCAGCAGGCCCTCGCCCAGCTGGGCGTAGTAGGCGTTGATCTGCCGGGCGCGCTTGGCCGCGATGCTCACGAGGCCGTACTTGGTGTCGACGACCTCCAGGAGCTCGTCGATCGACGGGTTGGTGATGCCCTCGTTGCTGGCTGCCACTCGGTGGCCTTCCACTGGTAGGTCGCTTACCGAACAGCCATCAAGGTTAGCAGCTCATCGCACACGTCCTGGACGGACGTGTTGACGAGCGTCACATCGAACTCCTTCTCGGCGGCGAGCTCCACGCGGGCCGCGTCGAGGCGGCGCTCGATGACGTCCGGCGGCTCGGTGCCGCGGCCGGTGAGCCGGCGGACCAGCTCCTCCCAGCTCGGCGGCGCGAGGAAGACCAGCCGCGCCTGCGCCATGGACCGGCGGACCTGCCGGGCGCCCTGCAGGTCGATCTCCAGGAGCACCGGTTCGCCGCGCGCGAGGCGCTCCTCGACGGGCCGGCGCGGGGTGCCGTAGCGGTTCCCCGCGAACTCGGCCCATTCGAGGAGCTCCCCCTCGGCGACGAGCCGGTCGAAACCGGCGTCGTCGACGAAGAAGTACTGCACACCATCGGTCTCACCCGGGCGGGGGGCCCGGGTGGTCACCGAGACCGACAGCCACACCTGCGGGTGCGAGCGCCGGATCTCGGCGACGACCGTGCTCTTGCCGACGCCCGACGGCCCGGAGAGGACCGTCAGCCGCCGCGCGAGCGGGCCATGCGTGCTGGAGCCTTCCGGCGCAGGAATGGGTGCGCCGGAGCCGGACGGGATGGAGCCGGCGCCGGGTCGCCCCGGGCCGGCCGCGGCGGCCTGACCGCCGCGCCCGCCCGTGAGTCGCGCGTCAGCGGTTCGCACTTCCGCCGAACTCACGCTCCAGGGAGGCACGCTGGTTGGCGCCGAGGCCCCGCACACGGCGGGACTCGGCGATGCCCAGGCGCTCCATGATCTGCTTCGCACGGACCTTGCCCACACCGGGCAGTGATTCCAGGAGGGCCGACACCTTCATCTTTCCGATGACGTCGTCGGACTGACCCTCTTTGAGAACCTCGGCGAGCGAGGTTCCCCCGTGCTTGAGCCGGTTCTTAACCTCGGCCCGCTCCTTGCGAGCCTTGGCAGCCTTCTCCAGGGCTGCGGCGCGCTGTTCGGGGGTTAGGGGCGGAAGAGCCACGCCGGGTCACCTCAGGTTTCCACTCGACGGAGTCGGACGGGTTGGGAAACTAGCGAGTTCACCGCCCATAAGGCAACGTGAAGTGCCGTTTAGCCCACCACAAATTCACGAAAATCACTCCCCGGAGTGTCCTGAATACAGAGTGTACCCAATCTGGAGGGGTCCGCGGTCCATCCCCGCGCCTTGCTGGGACTTTCGCATGATCGTGAAAATCCCCCCAATCTGACCCCAAATGCGGCACTCGGTACCCTTATGTCGCAGCGGTTCGGGCCCCCTCGGGGCCGTCCCGCCGCGCTCCGCCGGCCCGCCCGGCGGGCGTCCGCGACCGCCCTCCGCCGCCCCCTGTGAGGTCTCCCACAACCGATCCCGACCGAGTGACTCTCGTCACGCCGGGACGTTCCGCACGTCGCGGCGGCACCGTTACTGTCATCCTCGACAACACCCGACCCCGCCAAGATCGTCTCCCGCTCGGAGGGCCGCGCCACCCCACTCAGCTCCCCGCCCGCCGCCAGGGCGCCCACATGGACGCGGAACGACCGGACGACCCGCCGGGGGCTTCCCGCCCGGTGAATCGCCACTCCGCGTGAACGAGTTCCTCGTTCGGCACGTACTCGCAATGCGAACACTCCGTCCCCGCCATTCGCATGCGACTAAAACCACAATGCGCGATCCCACCCGGCTGAGAACGCCTCGAAACTTTCGCGGAATGCAGTTCTGCTCATGCGTCCGCGGTCACCGCAATCGGCGCGGCGCGCCGTATCGGCGGACGTCAGCGGACGTCGGCGGAGGTGCGCCGCAGCGCGGCCGCGATGGCCGCCGCGGCGGCGCCGGGGTCGGGGGCGCCGGTGATGGGGCGGCCGATGACCAGCAGGTCGGCGCCCGCGGCCAGGGCCTCCTCCGGGGTCGCCACGCGGGCCTGGTCCTGGGTGGCGGCGCCGGCCGGGCGGACACCCGGAGTGATCAGCGTGATGCCGGGGCCGACCTCGGCGCGGACCGCCGCGGCCTCCTGCGGGGAGCAGACCAGGGCCTGCGCGCCCGCCTCGACCGCGAGCGCGGCGAGCCGGCGGACGGCGTCCGGCGCGGGCCCGGACAGGCCCAGCGCGGCGAGGTCGGCGTCGCCCAGCGACGTCAGGACCGTCACCGCGGCGATCGACGTGCTGGGGGCGGCCTCGACCGCCGCGCGGATCATCGCGGGCCCGCCGGCGGCGTGCACGGTCAGGTAGGACGGCTTGAGCCGCGCCACGGCGCGGGCGGCGCCGCGGACCGTCGCGGGGATGTCGTGGAGCTTGAGGTCGAGGAAGACCTGCACGCGGCTCGCGCCGCGGACGCTGGCGATGACGTCCGGCCCGTACCGCAGGTAGAGCTCCAGGCCCACCTTGACGGTGGAGACGTGCGGCGTGACCAGGGTGGCCCAGCGCGCGGCCGTCTCCAGATCGGGCGCGTCCAGCGCGACGGCGATGGGGGCGGTCACAGTTTCTCCTTCTCGGGCTCTTGCGGGCGCACCTGGGGCGGCACGTACCCGGCGGGCTTGTGCGCGAGCCCGACGGCGTCGGCGAGGCGGCCGATGCGGCGGGCCGCGAGCGCCTCCTCCAGCTCGCGCAGGACGCGGGGGCCGGCCAGGGGGTCGTGGAACACGGCGGTGCCGACGGCCACGGCGGAGGCGCCGGCGAGGATGAACTCCAGGGCGTCCAGGCCGGTGGCGATGCCGCCGACGCCGATGATGGGGGTGCTGGGCAGCGCGGCGTGCACCTGGTAGACGCAGCGGACCGCGATGGGCCGGACCGCGGGCCCGGACAGGCCGCCCGACACGCCGGTGAGGGCGGGCCGGAGCGTCCCGGTGTCGATCGCCATGGCGTCCATGGTGTTGATCAGGGTGAGGCCGTCGGCGCCCGCGTCCGCGCAGGCGAGCGCGATCGTGACGATGTCGGTGACGTCCGGGGCGAGCTTGGCGAAGACCGGGACGCCGGGCCGGGCGTGGTCGCGGACGGCCCGGACGACGGACGCCGCGGCGGCCGGGTGCCAGCCGAACACGCGCCCGCGGTCCTCGGCGTTGCGGCAGGCGACGTTGACCTCGATCGCGGCGACGCCGGGGACGCCCCGCAGGCGGCGGGCCATCTCGCCGTACTCCTCGACGCTGTTGCCCGCCACGGACACGATCGTGCGGGCGTCCTGCTCGATGAGCCACGGGAGGTCGCGTTCGAGGAACGTCTCCACGCCGGGGCCTGGGAGGCCCATGGCGGTGAGGAGGCCGCTGGGCGTCTCGGTCACGCGCGGCGTGGGACGTCCCGCGCGCGCTTGCGGCATGACGGACGTGGTGACGAACGCGCCAAGGCGGGAGATGTCGAAGAACTGGGCGAGCTCCCGCCCCGTCCCGCCGCACCCGGCGGCCGTCATGACGGGGTTGGGCAGCTCCAGGGGCCCGAGTGCGGTCCTGACCCTGTCGCTCATTGCGAGCCCCCCTCGGTGACGTTCAGGACGCGCGGCGCGCCGAGCGCGTCGAACGGGATGGTGCCGAGGTCGCCCCACCGGACCCGGTCGCCGCGCAGGACGGGCCCGTCGGCGCAGGCGCGGACCATGCGGGTCACGCCGTCGTCGCCGTGGACGGGGAGCATGCACGTCATGCACACGCCGATGCCGCACGCGCCCGTCTGCTGCAGGAACTCCTCGACCGACACCTGGGAGGGGAGGCCGAAGTCGCCGGCGACCTGGGTGACCGAGCGCAGCAGGCTCGTCGGGCCGCAGCCGTAGACGACGTCCGCGCCGGTCTCCTCGATGACGCGGGGCAGCACGTCGCGGACGGTGCCCTTCTCCCCCATCGAGCCGTCCTCGGTGGCGACGGTGGAGCTGTCGCCGATCCGCTGCGCCATCCGGGAGCCGAACACCTGCCGGGCGGACGGCCCGCCGAGCACGAAGTGCACCTGGCAGCCGCGCCGCAGCAGGGTGTCGGCGAGCGCGAACACGGCCGCGCCGCCCGGCCCGCCGGCGACCAGCAGGCAGGTCACGGGGTCGCGGGGCAGCCGGAACGGGCGGCCGAGCGGGCCGACGAGGTCGATCTGGTCGCGGGAGCGGCGGCCGGCGAGCCAGCCGGTGCCGGGCTCGGTGTCGGCGAACACCAGCTCGACGGTGCCGCCGTAGTCGGACTTGACCTCGTGGACGCCGAAGCAGCGGCGGACCAGGCGGGACGTGTGCTCGCCGCCGACGGCGAGCGCCACGAACTGGCCGGGCCGGAACCGCTCGGCGATGGCCGGGGCCACCAGCGTCATCGCGTGGTAGTCCTGCACCTGGCGGACCGTCAGGACCGTCGCCGACGTCTGCACCGGCGTGTCGGACACCCGTCTCCCTCTTCTCGTCGTGCGCCGGGCGGGCCGGGCGGAGGCTGCCGCCGCCCGGCCCGCCCGGCGCGTCGTCACGCGGGCGGCACGCCGCCGCCCGAACCCGCACCGCCGTCAGAGCCCGCGGCGCCGTCGGAGCCCGCACCGCCGTCCGGGCGCCGCGCCGCGCGGCCGCGGGCGCCGCCGATCCGCGCGGCGTGCTCCTGGAGGGAGCGAACGCCGACCAGGCCGCCGGCGACGGCCTCGATGCCCTGCACGGCCGCCCCGAGGCCCTGCACGGTCGTCACGCACGGTACGCCCCTCAGCACGGCCGCGGTGCGGATCTCGTAGCCGTCGAGCCGCGGCCCGGACTGGCCGGGGCTGCCGAAGGGCGTGTTGACGATGAGGTCGACCTCGCCGTCCAGGACGCGCCGCACGATCGTGGGCTCGCCGGCCGGGCCGGGGCCGTCGCTGTGCTTGCGCACGATCTTGGCACGCACGCCGTTGCGGCGCAGGACCTCCGCGGTCCCCTCCGTGGCAAGAATCTCAAAGCCCAGGTCAGCGAGCCGCTTCACCGGGAACACCATGTGCCGTTTGTCGCGGTTGGCCACGGACACGAACGCGCGGCCCTTGGTCGGCAGCGATCCGTAGGCGGCCTGCTGCGACTTGGCGAACGCGGTGCCGAACACCTCGTCGATGCCCATGACCTCGCCGGTCGAGCGCATCTCGGGGCCGAGCACGGTGTCGACGCCCTGCCCGCTGGCGTTGCGGAACCGGTCGAACGGGAGGACGGCCTCCTTCACCGCGATCGGCGCGTCCAGCGGCAGGGTCCCGCCGTCGCCGCTCTCCGGCAGCATGCCCTCGGCGCGCAGCTCGGCGATGGTGGCGCCCATCATGACGCGCGCCGCCGCCTTGGCGAGCGGCACGGCCGTCGCCTTGGAGACGAACGGGACGGTCCGGGACGCGCGGGGGTTGGCCTCCAGCACGTACAGGACGCCCGCGGAGAGCGCGTACTGGACGTTCATGAGCCCGCGGACGCCGACGCCGCGCGCGAGCGCCTCCGTCGACTCCCGGATGCGGCGGATGTCCTCGTGCCCCAGCGTGATGGGCGGCAGCGCGCACGCCGAGTCGCCCGAGTGGATCCCGGCCTCCTCGATGTGCTCCATCACGCCGCCGAGGTAGAGCTCCTCGCCGTCGAACAGGGCGTCCACGTCGATCTCGATGGCCTCGTCCAGGAACCGGTCGACCAGGACGGGGTGCTCGGGGCTCGCCTCAGTGGCGCGGGCCATGTACGACTCCAGCGTGGCGTCGTCGTACACGATCTCCATGCCGCGCCCGCCGAGCACGTAGGACGGGCGCACGAGGACCGGGTAGCCGATCTCGGCGGCGATCTCGCGCGCCTCCTCGTAGGAGGTGGCGGTGCCGTGCTTGGGCGCGAGCAGCCCCGCCCTGTGCAGGACCCGTCCGAACGCGCCGCGCTCCTCGGCGAGGTGGATGCTCTCCGGGGAGGTGCCCACGATCGGCACTCCGGCGTTCTTCAGCTTCTGGGCTAGGCCCAGGGGCGTCTGGCCGCCGAGCTGGACGATGACGCCCGCGACCTCACCGGACTGCTGCTCGGCGTAGACGACCTCCAGGACGTCCTCCAGCGTGAGGGGCTCGAAGTACAGCCGGTCGGAGGTGTCGTAGTCGGTGGAGACCGTCTCGGGGTTGCAGTTGACCATCACGGTCTCGTAGCCGGCCTCGGCCAGCGTGAAGGACGCGTGGACGCAGGAGTAGTCGAACTCGACGCCCTGGCCGATGCGGTTGGGCCCGCTGCCCAGGATGAGGACCTTGGGCTTGGTGCCCGGCGGGACCTCGGTCTCCTCGTCGTAGGCCGAGTACAGGTACGGCGTCTGCGCCTCGAACTCGGCGGCGCACGTGTCGACCGTCAGGTAGACGGGGCGGATGCCGAGCGCGTGCCGCAGCTCGCGGACGACCTCCTCCGACAGGCCGCGCAGCTCGCCGATCTGCGCGTCGGAGAACCCGTGCCGCTTGGCGCGCAGCAGCTTGTCCCTGGTGAGCGCGTCGTCGGCGGTGCGGATCTCCTCGGCGACCTCGTTGACGGCCGCGATCTGGTCCAGGAACCAGGGGTCGATGCCGGTCGCCTGGTACACGTCGGTGATGCTCGCCCCGGCCCAGAGCGCGCGCTGGACGTCCCTGAGGCGCCCGTCGTGCGGGCGCTTGGCCGATTCGAGCAGCTCGGCGGCGTCGGCGTCGCCGGCCCAGCTGAACGACGAGCCCTTCTGCTCCAGCGACCGCAGCGCCTTCTGCAGCGCCTCGGTGAAGCAGCGGCCGATGGCCATGGCCTCGCCCACGGACTTCATGTGCGTGGTGAGCGTGCCGTCGGCGCCGGGGAACTTCTCGAACGCGAACCGGGGCACCTTCACCACGACGTAGTCGAGCGTGGGCTCGAACGACGCGGGCGTCTCCCGGGTGATGTCGTTCGGGATCTCGTCGAGGGTGTACCCGATCGCCAGCTTCGCCGCGATCTTGGCGATGGGGAAGCCGGTGGCCTTGGACGCGAGGGCCGACGACCGCGACACCCGCGGGTTCATCTCGATGACGATCATCCGGCCGGTGCCGGGGTGCACGGCGAACTGGATGTTGCAGCCGCCGGTGTCGACGCCGACCTCGCGGATCACCGCGATCGCGACGTCCCGCATGTTCTGGTACTCGCGGTCGGTGAGCGTGAGCGCGGGCGCGACGGTGATCGAGTCGCCGGTGTGCACGCCCATCGGGTCGAGGTTCTCGATGGAGCACACGATGACCACGTTGTCGGCGCGGTCGCGCATGACCTCCAGCTCGTACTCCTTCCAGCCGAGGATCGACTCCTCCAGGAGCACCTCGCCGGTCGGGGACGCGTCGAGCCCCGCCCCGGCGATGCGGCGCAGGTCGGCCTCGTCGTGGGCGAAGCCGGAGCCCCGCCCGCCCATGGTGAACGAGGGCCGCACGACGAGGGGGTAGCCGAGCTCGCCGGCCGCGGCGAGGCAGTCGTCCATCGTGTGGCAGATCACCGACCGGGCGGACTCGGCGTTCAGGCCCTGCTCGCGCGCCACCTTGGCGACGACGTCCTTGAACCGCTCGCGGTTCTCGCCGGCCTGGATGGCGTCCACGTCGGCGCCGATCAGCTCGACCCCGTACTTCTCCAGGACGCCGCTCTCGTAGAGCGCGATCGCGGTGTTCAGGGCCGTCTGGCCGCCGAGGGTGGGCAGCAGCGCGTCCGGCCGCTCCTTGGCGATGATCTTCTCGACGACCTCGGGGGTGATCGGCTCGACGTAGGTCGCGTCGGCGAACTCGGGGTCGGTCATGATCGTGGCGGGGTTGCTGTTGACCAGCGTGACCCGCAGGCCCTCGGCCTTCAGCACCCGGCACGCCTGGGTGCCGGAGTAGTCGAACTCGCACGCCTGGCCGATGACGATCGGCCCGGAGCCGATGACCAGGACGGACTTCAGGTCTTCGCGGCGCGGCATTACTTCGACGCCTCCATGAGCTCGCAGAAACGGTCGAAGAGGCCGGACGCGTCGTGCGGGCCGGCCGCGGCCTCCGGGTGGTACTGGACGCTGAACGCCGGGCGCTCCAGGAGCCGCAGCCCCTCGACGCAGCCGTCGTTGAGGTTCACGTGGCTGACCTCGCCGGGGCCGTAGGGCGTGTCGAACGGCCCGTCGGCGGGGGCGTCGACGGCGAACCCGTGGTTGTGCGCCGACACGTCGACCTTGCCGGTCGCCCGGTCCTGGACGGGCTGGTTGATGCCCCGGTGGCCGAACCGCAGCTTGTAGGTGCCGAGGCCCAGCGCGCGGCCGAAGATCTGGTTGCCGAAGCAGATGCCGAAGAACGGCTTGCCGGCGTCCAGGACGCCCTTCAGCGCGGCCACGGCGTAGTCGGCGGCGGCGGGGTCGCCGGGGCCGTTGGAGAAGAAGACGCCGTCGGGGTCGAGGGCGAGGATGTCCTCGGCGGTGCTGGTCGCGGGCAGGACGTGCACCTCGCAGCCCCGCTCGGACATCCGGTACGGCGTCATCGACTTGATGCCGAGGTCGACGGCCGCGACCGTGTAGCGCTTCTCGCCCTGGGCGGCGACGACGTACGGCTCGGTGGTGGAGACGTCCCGCGCGAGGTCGGCGCCCTCCATCGAGGGGCTCTGCAGCACGCGCTGGACGAGCGCCTCCTCACCGGCCGCCAGGGCGTCCGGCCCGCTGAAGATGCCGGCGCGCATCGCGCCCTTGTCGCGCAGGTGCCGCGTCAGCGCGCGCGTGCCGGGGATGGCGATGCCCACCACGCCCTGCTCGCGCAGCGCGGAACCGAGCGAGCCGGTGGCGCGCCAGTTGGACGCCACGCGGGCGGGCTCGCGCACCACGTAGCCGGCCACCTGGATGCGGCCGGACTCCGGGTCCTCGGCGTTGATGCCGGTGTTGCCGATGTGGGGGGACGTCATGGCCACGATCTGGCGGGCGTAGGACGGGTCGGTGAGGGTCTCCTGGTAGCCGGTCATCCCGGTGTTGAAGACCATCTCGCCGAAGGTCTCCCCTTCGGCCCCGTACGCGACCCCGTGGAACACCCTGCCGTCTTCCAGTACGAGCAGAGCAGGGTTCATTGGAGCTTCCCTTCCAGGACGGTCGGCTCGCCGCGCAGGAACGTCGCGACGACCCGGCCGGGCAGCTCCAGCCCCGCGAACGGGGTGTTGCGGCTCTTGGAGGTCATCGCCGACGGGTCCACGGCGCGGCGCGGCGACGGGTCGTACAGCGTGATGTTGGCGGGCGAACCTGCCTCCAGCGGACGACCCTGTCCGGAAAGGCGGCCGATGCGGGCGGGACGGGCGGACATGCGGTCGGCGACCCCGGCCCAGTCGAGCAGGCCGGTCTCCACCATCGCCTCCTGGACGACCGGCAGCGCGGTCTCCAGCCCGATCATCCCCATCGCGGCCACGGCCCACTCGGTCTCCTTGGCCTCGACCGGGTGGGGGGCGTGGTCGGTGGCGACGCAGTCGATCGTCCCGTCGGCGAGGGCGTGCCGCAGCGCGGCGACGTCGTCGGCGGTGCGCAGCGGCGGGTTGACCTTGAAGATCGGGTCGTAGGTCCCGGCCTTCGCGTCGTTCAGCAGCAGGTGGTGCGGGGTGACCTCGGCGGTCACCGGGCAGCCCTTGCTCTTCGCCCAGCGGATGATCTCCACCGAGCCGGCCGTGGACACGTGGCACACGTGCAGCCGCGACCCGACGTGCTGGGCGAGCAGCACGTCCCGGGCGATGATCGCCTCCTCGGCGACCGCGGGCCAGCCGCGCAGCCCGAGCGCGGCCGACATCTCGCCCTCGTTCATCTGCGCGCCCTCGGTGAGGCGCGGCTCCTGCGCGTGCTGGGCGACGACGCCGTCGAACGCCTTCACGTACTCCAGCGCGCGGCGCATGATGACCGCGTCCGACACGCAGTGCCCGTCGTCGGAGAAGACCCGCACGCGGGCGGCGGAGTCGGCCATCGCGCCCAGCTCGGCGAGCTTCTCGCCGGCGATGCCGCGGGTGACGGCCCCGACCGGCTGGACGTCGCAGTAGCCGGCCTCGCGGCCGAGGCGCCACACCTGCTCGACGACGCCGGCGGTGTCGGCGACGGGGTCGGTGTTGGCCATCGCGTGGACGGCGGTGTACCCGCCCATCGCGGCGGCCTTCGTCCCGGACTCGACGGTCTCGGCGTCCTCGCGGCCGGGCTCGCGCAGGTGGGTGTGCAGGTCGACCAGGCCGGGCAGGGCCACGAGCCCGGCGGCGTCGACGACCTGCGCGCCCGCCTCGTCCAGGCCGCGGCCGACCGCGGCGATGGCGCCCTCGCGGACCAGGATGTCGGCGGCGTCGCCGCCGAGGATCCGGGCGCCCTTGATGATGTACGTCGTCACTTCGCGACCTCCTGGCCGATGGCGGGCTCGGAACCGCCGAGCAGCAGATAGAGGACGGCCATGCGGGCGCTGACGCCGTTGGCGACCTGCTCGACGATCGTGGACCGGACCGAGTCGGCGACCTCGGCGGCGATCTCGACGCCGCGGTTCATCGGGCCGGGGTGCATCACGATGGCGTGCTCGGGGAGCTGCGCCATGCGGTCGCCGTCCAGCCCGTAGCGGCGGCTGTACTCGCGCACGGTCGGGAAGTAGGCGGCGTTCATCCGCTCCTGCTGGACGCGCAGCATCATGATGACGTCGCTCTTGGGGATGACGCCGTCGAGGTCGTACGACACCGAGCACGGCCAGGTGTCGATGGCGACGGGCAGCAGCGTCGGAGGCGCGACCACCGTGACGTCGGCGCCGAGCGTGTTGAGCAGCAGGACGTTGGACCGCGCCACACGGCTGTGGAGGACGTCGCCCACGATCGTGACGCGGCGGCCGTCCAGCTCACCGAGGCGCTTGCGCATCGTGAACGCGTCCAGGAGCGCCTGGGTGGGGTGCTCGTGGGTGCCGTCGCCGGCGTTGACGACGCTGCCCTGGACCCAGCCCGCGAGCCGGTGCGGGGCGCCCGACGCGCCGTGCCTGATGACGACGCCGTCGGCGCCCATCGCCTCCAGCGTGAGGGCGGTGTCCTTCAGGCTCTCGCCCTTGGACACGCTCGACCCCTTCGCGGAGAAGTTGATCACGTCGGCGGACAGCCGCTTGGCCGCCGCCTCGAACGAGATCCGGGTGCGGGTGGAGTCCTCGAAGAACAGGTTGACGACCGTCCGGCCGCGCAGCGTCGGCAGCTTCTTGACGGCGCGGCCGGCGATCTGCGCCAGCTCCTCGGCGGTGTCCAGGACGAGCAGCGCGTCGTCGCGGGACAGGTCGGCTGCGGAGATCAGATGGCGGTTCACTCGGCTCCCCCCGTCGGGGCGGGCGCCGCCGGGCCCAGCAGGACCGCGTCGCGCCCGTCGTTCTCGTCCAGCAGGACCTTCACGGTCTCGCGCATGGAGGTGGGCAGGTTCTTGCCCACGTAGTCGGCGCGGATCGGCAGCTGCCGGTGCCCGCGGTCGACCAGCACGGCCAGCTGGACCGCGCGGGGCCGGCCGAGGTCGTTCAGCGAGTCCAGCGCGGCGCGCACCGTCCGGCCGGAGAACAGCACGTCGTCGACCAGCACGACCACCTGGTCGTCGATGCCGCCGGGCGGCAGCTCGGTGCGGCCGAGGGCGCGGGCGGGCCGCATCCGCAGGTCGTCCCGGTACATGGTCACGTCGAGCGAGCCCCAGGGCACCGGGCGGCCCTCGACCTCGCGCAGCGCTCCGGCCAGCCGCTCGGCCAGCGTCACGCCGCGGGTCTGGATGCCGAGCAGCAGGACGTCGTGGCCGCCCTTGGTCCGCTCGAGGATCTCGTGTGCGATGCGGGTCAGCGCGCGCCGGATGTCGGGACCCTCCAGAACGGCCTTGGGCCGGGGGTCACCGTCCGCCACGCGATGTTCCTGCCCGGGGGCAGCGTTCACCGCGGAACCTCCTTCCCCGCCTCACGGGACGGGCCTTAAAGGACGTTGTGTCGGCCCCACGTTAGCAGCCGGGCCGGACCGCTCCACACCCCGGACCGGCCCACGTCTTCGCAGGTGAGAGGCGTCACATCGGAGCGGTGGCGCGGCGACCCGGCGGCACCGCCGCGACGCGGCGCCACCGCGGCGGGACGATCCGGACGGCCCGGATCGAGTCCTGCGGATTCGACCGCTTTTTTCCAATCAGCTTGACCTGGGGCCGTACCCGTTTTACCGTCACTGTCCGTAACCATCCCTGGAGACAGACTCCTGAGGCCCCCTGGCTTCATGAACCTGTCTCCCCCCGGTGACACGACCGGGGTCCGAACGACGACGAAAGTGAGCCTGGGGGGCCGCAGAATGCCGTCTGAATACGCTAAGGCTCTCGGCGCGCGCCTGCGCGCCATCCGCACCCAGCAGGGCCTGTCCCTGCACGGTGTGGAGGAGAAGTCACGCGGCCGCTGGAAGGCCGTCGTCGTGGGTTCGTACGAGCGGGGCGACCGCGCCGTCACCGTTCAGAAGCTGGCCGAGCTCGCCGATTTCTACGGCGTGCCGGTATCCGAGTTGCTGCCCGGCGGAGCCGCGCCGAGCCCGCTCGGGCCTACACCCAAGCTCGTGATCGATCTAGAGCGGTTGCAGCAGCTTCCGAAAGACAAGGCCGGTCCTCTCGCCCGCTACGCCGCGACGATCCAGAGCCAGCGGGGCGACTACAACGGAAAGGTCCTGTCCATCCGCCAGGAAGACCTGCGTTCACTCGCGGTCATCTACGACAAGTCCCCGACCGAGCTGACCGAGGAACTGATCGGCTGGGGCGTCCTCGACCCGGAGGCGCGCCGCGCCGTCGAGTCGTTCTGATTCACCGCTCGTCATGATTCACCGCTCGTTCTGATTCACCGCACCACCTGCTCCACCGCGACGGGGCCCGGCGCCATGCCGGGCCCCGTTCCGCGCCTGCGGCGCGGCACCAGCAGGGCCAGCGGCAGCACGGCGGCCATAGCGGCGGCGCTCAGCGCGAACCCGGCCGTGTAGCCGCTCTCGCCGGGAACCACCACGATCACGACCGCGCTGATCTGCGTCCCGAGGGACGCGCCGACCGTGCGGATGAGGGTGTTGATGCCGGTCGCGACGCCCGTCTCCCCCGCCGGGACGGCGGCGACGACGAGGTTCGCGACGGCGGCGTAGGCGAAGCCCAGGCCGACGCCCCGGGCGACTCCGCCGACGTAGAGCTGCCACATGGCGGCGTGCTCGAACGCCACGAACGCGTACCCCGCACCGGTCATCAGCGCGCCGCCGAGCAGCACCATGCGCGAGCCGATCCGCCGGTCGAGGAGGCCCGCCGCCATGCCGGCGGCGGTCATGCCGATGCTGGCGGGCAACTGCAGGAGCGCCGCCGCGGTCGCCGTCCCGCCGAAGCCGAACCCGGTGCTCTCCGGGAGCTGGACGAGCAGCGGGAACAGCAGGCCGCCCGCCATGAGCGCGTAGCCGGACAGCAGCGACGCGGCGTTCGCCGTCCAGACGCCGCGCACGCGCATCAGCCGCAGGTCGACCAGCGGTTCGGCGACGCGGCTCTCGACCCGCAGCCAGACGAGCGCCGTCACCGCCGACACCCCGAGCAGGCCGAGGACGCCCGGCGACGTCCAGCCCCAGTCCATGCCCTGGGTCAGCGCGGTGAGCGCGGCCACCAGCCAGCCGGCGAAGAGGGCGGCGCCCCACCAGTCGACCCGTGCCGCCTCCCGGGGCGCCGAGCGCGGGACGATCCACCAGGCGAGTGCGATGCCGGGCACCAGCCCGATGACGGGCACCCAGAGCAGCCACCGCCAGCCGAGGAAGTCGATGATCGGCCCCGCGAGGCACCAGGAGACCGCGCCGCCGAGTCCGAGCATGGACGACATGAGGCCGACCGCGGACGCCGTCCGGGACGCCGGGACGACGTCCCTGATGATCGTGTACGCCAGCGGGTACACGCCGCCGCCGATGCCGCCGAGCACCCGCCCGGCCAGCATCACCGGCACCGACGGGGCGAGCGCCGCGACGACCATGCCCAGGGTCGCGACCGCGAGCACGGCGAGCAGCACGCGCCGGGGCCCGTACAGGTCGCCGAGCCGCCCCACCACCGGTGTGGCGACGGCGGCGGACAGCGTCATCGCGGTGAGCGCCCACGCGGCGCCGGCCGGCGTCGTGCCGAGGCCCTCCTGGATCTGCGGCAGCGCGGGCGTCACGACGGCCATCGACAGCGAGTAGCCCATCACCCCGAGGAACGCCAGCAGCGGGACAAGCCCGCGCCCGTCCCGCACCGCCACCGCGCCCCTCCCGTACTTCGCCGCCCTAACAATCTCACATGCGGACAAAGCACACATGGCGGGCCGTCCCGCTCCCCGGTACGGCCCGCGCCCGGCGGGGCCGGGTCAGCGGCGGGGTCGCGTTGGTCGCAGCCGTGTTGGTCGCAGCCGTGTTGGTCGCAGCCGTGTTGGTCGCAGCCGTGTTGGTCGCAGCCGTGTTGGTCGCGGCCGTGTTGGTCGCGGCCGTGTTGGTCGCGGCCGTGTTGGCCGGTGGGCCGTGTCAGATGCCATAGACCCGCTCGTACTTGTCGAGGATGGCGAGCGCCTGCCCCTTCATCCGGTGCTCGGCCCGGGACCGGACGATCTCGGCGATCTCCTCGGGCCGGTGCCCGAGGCGGCGCATCAGGTTGAGGGCGATGCTCACCACGTCCGCAGCCTCCCGCGCCGCGGCCTGCTCGTCCCCCCGCGCGAGATGCTCCTCCAGCTCGTCGAACTGGATGTCGACCGCCCGGCGGAAATGCGACAAGGGCTTTCGCGCGATCTCATCGTCGGCCTCGTCCCATGCGTCCCACATGGATTGGAACGGACCAAGGTGATCGGTCATGGTTGCGCGCGTCCCTCCTGTACGAAATCCTCACGCCCCCCCGGGCGTGGTCCGCGCCACGGGCGCGGGCCCCTGGGGCAGGTCGGGGACCTGTCCCGCGTCGGCCAGCAGGCCGAGCCCCACCAGGATGACGCCCGCCGTGACGAGCGCGATGATCCGGCCCCGCGAGAGCCGCGGGATCTCCACTCCGCCGACCTCGAAGTCCCCGCCGATCAGCGCTATCAGGATGCACACCGCGCCTACCACCTGCAGCGTCATGATGAAGTGCCCTCCGGACGCAACCGGGGAAGCCTCTACAGACTTCTCTTATGTGTATTAACACACGAAGAGAAATGGATGTCTACAGCTACCTATGCGCAATATTACGCAGACCTTCGAGATCATGTAGAACGATCTTGCGCCGGCCCGTGCTGACCAGGCCCTCGTCGCGGAGTTTGCGCAGCTCGATCGCCACGGCGTCGCGGGACGCGCCGATCCGCCCGGCGAGGTCCTGCTGGGAGAGGGCGACCGCGATCGTCCACCCGTCCCCGTCCTCCTCGCCGACCTCGCTCGCGAGGTCCAGCAGCCAGCGGGCCAGCCGGCTCTTCACGTCCAGCCGCGCGAGCAGCGCCCGCTGGTCGGACTGGCGGCGCCGGCGGACGGCGGCCCGGTACATCAGCGGCCACAGGTCGTGGTCGCGAACGAAGGCGAGCAGGGCGTCGGCCGCGATGTCCAGCCCGGCGAGGTCGGTGATCGTCGTCACGGTCGCGGCGCGGGGCTCGCCCATGAGGACGCCCTCCTCCCCCATGACCTCGCCCTCGCCGCGGATCGCCAGGATGATCTCCGTGCCGTCGGCGCCCTTCCGGGTCACCTTGACGCTGCCCTTCTGGATCAGCAGCACCGAGTGCGACGGCTGCCCCTCCCAGAAGATCGTGTGCTCGGCGGGGAACTGCACCGGCGTGCCCAGGGCCTCCAGGGCCGAGCGCAGCGGCTCCTCGCCGGGCGAGAGCGGCCGGCCCAGGACGTCCATGATCCGGACGGAGGGGTCATCCATCATGGAGGCGAGTGTAATTATCCATACACGAGCATGGCCAGCTCCGGCCTCATGAATGTAACCGTCGCGCTCGGGTCAGCCGATCGCGCCCGCGTCCCTCAGGGCGGCGATGCGGTCCGGGGACAGTGACAGGACGTCCCGCAGGACCTCGTCCGTGTGCTCGCCCAGCGTGGGCGCCGGTACCGGCGGCAGCGAGGCGCCGCCGAGGCGCAGCGGGGAGCCCGGGGCGAGATGGGGGCCGATGCCCGGCTGGTCGAGCGGCGCCATGAGGGGCTCCTCGCGCAGCCTCGCCGCCACCTCGGCGAAGCCCCGGTACCGGGACCACAGGACGGACGTGCCCTTCAGCCCGTCCGCGACCTGCGCGCAGGTCCGCGCCGCGAACCACGGGGCGAGGACGCCGCCGAGCGCCTCGCGATGGGTGAAGCGGTCGCCGGCGCGGCGGAAGTCGGCGCCGAAGGCGCGCTCGAGGGCGGCGCTCACCTCGCCGAGCCCGGTCGCCTCCACCAGGTCGCGCCAGTGGCGCGCGGTGAGGACCGCGACCATGACGCGGCCGTCGGCCGTTGCGAAGTCGCGCCCGAAGTCACCGAAGAGGTCGTTGCCCAGACGCCGCCTGGGCTCGCCCAGTTGCGCCTCTGCGAGGTACCCGAGGTTCCCTGCGGTGGCCAGGGCGACGTCTTGCAGCGCCACCTGGAGGCTCTGGCCCTCGCCCGTGCGCAGCCTGTGCCGCTCGGCCGCCAGGATGCCGACGGCCATGTAGAGGCCGCACGCGATGTCCCAGGCGGGCAGCACGTGGTTGACGGGGCCGTCCTGGCCGGACGGCCCGGTGATCTCCGGGAAGCCCAGGGCGGCGTTCACCGTGTAGTCGACGGCGTTGCCCCCGTCCCGGGCGCCCTGGAGCCGGATGTGGATCAGGTCCGGCCGGGCGGCCCTCAGCTCGTCGTAGCCGAGCCCCGGGCGCGGGGCCGCGTTGGTCAGGACGACGCCGCACTCGGCGACGAGCCCCGCGACGACCTCCCGCCCCTCCGCCGACCGCAGGTCGGCGGTGACGGACCGCTTGCCCTTGTTCAGCCCGGCCCAGTACAGGCTCCGCCCGGACGGCGCGAGCGGCCACCGGTCGATGTCGGGTCCGCCGCCGACCTGGTCGACCCGGACGACGTCCGCGCCGAGCTGCGCGAGGGTCATCCCGCCGAGCGGCGTCGCGACGAAGCTCGACAGCTCCACGACGCGCATCCCGTCCAACGGCAAGGTTCCGCTCATGCAGCGTTGTCTATCAGC
>NZ_VCKZ01000622.1 GCF_005889745.1 Actinomadura geliboluensis
CCCCTGACCAGCGCCGAACCCGCCCGCCCGTCCACACCCGTCCAAGGGAATCCGACCCCGTTGTTAGCACCGCCGTTAGCACCCACGCCCGTCCCGGAGGGTGCGCCCGCGCGAACGGCGAGACGGTGTGACAGACGGATTCGCGCGGGCGTGCCCTCCGGCCCGCGGGGGGCTGGGGGCCGCGAGGCCCCCGCTTCACGCTCGCCCAGCCAGTAGTCGACCGGTCCGGCTTCGCGTATCAGCATGCCTTCGACATCCGGGCAGTAGATTTACAGTCCCATCGTCGGCCCTTTACCGGCTAGTCTAGCTAATTGGAGAAGGCCCTTCTGTCTGGCGCCGAGGCCATTGTTGCGGTAAGTGAGCTGGACGTTAAGCCTTAGTCTAGGCTCACGCTTGTTCGTCCCCTTCGTCGGATTTGAGGGCCCTGCTTTTGCCCTCGCAATGGGCCATTCGGTGGCTCATCTGAATGTCGCGGTACTTCTGGGCCGCGACTGCATAAAGAACCGAGGCGCTCTGCCGCTCGCCCTGAGCTTCGGCAAGTTGCGCGCGCCTAAGTGCTACGTGGGCTTGGCCGAGTCGGTCACCGATCTGCTCGTACAGGTGGTTGGCCCGAGTGTAACAACGCTTCGCCTGTTCATAGGCGTTGTGGGCTTGGCTGTCGCGCCGCTTCGCCTGTTCGTAGAAGTTGCGTATCAAGGCGGCGTCGCCGAGCCCGTTGAGGGCTCCGGCTTGGCCGGCTTGGTTTTCGAATTGCTCGTAGAGGTCGTGGGCACGGGTGAAGTAGTGCTCCGCCTGTTCGTAACCATCGCACATCAGGGCCGTGTGGCCGAGCACGTTGAGCGTGTTGGCCTCGCCAAGCCGGCTTCCGACCTGCTTGTACAGGTTGCGGGCCTGGGCGTAGCACCACTTTGCCTGTTTGATGGCGAGGCGCCTCCGGGCAAGCTCCCCAAGCCCTCTGAGGGCGTCGGCTTGGCCGGCTTGGTTCTCGACTTGCTCGCAGAGGTCATGGGCACGGGTGTAATAGCGCTCAGCCTGTTCGTAGTCGGTCCGCAGCCAGGCGATCTCACCGAGCCCAATGAGCGCAGCGGCTTGGCCGTCCCCATCACTGATTCGCTTGTAGAGGTTGAGGGCCTGGACGGAGTGGCGCTGCGCCTGTTCGTAGTCGCTCCGCAGCCGGGCGATCTCGCCGAGCCCTGCGAGCGCGGTGGCCTGGCCGTACCAGTCACCGCTCTGCTTGAACAGGTCCCGGGCCTGAGCGTAGAGGGCGGTGGCTTGGTCGTACCGGTTGTTGAGGAGGAGCCACAAGCAGACTGGAAGGAGCAGCTCGCGGGCATGGGGGGAGCGCTCGGTGAGCGCGGTCTGGGCAGCGGCCCGGAGTTCGTTGGTGGCTGCGGTAAGCCACGGCCGGGCATCGCCAGGCGAGATGAGAGATGTGTCGTCAGGGAAGGTCTCGGTGAGGATGCTGGTAGCCACCTGAGTGGTGTCTGCGAGCCTGCGATACAGGCCATCGCGGGCTATCCGGGTGGCCTCGGGAGCGTGGGAAGTCTGGTCGCGGGCATAGGCGAGGAACAGGTCGTGCAAGGTGTACCGGGCACCCTCGCGAATGATCATTGCGTGGCGGTGCAGATCACTGAGCCGCAGCCTCGCCGTGGGGACACTGGTCCCGGTCAGCGCCGACAAGGAGCGGGCATCGAAGTCCGGGCCCGGGTGTCGTGCGCAGGCCAGCAGGAACTTTTGCAAGTGGTCAGGCAGGGCGGTGAAGGAGACCTCGAAGGCCGCCCGGACGCTCTGGTCGATATCGGGAAGGCCAGTCAATCGGTTCTGGTGTTCCCGCAACACCTCCAGCACGGTGCGCGGGGTGTTGTCTTGGAGTAAATGGCTGATCGGTCGCAGGACCAACGGCAACCGCCCGCAGGCCTCCGCTAGTTCCTCCCACGGATCTTCCGTTACCTGTCCGGCTGCCAGGCCCGATCCTTGGATTAGCATGTCCACCGCCGCAGACCGGGACAGCAGATCGAGAGGGAGGCGAATGGCGCCTGGGACGTCGCTAAGTGTGTTGCGGCTGGTGATCAGGACGACGCTGCCACCGCTATTCGCAGCAGGGCACAGCGGACCAATCTGCTCGTAGGAGCGAGCACTGTCCAGCAATAGGAGAACCGACCGTTCCGCCAGCCACGCCCTCCACAATCCACTCTTGGCCGCCACACCAGCCGGGATCTGGGTGAAGCCCGCCAGGCTCAACAGCTCCGTCAGCGCGTCATCAGCCGTCCGAGGGTTCTCCCCCGGTGTGAACCCCAATAGATCCACTTCCAGGCGGGCATCGGGAAAGGCATTGGCCAACCGTGCAGCCGCCGCGCGAGCCAGCACGGTCTTCCCGACGCCTGGCATCCCCGACACCGCTGACAGCACGACCGGGCGACCAGAGGCACGCGCGTCAACGATCCGTGTGACCAGATTCTCGATTTCCTCCTGGCGGCCGATCAATTCCGGGGCCTCGTACACGGTGAACAACCGCAACCGCGGGCTCCCGGGAGCCTCGTTGACGTTGATCGTTCCGTGCGGCGCGTTGTACTGACGGCCTTCCCCGGACACCTCGTAATGCGTATCCATGACCTGGCCTGCTGGCCTCAGAGTTGATCGGGCTCGTTGACGTTGATCGTTCCATGTGGCGCGTTATATTGGCGCGAGTTGTCGCGAGAGGTGAATGTCATCTTCACCTGCATCGCGGCAGTTGCTTCGGCGAGTTCGGCGGCGAACTCCGGATCTGCTGCCAACATCTTCTTGATCCTCTGTCTCAAGACCGCGTTCCAGCCCGGGTCGTCCGGGTCGTCAATCACACCTGCCAACTCCTCGGGAACCGGTTCGCCCTCTTCCCGCACCCCGAAGACCTGCAATGCAATCCGGCGGCCCCACCCCACCGTGGCCTCAGCCGCCTGCTCCTGCGTCCGTGCCAACACCACACCCCCGTAGGCACCTGCCGCTGACACCACCCACGGCGTGACCTCAGCAGCCACTTGTGCCACGTCCACACCCATCACCCCATGTCCCTCTTCCACGTCAACCCGATCCCCTGCCGCGACATTAGACGCGTCAGAGCTCCAATCGGATGCGAAACCGCGAAACGACCGGTCGGCCGGGGCGGGACCGGCCCGGAGAGGCCGCATGCCCGGCCCGGACGAACCGGCGGCGACGCGTAGCGGCGCCCTTGAAGACGTATAGAAAGTCCTCATCCGGCAGGCTAGGAAGTTCGCTGACCTGCGGGTTTGGGTGGTGGGCTGGCGCGTCTCGTTGTGGTGGCCTTGGCTGGGGCTTTCGGGTGGTAGAACGCTCGGTTATGGGTGCTGAGCGGCTGCAGGAGATCGGGCGGGAGTTGCGGCGGTTGCGGACTGCTGCCGGGCTGTCTGGGGTTGGGTTGGCGGCTCGGGCTGGGGTTCCTCAGCCGACGGTGTCTCGGGTGGAGACTGGGCGGCGGGTTGCTGACCCGGAGGTGGTGGCGCGGTTGGTCGGGGCTTTGGATGTGGGGCCGGCTGAGGCTGAGCGGCTGTTGGGGCTGGTTCGTGAGGCTTATGCGGAGACGTCCCGTCGGGTTGATGCGGGAG
>NZ_VCKZ01000623.1 GCF_005889745.1 Actinomadura geliboluensis
CGCGGATCCCCGTCCCGCATACGCCCCATGGCCACTTCGAACCGCCGCCGCGACATACCCCGACCCTACGACCCCCCACCGACACCGCGAGATCAAGAGCACCACTCGCGCCCGGCGGTGCGCTGGACCACGTCGACCGACTCCGCGGGCGTGAGGCTCCGCTGCGCGAGCCAGTCGAAGACACGGTGGTGCTCGTGCGTGACGATCTCGTCCTGGACGAGGCTCATCGGATGGCTTTCGCTGTGCACGACGGCGGGAAAGGTGACCTCGAAGGACGGCGCGAACTCCAGCAGTGTGAACGCGTGCAGCGCGGCGCTGTGATCAGCGCCCAGCGGCAGTATCCGCAATTCGACATTCGGCAGGCCCGCCAGTTCGACCAGCCGTTCCAGTTGCCGCCACATGATCGCGGCACCGCCGATGCGATGCAGGAGCACGGCCTCGTCCAAGATCACGGACAGCCGCAGGGAACGCGGTGCCCGCAGAAGTTCTTGGCGTTTCATGCGCACCTGGAGATCGCGTTCGACGACCGCCGGCGGCACGGGGACGATCTCCGCCCAGCCGAGGATCAGGCGGCGCGCGTAATCCTCCGTCTGCAGCAGCCCCGGCACGATCTGCGCCTCATAGGCGAGCGCGACGTCCGCCTCGTCCTCCAGCGCGCAGTAGGCGGCCTGGTCGGGCGGCAGGCCCGGGTAGCGGGTCCACCACCCCGGGTTGGCGGCCTCGCGCGCCAGGGCGAGCAGCTCGGTCAGCGCGTGGTCCTCGGCCCGGTACAGCTTGAGCATGCGCTTGACATCGGCCTCTCGCACCCCGATCCGCGCCGTCTCGATGCGGGAGACCTTGGACGCCGACCAGCGCAGCCGCCGGCCGACCGTCTCGGCGCTGAGACCACTGCCCTCGCGCATGCGGCGCAGCGCGACGCCGAGGCGACGCCGGCGCACGGACGGGGCTTGAGATGTCGGCACTGCCACTCTCCCCGAGGCCGGCCAGGAATGGCGGCGGCCACCTGGCGATGGAGATCTTGATTTGCTGGGGTAACTGGCCAACGGTCTGATGCGAAACCCGCAGTGCATGTTGCACCGCATATATTACCTCAAAAGTCGGTCCGTTCCGCGCGAGAATTCCAGAACGGCGTATCACCGCAAGGATAGACTTTCATGAACGCCCCTGTGCATCACGCCGTGCATGCTGCACTCGCATCGCGGGTCGGGCATATTGGGGGCAAGGGGAGTAAGTCGCCGCGGGTTCGCCCGCCTGCGGCGGAGCGTTGCGTCAGTGCCCGTGACCGCGATGGCGCGCCACCGGGACATGCCACCTCGGCGGTGGCGGCCTCTGCGTCGCGGACGACATGTCCGCCGGACGGGGATGGGAGGACGAAACCTTGCCCCTCTGCGGCCCCCTACATCGGAGCATCCTGGCACTCGACCTGGAGAGCTCGTCGACCCGCACCGACCTCGTCAAGGTCGAGCTGCGGAACCAGCTCTACCTGCTGCTGCACCGCGCGATGCGGGCGGCGGGGATCGACGAGCGGTTCTGCGAGCCCATCGAGGACCGCGGCGACGGCGTCCTCGTGCTCGTCCAGCCGACGGACGAGGTCCCGAGGTCCCGCCTGCTGGACCCGCTCATCCCCGTGCTGGCGCAGTTGCTGGGCGGCTACAACGCCGCGCTGCGGCCCGCCGACCGTCCCGACCGGCGGCTGCGCATGCGAGCGGTCGTCCACGCCGGCGACCTGCTCCGCGACGACCACGGGCCGTTCGGCGCGGAGATCGACGCGGCCATCCGGCTCCTCGACGCGGACGCGGTCCGCGCGGCGCTGCGGAACACCAACGCGCCTCTCGTGCTGGTCGTGTCGCAGCAGATCTATGAAGCGACCATCGTCCACGGATACTCCGGCCTGTGCCCGCAGTCGTACCAACGCGCGGTCGAAGTCAACGTCTGCGGCTTGACCCGCTATGGCTGGATCCACGTACCCGACGCCGAGGCGAGTGGGCACGTTCAGTTGCACGTCCTACCGGAGACGCTGCAACGTGCTGAGCTTCGGACCACCATCTAATCGCCGCTTTTGCCGAACACATTCGGCGTGCCGTCTCGCATTTGCTAGCCTGGCCCCGCCATTGTTGTGTCCTAGCTGCGCCCACACCCTCACCCATTGCTGAGTGCGGGGGTTTGCGCACCTCAGCCTAGGTAAGGGACACACACATGGCAATGGACGCCGAACGACCGACGGCACCTACCCGCCCGGCAGGGTCGGCGGACCAGGAGCGCAGTTGGCGCAAAAGCCGGTTCTGCGGGGCGAACACCGGGTGCCTTGAGGTGCGTCCTCTCGGGGCGGGGTCGACCGGCGTCCGCGACAGCGTCCTCGATGAGTCGAGCCCCGTCATCGTTCTCGACCGGGCCACGATGGCCGGGTTCCTCGGGCACATCAAAGCGGGCCGGCTCGACCTGAAATAGGAACCAGACGAACCGTCCCCCTTTTTGAGAATTGCAGAGGCCCGGAAGCAGGCGTCGCCCCGCTTCCGGGCCTCCGTATGGGAGCAGACGTGCCGATTCAGCGGAAGTTGACGTCGCTGCAGATGTAGTAGGACTGGTCCATGTGGGACGCCTGCCAGATCGTGTAGACCACGTGGCGGCCTGAGCGGCCGGGGGCGGTGACGTTGTCGATCACGTAGTTGTTGGCGGGGGCGTAGCGGCCGGTCTGGCGGACGAGTTCCAGGTCGCTCCAGCGCAGCGGCTGGGTGAGGGCGTCGTAGCCCTGGCGGGTGACGTAGACGAGAAAGTAGTCGGCGCCGTGGCTGGCCTGGTCGTACAGGTTGATGGAGAAGGTGCTGCCGATGTCGGTGGTCTTCCAGGGGCCGACGGCGTCCATGGAGCGGTAGCGGCCGCCTTCGGTCTGGCCGCCGCTGCAGAGCTGGCCGTCGGGGATGGCCCCCTGGTGGTCGCCGCCGACGTTGTTGCGGTAGAGGCCGTTCCAGTTCCACATGGCGTTGGGGTTGTCCTGCCATGCCTGCCAGCACATCGGGTCTTCCTGCTGCATGGCGGGGTTCTGGAAGTCGTCGCCCCAGCGGTCCCAGCAGCCGTAGTTGCGGGAGGCGGGGTCGATCACCGAGCCGTGGGCGGACGCCGTGTCGACCCAGAGGATCGGCAGGAGCGCCGCTCCGAGGAGGAGGGTGAGGGCACGGCGTATCCGGTCGCGTCGCATCGCGCGTTCTCCGTTCCGGTGGCGGGGGTGGCCGGACTGGAAGCGCTTCCAGTCGGCAGGCTAACCCGCGGTGCGATGGCGCGTCATGCGCGGCGTGAAAGCTTTCACGGGGCGGGGCGGCGGAGGTCCGTCCACAGGTCGGTGAGCAGGGTGGAGAGGGTCTGGACGGTCTCCGCGTCGGTGAGGGAGCGTTCGTGGGCCTCGGCGAGGGCCTCCAGGCGGGCCAGCTTGGCGAGGCCCAGGTCGGAGACGTGGACGGAGACGCGGCGGCGGTCGCGGGCGGAGTGGGAGCGGTAGAGGCTGTCTCTTATACCCATCT
>NZ_VCKZ01000117.1 GCF_005889745.1 Actinomadura geliboluensis
TACATTCTTACTGCGGGAACATTCCCCCGCGCGAGTACGAGGAAGCGTTCAACCGGTCACGTGGCACAGCGACCTAGACCGGCTGAGAACCAACAATCTGAGCCTCCAACATCGCCGGGGCGGTCCACCCACCTTGGACCGCATCCTCGGCCTGACCGGCCGTGATCCCGCCTGGGCGTGATCACCGACTGGTGACGTCGGATCGACCGGGCACATCACCCGCCCCGCAGCCTGAATCACCGGCGCTCACGACGCTGAAACACCACCACAAACCAGACCCAAGGGGTGAGGCGCCCTCCTGGCGCCTTTCCCCTCGGTCCCAGCAGTCACAGAAGACTGACCTCCACAACGACAAAGACCCGAAATCTGCCAGCTCCGGGGTCGTTTCGCCACCGTTGGGCTACGACTTTCGTCCGTGCCCCCTTGGGTGAGCTGTGGCGGGGGTCAGCCGGTAGCGTGCTCCCGGGCTCGGGTCTGGGCGAGCCGGTAGGCGTCGGTGCCGGTCTCGATGATGGTGCCGCCGAAGGTGAGGCGGTCGACGATGGCGGCGCAGAGGCGCGGGTCGGTGAAAGTCTTGGCCCAGCCGCTGAAGGCTTCGTTGGAGGCGATGGCCAGGCTGTTCTTCTCCTCGCGCTCGGTCAGGACCTGGAACAACGGCTCGGCGCCGCGGCGGTCGAGTTCCATGTAGCCGAGTTCGTCGATGCAGAGCAGGTCGACGCGGCCGTAGCGGGTGATGGTCTTGTTGAGCTGCTTGTCGTCGGCGGCCTCGACCAGCTCGTTCACCATCTTGGTGGCCAGGGTGTATTTCACCCGGTAGCCGGCCATGGCGGCTTCGGTGCCCAGTGCGATGAGCAGGTGGGATTTGCCGGTGCCGGAGTCGCCGATCAGGCAGAGCGGTTCGCCCGGTGGCGGGGTCGATGTTGGGGTTGGCGTCGAAGTCGAACTCGCGCAGCGTCTTTTGCCGGGGGAAGGCGGCGGCTTTGATGCGGCGTTCGGAGCGGCGGCGGTTGCGGTCGTCGCACTCGGCCATGACCTATCTCGGCCAGGAACCCGCGGTAGGTCATCTGGTCGCGGACGGCGGCCTCGGCCAGTTCGGGGAACTTGGCGCGGACGGTGGGCGGCCGCAGCATCCGGCAGGCGCTGTCCACGGCTGTTTCGGCGGCTTGTTCGGTCAGTCCGCGATTGCGGTTGATGCTGGTCATCGGGCCTCTTCCTGGCTGGTCGGTCCCTGACTGGCGGGCGGGCGGCGGCGCAGGAGCTGGTCGTAGTGGGCCACCGACGGCAGCGGCCGCCGGTCGGGCGGCAGCTGCGCCGGCCACCGCTCGGTCAGCGAGGCCACCGTCGCGGCCTTGGCCGACGCCGCTGGTTCGGGGGCGCCGACATCGCCGGAGTCGTCGGCCTCGGCGGCCTTGCGGGCCTCCAGCGCGACCGCGTCGGCGGCGAGCGCGCCGGCCCGCAACGCCGCGGCGATCCCGGCGACGATGTGCTCGTGGTTGATCTGCAGCAGCACGTCGATCAGGGCGCGGGTGCTTCGCGGTCGCCGTGGGCCTTGCTGGCTGCCGCCCACCAGGCGTCGTGGACGGGGGTGAACTTGCCCGCGGCGCGGGCCTGTTCCAGCGCGAACCCGCCCGGCAGCGCGCCGGGCTTGCGAACCAGGGCCCCCAAATAGTGGTCCAACTCCAAGCGCCGGTCGCCTTTGGCGCGGAGCCGCTCGTGCCGGGCGACTTCCTCGCGTCCGTCGTAGACGACGAGCTCCGAGGCGTGCAGCACGACTTGGCCCATTTAGCCGATCAGCCGTACCGGCACCGAGTAGCGGTTGGTGCGGAGGCTGATCTGAAGCCGATCGAGGGAGCGTCCCGTAGTCAGATACACGACTAATCAGAGCAGGCTACGCGCAGGCTGCCTCGCTGGGATGACTACTCAGCGCTATGCCAGTCGGCAGGGGGCGAGGTGTTAATCGTGGGAGATCGCAACCTTGATCTTCCCTGAGTTGCTCTGTGGTGCACTCAAGCTCTCTACCTGACCTGCGCTGATGTCGGAAAGTGGTGGAGGCGGTGAATGATCGGTCGTGTCCCTACCGAAGTGGTCACATGTTCGTGGATCGTCACTCCAGGTCAGTCGCGCTTCGGTGACTCGGAGTGCGTGTGTTGGGGGTCATGGGGCAGGTCTGGGGCGCTGACTCTGCCCCGGTTCGAATGTGGTCAGATGGACGGCCTGAGGCTGGTCCCTTGGTGTGCTGGTGAGACGTGTGCTCTGCCGTCATCCGGCCCCCGTGCCAAGAGGTTGCCATCCGGTTGACCTGGGACGATGACGGTCTGCCCTCCCGATGCGCATCGGCATCACCTTCCCGGTGGATCCCAGGAGCCGGAGGAGTGGCGCTGTTGGTGGACGCCGCTGCACAGCGTGCCGTTCACGGCCTCGCAGGAGGCCAGTGCGTGCAACTGGGAGGAATCTGGGAGGACACCTTTATGTCAGCCCGAATGGAGTCACCAGATCGCATCCGACGTTATGTCACTCTCTGTGATCTTTGAGGTTGGATGTGGTGGTCCTGACCTAGCGTGGGGAGACGTTCGGCGTGGCGGAATACCTCGATGCAGTGCCGCTCCCAGATCGGCGCGCCTCGCGATGTGGTGATCTACAGCGTAAAGGATCGAGCGCCGTCTCCGAACACAGCCTGCAACAGTGTCTTGGTCGCACCGATCAACAGCTTCGGCGTAGAGTCCCTGCTTCACCAGCCAGATGCTGAGTCGATCAGCGACTCTGGGGTCGGTGCTGCCTGCGGCGACGGCTTCGCGGTAGGCGGCGACGGCCGCTTCCTCGTCTCCGTCTTTCTCGGCACGGTGTCCGGCATCCTCGGCCAGGACGGCGAGAGGGGCTGCGTCATTCTGGCTCGCTGCCAGGGCCTTCAACTCGACGCGTAGACGTTCTCCACGGTGGGGATGTGCGGTGTTGTGCTGACGTAGTCGAACAACTCCGTCCACGCCTAGGTCGTCTGCCGGGACGGCGCCGCAGGTTACGCCGACGCCGTGCACCAGGCCCTGCCCGGCGCCCTGCAGGTCGGGGATCGGTGGCATATCTGGCACAACTTCGCCCAAGCCGGCGGCAAGGAGGTCGCCGTCCACAGCGGCTGCTGGGCCAGTGCCTCCCGGGTACGCAGACTCGACGGCGGAAGGGCCACCACCCTGGCCCGGTGGCAGCAGGTCCACGATCTACTCGGTGCGGGTGTTGGGCTCCTGGAATGTGCCCGGCGGCTGAACCTGGCCCTGAACACCGTCAAACGCCATGCGCGGGTCGACGAGCCCGAGCAGATGCGGCGGGCGCCCCAATACCGTCCCACGCTTGTCGATCCCAACCGGGAGTACCTGCGTAGACGTCGGGCCGAGGACCCCGCGGTCCCGGTCCCGCAGTTCCTGCGGCCTTTGTCCGCTACCTCGCGGAATCGATGAACACGCAGGTGGGCGATTGCGGCGTGCGGGGGGCCGGGGCGGGCAGTGTTGTCGAGTTCCAAGCCTGGTTCACTTGTATGTCGGCGCGGCGGACCGCAGCCTTGCCGCGAGCCGCTCTCCCATCAGTGCGATGGTCTCGGCCAACAGTTCCATGTCATCGGCCATCGAGCGGCCCTCCTCAGCCTGAACCGCGAGGAACGTGCCGTCGATCCCGGCCATGCCGATGTACTCGAGTCTGTCGGCGACCGCCCCGGCGATCTCCGGGCCCTCGTCGTGGAAGGACTCCCGGATCATGTGATGCATATGGCGCCTGCCCTCGCGGCGCACCTTGTCGATCGTCTCCTTCACCTCGGCCTCGGCCTCGTCGTTGTCCTCGCTGAGGATCAGGAACATGTGCAGGCGGAGGAACTCCTCCCGCTCGGTCAGCACTCCGGCCGCCCGGCCGAGAAACCAGCTCAGCCGTTCCTGGGGGGTGCCGCCGACGGGCGGGTCGGCGTGCGCGGCGCTCATGGCCCGGAAGAAGTCGTTCATGCCGCGCTCCATCACCGCCGAGAGCAGCCCGCCCTTGGTGTGGAAGTGGTGGAAGATCACACTCTTCGCCAGCCCGATCTCGCTGCTGACGACGGAGAGCGGTGTGGCTGCGTAGCCCCGCTTCCCCATGATGCGTGAGGCCGCTTCAAGGATGTCCTCGCGTGAGCGCTTCCCCCGCCGGTTGCTGACCCGCTGCCTGTCCACCCCCGAAGCATACGGCGGCCGAACACGTCGCCTGGCAGGGCGGACAAGCCACATGCGGGCCCGCTTGCCAAGGGAATTCCGCAAACCAGAAACCCCGATCTGGCGGTTGACCGAAACCCGCTGCGACCGTGACACTCCTCACCAAGAAATCGACCGCTCGGTCGAACTCTTGGAGGAGCATCGCATGCCTGAAGACTTCGACGCCGACGTCGCGATCATCGGTTATGGTCCGACCGGCCTGGTCGGCGCACTGTCGTTCGCCACCAAGGGAGCGTCCGTGATCGCCTTCGAGCGGGACCACGACATCTACGCCCGCGCCCGAGCCGTCACGATCAACGACTGGACGATGCGGATCTTCCAGGACCTCGGCATCGACGAGCAGATCGAGAAGGTCATCGAGCCGCAGGACCAGCTGCGCTGGAAGACCTACGACGGCCGGGAGATCCTCCGTGCCAAGCAACCGCCCTCAGCGCTCGGAACGCGCAACACCAAGCCGCGCTTCTTCAGCATCTACCAGCCGACGATGGAGGCCGAGCTGCGCCGCTGCGCGGAGGAGGCCGGCGGCATCGAGGTGCGCTACGGCGCCGAGGTGATCGGCGTCGAACAGGACGACACCGGCGTGACGGTCACCGCTCGTGATGGCGCGACCGGCGCGGAGACCACCACCCGGGCCCGATACGCGCTCGCCGCGGACGGCGGCTCCAGCCTGACCCGGAAACTGCTGGGCATTCCGATGCTGGGCGACACCGACCCGCAGCTGTGGATCGTGATCGACTGCCGCGTCAAGCGCTGGTGGCCGGACCGCGACCTGCTCACCTTCTGGAGCGACAAGGAGCGGCCGGTCGTCGACATCGCGCTGTCCGCGGGCAACCACCGCTGGGAGATCCCGCTGAGGCCGGGCGAGACCGAGGCCGACTTCCGGACGCCGGAGCAGGTCTGGCCGCTGCTCGACGCGATGGGGATGACGCCCGACGACGTGGAGATCCACCAGCACGCGTTCTACCGACACCATGTCCGCGCGGCCGAGACCTGGCGCCTGGGCCGGGTCTTCCTGGCCGGCGACGCCGCCCACCTGATGCCGCCGTGGGCCGGTGCGGGGATGCAGTCCGGCATGCGCGACGCCCACAACCTCGCCTGGAAGCTCACCCGGGTCCTGCGCGGGGAGATGGACGTGGCGATTCTCGACACCTACGAGGCCGAACGTCGCCCCAACGTCGAGTTCTTCACGCAGCTCGCCGTCCAGTTCGGCCGCGTGATCAAGCAGCAGGTCTCACCCGAGGAACTCGAGGCGATGAACGCGGTGCCGGAGAACACCGTGACGCCCTACGAAGAACCGATGATGGCGCCGCCCGTCCTCGACGCCGGGGGCTGGCTGCGCGGCGAGGTGGAGGACGCCTCCATCGTCGGACGGATGATCCCGCAGCCGGTGGTCGGCGACACGGTGGGCCTGATGAGGCGGCTCGACGAGCTCCTCGGTGACGGCTTCGTCCTCCTGGGCGCCGACACCGACCCCCGGACGCTGCTCAGCGCCGAGGAGAAGGCGGAGTGGGACGCGCTGGGCGCCCGCTACCTCACCATCCGGCCGAAGACCGCCTACACCCAGGGCCCCGACGAGCTGGTCGATCTCGAAGAGGTGCTTCTCGGCTGGTTCGCCCGCTACGGCGTCCAGGCGATCGCCCTGCGACCGGACAAGTTCGTCGCCGCGTCCGACAAGGCCGGGCTCGCGGTTCCGGCGTTCTGACCCCCACACCCGAGAGAAGGAACAGATGTCTGGAGTCAAGGAGCTCGCGTACGTCGTGTACGAGGTCAGCGACCTCGCCGACTGGGAGCACTTCGCCGCGGGCCTGCTGGGGATGCAGGTCGGCCACAAGGACGCCGGCTCGATCAGCTTCCGCACCGACGAGAAGGCGTATCGCTGGCTCTGCACCGAGGGTCCGGCCGACGACCTGGCCGCCACCGGCTACGCGGTGGAGAGCGGCGGCTCGCTCGACCGGATCGTGGAGAAGCTGCGCGGCGCCGGTGTCGAGGTCACCGAGGGCGGCTCCGCCCTCGCCACCGCCCGACAGGTCGACCGCATCGTGATCACCGCCGACCCTCTCGGTAACCGGCTCGAGCTGGTCACCGGCTTCGCCGACGCCGAGACTCCTTTCCGATCGGACGCGCTGCTCGGTAAGTTCGTCACCGGTTCCGGCGGCGCGGGCCACGAGGTGCTGGTGTCCAAGGGCGTCGGCCGCGAGGAGTACCTCGCCTTCTACATGGACATCCTCGGCTTCAGGATCAGCGACTTCATCGTCGAGGAGGTCGCTCCCGGGATCGTCGCCGACGTCGTCTTCCTGCACTGCAACCCGCGCCACCACTCCGTGGCCTTCGGCAACATGCCGCACCCGAAGAAGATGCACCACTTCATGGTCGAGGTCAGCGACATCCGCGACGTGGGCATGGCCTACGACCGGTGCATGGACGCCAAGCAGCCGTTCGAGATGACGCTCGGGATGCACCCGAACGACCGCATGTTCAGCTTCTACGTCCGTACCCCCTCCGGCTTCTCCGTCGAGTACGGCTGGGGCGGGCTGCTCATCGACGACGAGACCTGGCAGGTCGAGACCCTCGGCAAGCTCAGTAGCTGGGGCCACCGTCCGCCGGAGATGGTTCACGGCCTGCTCGGCCAAGCCCCCTTCACCAACATGCCCCCGGAAGGTGCCCGCTGATGGCTCTCACCGAAGCGGACGTCGCCAAGGACGTCCGGACCAAGAGCTGGAACATCCACTACAACCAGGCCGGCCCGGCGGACGGGCACCCCGTCCTCCTGCTGCATGGCGGCGGTCCCGGCGCGACCGGCTGGAGCAACTACAACCCGAACATCGAGCCCATCGCCGCGGCCGGCTTCCGGGTGATCGCCCCCGACCTCCCGGGCTGGGGCCAGTCCGACGAGGCCGACTTCGCGACCTACGACCACGTCGAGGTGATCTGCGAGTTCCTCGACGCGCTCGGCATCGACAAGGCCGCCTTCGTCGGCAACTCGATGGGCGGCCATGCGTCGCTGCGGATGGCGATCGAGCGGCCCGAGCGCGTGTCTCACCTGATCACCATGGGCGCCCCGATCCAGATGAAGCCCATCCTTTTCGGTGCCGGCGGCGGTCCGACCGAGGGGCTCAAGGTCATGGCCAGGAGCTACGCCGACCCCAGCCCCGAGCAGATGATGCGGCTGGTCGAGATCATGGTCTACGACAAGGAGCGGTTCGCCACCCCCGAGCTGTCCGAGCAGCGTTCGGCCGCCGTGGCCAAGCGCCCGGAGCATCTCGCGAACGTCGCCAAGCACGGGCCCAAGGCGCCGATCACGATCTGGGCCGACCCCAGGCGGCTCCCGGAGATCTCGGCGCCGGCGCTGCTGATCCACGGCCGCGACGACCGGGTCGTCTCCTTCGAGACCGCGCTCCTCCTGGCGGCCGGCATCCCCGATTCGCGGGCACACATCATCAACCGCTGCGGCCACTGGGCCCAGCTCGAGCACGCCGACGAGTTCAACCGGCTCGTGGCTGACTTCGTCCGCAATCACTGACGGGGCCCAGAGGCGGCCCCCCGAGTCCCATGGGCCGCCTGTGAAGGAAGGTCTCCCGGCCCCCGCCGTACGCCTTTCCGCAGAGCCCGAACCGGAGGCTTCCCATGGTCCGTGTGCAGACCCTCAACAACATCGCCCTAGCGGTGCCCGACCTTGACCGAACGGAGGACTTCTACGTCGATCGCTGGGGCTTGGCCCTCGTCAACGGCGACGGCGACTCCCGGCGTCGGTACTTCCGCGCGCTGACGTCCCCGCACCACGGCCTCTCCCTGGAACAGGCGCCCGCCGGGGCAGAACGGGGCGAGCTCGTGCACATCTCCTTCGACGTCGCGACCCGTGCCGACCTCGACGGGGCCGTCGAGGCGGCCGTGGCCGCGGGCGGCCAGGTGGTGCGTGAGCCCGGGGAGGCCGTCGGACCCGGCCACCAGGCCGGTGCGGCCGTCCGCGACCCGGACGGCAATGTGGTGCAGCTGCTGTACGGGGCGGAGTTCACCGAGGAGAGCCACCGGGCGCGGATCGTCGCGCCCCGCAAGCTCGGCCACGTGGTCCTCAACTCCCCCCAGCGAGCAGTACTGGAGCGCTTCTACGCGGCGCTCGGGCTGAAGGTGAGCGACCGGACCGCGCGCGGCATGTCGTTCATGCGCTGCAACCGAGATCACCACAGCCTCGCCGTCTGCGACTCCGAGCGCACCGGCGTTCAGCACATCGCGTTCGACGTCGTCGAGATGGACAGCGTCATGACGGCACTCGGCGCGCTCACCCGTGAGGGCACGGCCTGCGTGTGGGGTCCGGGGCGTCACGGGCCCGGGCGCAACATCTTCACCTACTACGCCGACCCGGCAGGCGTGTTCATCGAGTACTACGCCGAGCTCGAGCAGGTCGAGGAGGAGATGGGGGGCCCGCTGGAGGCGAGGTTCTGGGGCGAGGAGTGGAAGGGCGACACCTGGGGGTACGCCGGCCCGCCGCCACCGGACTTCACGAAGTGACCTGGTCGCTCTGTGAGCGACCGAAGGAACAAGTGCGAATCACGCCGTAGGGCGTGTGAGAGGGAGTGTCGATGTCGACGAAGCAGCAGACGGCCCGTCCGGCCGCCGGGAAGGGAGCCCGACCGTGATCACGGCGGCGGAGATCAACGGCATGTACGGCATCATCCCGACCCCGGCGCTGCCCGGCGCCGAGCGGCTCGACGCCCGGAACACCGTCGATGTCGACGAAACGGCCCGGGTCGTCGACCGGCTCGTGCGCGACGGAGTCTCCGGGATCATCGCCGTGGGCACGACGGGCGAGTGCCCGGCCCTGAGCGAGGAGGACTTCGACATCGTCGTCGACACGGTCGTCGAGGCGGTCGCCGGCCGGGTGCCCACGTTCGTGGGCGCGACCGGTGCCGGCGGCCATGGCACGGCCCGTCGGCTGCGGAAGGTGGCGGACTCCGGCGCCACGGGCGCCCTCCTCGGCCTGCCCATATGGCAGCCGCTGACCACCGAGATGGCGGTGGACTACTTCGCCCAGGCGAGCGAGGCGTTCCCCGATCTCGCGCTCATGGTCTACGCCAACGCCCGTGCCTTCCGCTACACGTTCCCCGTCGAGTTCTGGCAGGGGGTGTCCGCCGAGGCGCCCACCGTCACCTCGGCGAAGGTGTCCCGGGCACCGCACCTGGACCGCATGCTGGAGGCCACGGGGGAGAAGGTGAACTTCGTCCCGAGCGACATGGTCGTGCACGACTTCGCCGCACGTGCGCCCAAGACCACCACCGCCTGTTGGGCCACCGCCGCGGGGATGGGACCCGAGCCCTCGATCGCCCTGATGGAGGCGCTCACGCGTGGCGACGCGGAGGCCGCCGGCAAGGCGGCGGCCGACATCGCGTGGGCCAACGAGCCGCTGGCGCACCTCTTCGCCGACCAGGAGGTCTTCGCCTCCTACAACACCCAGATCGAGAAGGCCCGCATCGCCGCCGCCGGCTACTGCCGGCCCGGCCCGGTCCGGTCCCCGTACCACCACCTGCCGGAGGAGTACGCCGCCGCGTCCGCCCAGTGCGCAGAGCGCTGGCGTGAGCTGCGCGCGCGGCTCACCGGGGTCGGGACGGACACCCAGAAGTGACGAGGAAGCCCATGTCAACCACTGCCACGACGCCCTACTCGGACGAGTACGCGCCGCACCGGGCGACGCTCGAGGCGATCCGCTCCCGCGATTGGGGCCTGCTCATCGACAACGAGCCGCGCCCGGCCGCGAGCGGAGCGACTTTCACCACGTTCGACCCGGCCACCGAGCTCCCCCTGGCGGAGGTCGCGGACGGCGGTGAGGCGGACGTCGAAGCCGCCGTACGGTCGGGCCGGCGCGGTTTTGAGAGGTGGCGCCGCTACTCGCCCCAGGGGCGGGCCTCGGCGCTCCGCGAGCTTGCCGCGCACATCCGGGCCAACGCCGACGAACTCGGCCTGCTCGACGCCCTCGACGGCGGCAGCTCGGTCACCGCGATGCGCAAGGACGCGCTGTGGGCGGCCGATCACCTCGAGATGTTCGCCGACTGGGCGCTGATGATCAAGGGCGAGACCTACCCGGGCGCCGGGACCGGTCTCCACTACTCGCGGCCCGAGCCCTACGGGGTCGTCGGCCGGATCATCCCGTTCAACCACCCGGTCTTCTTCGGGGCGGGAAAGCTGGGCGCGCCGCTGATGGCGGGCAACGCCGTCATTCTCAAGCCGCCGCCGCAGGCACCACTGTCGGCGATTCGGCTCGGCGAGCTGATCGCGGAGGTGCTGCCTCCCGGCGTGGTCAACATCGTCAACGGCGCCGGCCCGGCCCCGGGCGTGGCGATCGCCGCCCACCCGGAGATCGAGCGGATCGCGTTCATCGGCAGCGAGCGCACCGGGCGGGACATCCAGCGGGTCGCCGCAGGGGTGGGCGTCAAGCACGTGAGCCTGGAGCTCGGCGGCAAGAACGCCATGGTCGTGCTGGAAGGACGCCGACGTCGAGGCGGCCGCCCAGGGCGCCGTGTTCGGCATGAACTTCACCGCCACCCAGGGCGAGTCCTGCGGATCGAATTCGCGGCTCCTGGTGCACCGGTCGATCGCCGACCGGGTATTGGCGCGCGTCGTCGAGCTCGTCGAGCAGATCGAGGTCGGCGTGCCGGTCTCCGAGTCCACCCAGATGGGCGCACTCGTCTCCCGCGAGCACTTCGAGCGGGTCAGCCGCTACATCGGCATGGGCCGTGAGGAGGGAGCCGTCGTCGCCATCGGCGGTGGCCGCCCCGCTCACCTGCCCGAAGGTCTGTTCATCGCGCCCACCGTGTTCTCCGGCGTCACGCCCGCCATGACGATCGCGCAAGAGGAGATCTTCGGTCCGGTGCTCTCGGTGCTCACCTTCGACACCGACGACGAGGCGGTCGAGGTGGCCAACGGCGTCCGCTACGGCCTGACCGCCAGCGTGTGGACCCAGGACGTCGACCGGGCGCACCGGTTCGCCGAGGATCTGCGGGCCGGATACGTGTGGATCAACGACTCCTCGCGTCACTTCCCCGGACTGCCGTTCGGCGGTGTCAAGGCCTCGGGCCTGGGCAAGGAGGAGAGCCTCGAGGAGATCCTCTCCTTCACGCAGTCCAAGACGGTCAGCGTCCCGCGCAGAGGGCGATGATGCTCCACCACGTGATCTCCCTGCGTTTCCACGAGGGCACCACGGACGAGCAGATCCAGCGGATGGCCGACGGCCTCCTGGCCCTGCGGAACCAGATCGGCACCATCCGGTCGATGCGGATGGGCAGGGACCTGCGGATCCGGCCGGACAACTTCGAGTTCTCCTCGCTGACCGAGTTCGACGACGAGGCCGGCTATCTCGAGTTCCGTGACCACCCTGCCCACCAGCAGGTGGTGCGCGAGCTCATCCAGCCCATCATGGCCGAGCGCGCCGGCGTGGTGTTCCTCAGCTCATGACCGCACAGCTCATGACCGCACGTGACGAACCACCCGGAGTACCGACCTCATGACCACGCTCACAGCGGCACAGGCAGCGGACCTGGTCGCCGCGAACCGCATCCTTGTCCGCCAGGGCGTCCTCGACGCCTTCGGGCACGTCAGTGTGCGGACCGCCCCGCGCGCCGACACGTTCTGGCTGTCACGGAACCTGGCTCCGGGATCGGTGACCGCGTCCGACCTGCTCGAGCACGATCTGGACGGGCGCACCGACGACCCGCGCCGCCCCTACCTGGAACGCTTCATCCACGCGGAGATCTACCGCCGCCGCCCGGACGTCATGGCGGTCGTGCACAGCCACTCGCCCTCGGTCGTGCCGTTCAGCGTCATCGACACCGGATTGCGGCCGATCCTCCACATGGCCGGGTTCCTCGGGGGACGGACGACACCGGTCTTCGAGATCAGCGACGTCGCCGGAGACGCCAGCGACCTGCTCATCACCTCGTCGTCGCTCGGTGCCGCGCTCGCCAGGACGCTCGGGGACGCACCCGTCGCGCTGATGCGCGGCCATGGCTCGGTCGCCGTCGGCGGTTCGCTGCAGGAGGTCGTCTACCGGGCGGTCTACACCGAGGCCAACGCGCATGCCCAGGCCACGGCGCTCGCTCTCGGAAACCCGCGGTACCTCTCGGCCGGTGAAGCGGCGGCGGCGAACGCGACCATCAGCGGCCAGGCCGTCCGAGCGTGGGACGTCTGGTGCGAGCGGGCGCGCCCTGGCATCCCGGCAGCGGACCAGGCGCCCGGCACCGGGCGGGAGTGAGCCCGGCATGCAGTTCCATCACTTCGGATACGTCTCGGGCGATCCCCGCGTCCAGCCCGCCGCCGGTGTCGGGCTGAACCGTCCCGACGGCCTCCCCGACGAGGTCGACGTTCTCATCGTGGGCACCGGACCGGCCGGAATGATAACCGCGGCCCAGCTCTCACAGTTCCCCCGGATCAGCACGCGCATCATCGAGCGCCGCGTGGGGCGCCTGCGGACCGGTCATGCCGACGGGCTCCAGGCGCGGAGTGTCGAGACCTTCCAAGCGTTCGGCTTCGCGGACCGGCTGGCCGCCGAGGCGCACCACGTCACCGAGTTCGCCTTCTGGCAGCCGGACCCGGACGATCCCACGCGCATCGCCAGGGCCGGCCGGTCGCCCGACGACCCCAAAGGTCTGAGCGAGTTCCCGCACATCCTCGTCAACCAGGCGCGCGTACTCGACTACTTCGCCGAGTTCATGGCGAACTCGCCGACCAGGATGCGTCCGGACTTCGGCGTGGAGTACGTGAGCCATAAGGTCCTCCCCGGAATCGAGCACCCGGTGCTCGCCACCTTGGCCTACTCGGCGGGAGAGACCGCCGGCAAGGAATTCCAGGTCCGTGCGAAGTACCTCGTCGGGGCCGACGGCGCGCACAGCAGGGTGCGCCAGGCCATCGGCTGCCAGTTCGAGGGCCACAGCGCGAACCATGCGTGGGGCGTTCTCGACATCCTGGCCGACACCGACTTCCCCGACATCCGACTGCTGTCGACCATCCAGTCGAGCAGCGGCGGCAACATGATGGTCATTCCCCGCGAAGGCGGGTTCCTGTTCCGCCTATACGTCGACCTGGGTGAGGTGCCCGCCGACGACGCGGGAAAGGTGCGCGGTACGCCGGTGGAGGCCGTCATAGCGAAGGCCGCCGCGATCCTGCGTCCGTACTCGCTGGACGTGAAGAAGGTGGCCTGGTTCAGCGTCTACGAGGTCGGACACCGGCTCGCCGATCAGTTCGACGACGTGCCGCCGGCGGAGACCGGCGACCGTCTGCCGCACGTGTTCATCCTGGGCGACGCCTGCCACACGCACAGCGCCAAAGGCGGCCAGGGAATGAACGTCTCCCTGCAGGACGGATTCAACCTCGGCTGGAAGCTGGGCCACGTCCTGGACGGACGGGCGCCGGAGGCGCTGCTCGCCACGTACGGCGCGGAACGCAAGGTCATCGCGAAGAACCTGATCGACTTCGACAAGGCGTGGTCGTCGATGATGGCCAAGAAGGCCGACGAGTTCGCCGACGCCGCGGAGTTGCCGGAGTACTTCAAGGCCACGGAGGAGTTCCGCACCGGATTCCGGACGGAATACGCCCCATCGATGATCGTCGGCCGTCCGACGCACCGTGACCTGGCCAAGGGCTTCCCGATCGGGCAGCGCTTCGCCTCCGCGAGGGTACGACGCGTGGCCGACACCAATCCCGTGCATCTGGGGCATCAAGCGACGGCCGACGGGCGCTGGAGGATCTACGTGTTCGCGGACGAGGCGGCACCCGGCGGTGGCGGCTCCGCGGTCGCCGAACTCGCGGAATGGCTCACGACGTCCTCCGACTCGCCGTTCACCGGGCTTCCGGAAGGCGTCAGGCCCCACGACTGGTTCGACCTTGAGGTCGTCTACCAGCAAGACCACCACGCGATCGAACTCTCCCAGGTGCCCGAGGTCTTCAAGCCGAGGGTCGGTCCCTTCGCCCTGGCCGACCTCGATCGGGTCCACGCCACGATTCCGGAGGACGACATCTTCGAAGCGCGCGCGATCGACCGTGGTGGTGCCGTTGTCCTCGTGCGACCAGATCAGTATGTCGCGCATGTCATGCCTCTGGCGGCGACCGACGAACTGGCCGACTTCTTCGCGCGGCTGCGGCGCCGATCGGGGTCGGGTGGCCCTCGCGGCTGAACCTGCACGGCAGGTCGTAGGGGCGAACCTGGTTCGTGATGAGCGACTCGGCGACGCGGAGCCCGTCCGGCCAGTGCGTGGCGATCCGCTTGAGGTCCGCTTTGTTGCGCGCGACGACCTCCAGCGGCCCGTACCCGGCCGCCGGCGCCTTCCCATCGGGCAGGTCGGCTCGCCAGAACCTCTGGTCCTGAAGATCGCGGAAGCGGGGGGCCGAAGCGGAAGCCGAGCATTGTGCACAGACCGACCTGGACGCCGCCGTCGTCCATCTCCGGGCCGAGGGCCGTGAGACCAACGACGAGGACGTCGTCCGGCTCTCCCGATCAAGGACGGGCACATCACCATGACTTGACCGGAGCCGGCGAGCCACACCGAACGCGAACTCCACCGCTGCCAAGCGGACTTCCATCAAAACGCCCAGGACAGAGCGGAGATCCTCAAGGGCCGCTCTGACTGAAGGTGCCTGCATGTCTTGGGTCGGGGACGAGACGCCGTGCGCTGTCTCCAGCGCCGGTCTCCTCGCCCCCCCCCGCCGAACCGGACGTGGTTACGGGGCGCTGAGAACTCCTAGATCGGGAACGACGCATCACGAGATCACGTCTGAAGTCGCCAGAGGCGACGAAAGGATCCTGAGGCCGGGTTTCGGTGCTCCCTTTCAACCGATGAGCTGATCCTGCCAAGGGTGCGTACCGAAGCTCCGAGACAAGGCCTCGTTCAGCCAGTGTCGCCGCTCGGCGGTGAGGAAGGGCAACGCCGCGAGGAAATCGATCTGGTCCTTCGGCCGAGGCTGTTCGGCTTTGTAGTACAGCTGAATCTCGGGTGCTAGGTAGGGGATGCCGTCCGGGCTGATGTCCCCGATGCCGGCCAAAGGGCGGCGGAGACCCGGGTCGCGTCGCGATGCCCATTCGCCGTTTCTTGTCTCGTCGAGCATCACCTGGATTCGCCAGAGTTCGTCCGGGCCCGGGCGGCACCAGATGTCGTGGACCGTCGGCGGCAGGATCTCAGCGGGCCCCCAGGGCCGCAGGACGCCCGAGGGGTCGGCGGCCCAGCATTCCCAGCCGCGCAGGACGCCGTGCAAGTGGTGCTGGTCCGGGCGCAGCATCATCACGTCGATGTCGTCGTGGTCGCGGACGCGATGACCCACGGCGAGCTCGATCGCGTATCCGCCGGCCACCCACCATGGACACGGCATGGCCGAAAAGAGCGAGGCGACCTGCGCAGGGGTTGCCGGCTCCCAGCGACCGTATGGAGCGACGATCGGATCCATGACAGTGCTCATCTCCTCGGCTCACCTGAACGGCCTGTAAGTCAGGCCCTTGCTCTCCGAGCTTCGTCGCCCGTCCCGTCACGTTGAGTTGTACGCGCCTCTGCGCTTTGCGGATACGCCGGCCACAGCCATGTCGAGGGCGCCAAGGCCCTGGACGTCCCGGTCGGCGCCGTGCGGTTCCGGCCGCTCGCGCCCGCCGCCTGCGCGATGCGCTGGGCGCCGCTGAGTCGACCCTGGTCTCGCGGGAGGGCGCCCTGGACGAGCTTGAGACGTTGCGCACGGCACAGTCCGACGTCCCGCGCCGAACAGGGGATGACGCTCGACGACGCCTACGCCCACTGGGCCGCAGGGTGCGTCGGTGTGTCGGAGCAGCCAGGCCCGGGACGTCTCCTCCGCCGGGGCTTCGGCGGGCAGCGCGGCGATGGCCTCGCCGAGTTCGGCCGGCCAGGGGCCGAGCGCGCCTGCGGCCCGGATATGCGCTTCGGTGACGGCCACCCGCCGGCCGCGTTCGGCCGCTTCGATGGCGGCGGTGAGCCCGGTGTCGACCCCAAGCACCTTGGGATAAGAGGCCGGGGTCGCCGGCGCGGCGCAACCCCTCATTCCGCGCCGATCAGGAGCACGTACGGGCGGGCCTTGGATTTGCGGCCCGGGTTCGCATGGACGTCCTCCACGACGAGCGTTCCGTAGCCGCCGCCGATGACCGCGGGGGTGCCGCGCCGGAAGGCGGCGGGAAGGTCCAGCCGCCCGGCGACCTGTCCCGCTTCGCCGAAGGCGACGACGCGGGCGCCACCGTCGAACTCGACCGCGTAGACCCGCCCGTCGACGACCGTGGAATGGCGAAGCTGACCGCGGTCGTCCTCGGCGCGGTACCGCCAGAGGCGGCGGCCGTCTCGGGCCCGGTAGAGGCTCACCTCCCGGCCGTCCAGCGTGGTGCTGACGACCAGGCCGTCGCCTCCCGAGGCGATGGCCCGAACGTTGGGAAGCCGCCACAGCGTTCTCGCCGTTCGCGCATCGACGACCCGGTACCCGCGGGACTCCTCACGCTGCAGGAGGAGATGGTCGCCCACGGGGACGAGGCGACCGCGGCCGAAGCGCGCGAATCCCGGTACCGGCCGGCCGGACGAGGCGTCGAGCAGCGTCGTGTAAGCCGCCGAGTAGTCCACCACCGGACGGTCCCGCGCGTCGGGGGCGAGCTCACAGCCGACCGTCAGGGACAGTGCGGCGGTCGCCGCCGCTCCCGACGGCTCGTTGAAACCGCAGTGCGCCGGCGCCTTCCAGGACCACAGGCGGCGGCCGGAGGCGGCGTCGTAGGCGTCGACGCCGCGGTTCTGGATGACGGCGGCGATCGGGTGCCCGGCCCGGTCGGCGAGCCCGACCACCGCCGCGTCGGCGGAGGTGCCGCCGTGCGGCGTGCGGTCCTGCGACCGGTCGGGCAGCTCCGCATGCCGCCGCCGGCCGGTGGCGACATCGATGATGGTCAGGCGCCGGTCGGTCCAGACGATGGCGGCCCGTGCGCCGTCGACCGCGCCGACCGTGCTCGCCCGCACGCGTCCCGGTCTGCGCAAGGCCCACCAGGTCCGGCCGGTGCGCGGCTCGACCGCTCGGACGCCGCCGCCGTGCCGCTCCACCAGCATGCCCGCGACGAGGACGGGGGCCGTCGCCGTGCGGGACCGGGCGATGCCCTTGACCGGCACTCCGTCCAAAGGCCGGGGCGCCGCACCCGGTGGCCCCTGGAAGGACTCCCAGGGGCTGAACCACCAGAATGCGAACACGGCCGACGCGACCACGGCCACCACAACCGTCAGAGCGGGCAGTGACCGCGCGAGTCGCGGGGCGCGCCGGCCCACGGCTGTCTCGCCCATCTCGTCAGCTTCGTCGGCGCAGCCGGTACCACTGCGGGGACGTCCGGTTCATCGGCCAGCCCAGCCCGGCGGTCTCAGCGGGCCGGACGTCGAGCATCTCCCAGTCGGGGAACGCGGCTTCGACCTCCGCCTGGGACACCCCGCCGATGCGCGAGCGGAGCCGGGTGACGCCGAAGGCGAGCATCAGCAGCGTCGCGGCGGGAGCGGCGAGTGCGGTGACGCCACGGCCGACGGCGTGCCGCTGCTCGGCTTCGAAACCCTGGAAGCAGCCGATGTCGAGGAAGAACTCGAACGTCCCGAGGTCGGCCGCCGCCAGGTCCGTCACGTCGCCGACCACGTAGGTGGTCCCTTCCGCGGGCTTGCGCCGGGCGGCCTCGATCGCGGCCGGGACGTAGTCGATCCCGACGGCCTGCCAGCCGCGGCGCCCCAGCTCGGGGGTGAACTGGCCGCGGCCGCAGCCGAGGTCGAGGGCGCGGCCGAGGGGCCGCGAGCGGTCCGCCTCCTCGCGGTCCAGGAGCGCGGCGATGCCGGCCCCCGCGGCCTTGCCGTAGCGCTCCCAGGGGGTGATGCCGAAGCGGTACATGCGGGCGTAGTTCGTCATCTGTTCAGGTCACCTGTGGTCGTCAAGGGTCGTAGAAACGCTCTTCCGGGCCTGCTCGTGGATGAGGGCCAGTGCGCGCTGGAGGTGATCCGCGCGGGTGCGGTGGCTCGTGGGGTTGATCCTCAGCAGGAGCCGGTCCTCGACGCGCGTGCTGGACACGAAGATCCGGCCGGTCGCGTTGACCCGCTCCAGGAGGCGGAGTGTGGGTTCCTCGCCACCGCGCATCCGGAAGGTCACGACGGTCAGGTCGGGTTCCCACGGCACATCGAGCAGCGGGTCGTCGGCGAGGTCCGCGTGGGCGTGGCGGGCCAGGTCGAGCTTCTCGTCCAGCGCGGCCCGGAACGCCGCGACGCCGTGCAGGTGCAGCGGGAGCCACAGCCGCAGGCCGCGGAAGTCGCGGGTCAGTTCGGCGCCGAGGTAGCCGTAGTCGGGCAGGTCCCCGACGGCCCGCACGTCCTGGACGTAGTGGCCGCCGCCGCGGTGCGCGCGGGCGAGCGCCCCGGCGTTCCGTACCAGCAGCACGCCCGTCCCGTATTGCAGGAACAGGCTCTTGTGCGGGTCGAGGACGATGGAGTCGGCGTGCTCGATCCCGGCCATCCGCGCGCGGCCGCGTCGGGTGAGCTGGAAGCCGCCTCCGTACGCGGCGTCGACGTGGAACCAGAGGTCCTCCGCGCGGGCGAGCGCCGCCAGTTCGGGGAGCGGGTCGATCGTGCCCGTGCTCGTGCTGCCCGCGGTGCCGACCAGCAGGAACGGGCGCAGGCCCCGGGCCCGGTCAGCCCTGATCATGTCCCGGGCGGCGGACGGATCCATGCGCAGCCCGCTGGTGGGGACGATGCGCAGGCGGCTGTCGGGCAGCCCGGCGATGCGCGCGGCGCGTTCCACGCAGAAGTGCGTGTGCTCGGTGGCGTAGAGCGTGCCCGAGGCGATGGCGTCGCCGAGCCGGTCGTGGCGGGCCGCGACCAGCGCGGACAAGGTCGCCATGGAGCCGCCGGTGGTGGTGATGCCGACCGAGCCGGGCGGCAGCGCGAACTCTTCGCACAGCCAGCGCAATACGCCGTGTTCCATGGCGACCAGGGCCGGAGCCAGGTCGGCGACCCCGGTGAACCGGTTGTAGATCTGCGCGAGCAGCTCGCCCAGCGCGGAGCTCACCAGCCCGCCCGCGGGGAAGTAGGCCAGGTAGCCGGGGGACGAGGTGTCCACGCCCTGCCGGGCGGCGCCGTCGAACACGTCGAGCAGCGCGTCCAGGTCGCCGGGCCCCTCAGGGGGAGGGCGCAGCAGGTCGTCCAGGGCGGGGCCCTTCTCCGCGGGGTGGCTCGCCGGCGCGTGCGCGGCCGACTCGGCGTAGGCGGCGACGCGTCCCAGCACGGCCCGCCCCATCGCCTCGACGGCCGGGCGATCCGGCTCCAGCGGCAGGCCACGGGCGATCAACTCGCTGTCCTCTCGCATGGAGGCCAACCTAGGGAGTCATCGGGCGCCCGGGCTTGTACGATCTTGCACTCCGCAGGCGGCACGCTGGTAGGCGCCCGGCGGGACGCCGACCGCCCGCCGGAAATGGCGGGTCAGATGCGCCTGGTCGAAGAAGCCGACCTCGGCCGCGACCTCGCCCGGCGGCAGCCGCCGCTCCAGCAGCCGCCGCGCCGCGCGGACGCGCAGCTGGATCAGCAGCGCGTGCGGCGGCAGGCCGTAGGCGTCGCGGAACGACCGCAGCAGGGTGAACGGGCCGACCCCGACCTCCGCAGCGAGCTCCTCCAGGCTCGGCGGATCGACCATCCGAACCTGGAGGATCTCGCGTGCCATCGCGGTGTGCCGTCCCCGGAGACGGCGTGCCGGCTCCTCCGCCCGCACGGTGCCGTGCCTGTGCAGGAGGGCGGCGAGGGCGAGGCGCACCGACGTCTCCGCCGTCAGCGCGTCCTCGGTCTCCGTCGCCGTGTGCGCACGGACGAAGAGGCGGGCCAGGTCGGCGGCGTAGGTCACCCGCTCGCGGAACCGGGGGGTGCCGCGCGTCCCGCCGAGCCCGGCCATGACCTCGCCCGCCGGGTACAGCACCCGGTAGCGCCAGCCGCCGCGGTCCGGCGCGGTCCCGGTGTGGACCTCCTCGGGGTGGATGACCACCAGCCCGCCGGGGCCGACCCGCTCGACGCCGTCCCGGAACCAGATCTCCTCGGTGCCCGCCTGCACCGTGCCGATCGCGAACGTCTCGTGGCCGTGCCGGGAGAACTCGTGCCGGACGAAGTGGGCCCGCATCAGGTCCAAGCCCCCGAGCCCCCGGAGGCGCCACCAGATCGCCGCCGTTTCCACCCTCGGCACGTTACCGGGCGCTTTCGTCAAGGCTCCTCCGGGTGCGCTTCCGCTTCGTGAGAGCGGGCCGCGCGTGTGATGACGGCGGCCTCCTCGCGCCCGACGACGTGCACGGCGACGGGCAGCCCGTCCGGCGGGCCACCAGCCCCACCGCGATCGCCATCGCCGTCCCGACAACCGCGGCCGATGAGGTGAACAATGGCCGAAAGCCGTCGTCGGTCAGGACCGCCTCCCGCCCGACCCAGCCGAAGAACAGGTCGGCCGCCACGACTGCTCCCGGGACCAGCACGACACCCGTCGGAACGAGCAAAGTGACGAAAATGCGGACCGTCACCGCGTAGGCCGCCCCGACCGCACCCGTCATCGTGGGGCGTGCCGCTGCGTCTGTGACCGCCAAGTTCTCACCTCCTTTGCGAAATTCACCTATTCGGCTTGGCTTTACGGGAACGGTTTGGGCTGTTGTCCCCGGGAGTGGCTTCCTTCTGTTGCCCTCACAATGGGACGTCGTTCGGATTCGTATCGGGCTGCGCACTCGATGACGGTTGCTTCGTCGCGGCCCACGAATTGAACGCCGATGGGCAAGCCTGTCGCTGAGGTTCCGCACGGAACGCTGATGGCGGCCAGAGGACACCAGTTGACCGGGGCGCACAGGCGCAAGAGCGCGGAGGGGTTGTAGGGATGCTCCGGCCGCGAGAGTTCCTGTCTTTCCGGTGCGGTGCGCTCGACAGTGGGCAGGAGGAGGACGTCGCAGGCGATCAGGCAGTCCATGAAACGTTCAACGAGCCGTGCCGTCGTGCGCAGAGCCTTGATGAGGTCCGCGGTCGTGAAGGACGTCGCCGTGTCGAGCGCCGCGCGCGTGTCAGGCCCGTACAGCGCGGCCCGGCGCGGGTACCAGTCCCGGCCAGCGTGGGTTTCGAGCATATCGGCGAGCAGAGGGATGATGCGAGCCGGCGCCCAGTCGTCGAACGGGGGCGGCGACACGGGGGTGAGTTCGATGTCGCTTCGCGTGCCGAGGACGGAGGCCGCCTTGGCCGCCGCTTCAGCGACCTCGTCGGAGACGGCGCCGAGGGTGTCGTCCGTGGCCACGCCGACGCGCAACGTGCCCGGAGCCGTGGGCGGGGTGGTGGGGGAAAGGGCCCGCCACAGCAGATCGGCATCGCGGACGTCGGCCGCCAGGACGCCGCACGAGTCCAGCAGAGGCGACAAGGGGACGACGCCCCGCATCGATACGGCGCCGGCGCGGGGCTTGAGCCCGACCACGCCGCACAGCGCGGCGGGCACCCGGACCGAGCCGCCGGTGTCGGTGCCGAGCGCGCCGAGGACCTCGCCGGCGGCGACGGCGGCGGCGGACCCTCC
>NZ_VCKZ01000624.1 GCF_005889745.1 Actinomadura geliboluensis
ATGAGAAACCTATTCTGTTCTCCGCCGGGTGACAGCGGTGGGGTTCGCTAGAGAATTCCCGCGGCGACGTCCTCGGCGATCTGGACCAGCGTGCGGGCCGCCGCGCCGGTGCCGCCCTTCGGGGTGTAGCCGTACGCCTCGCCCTTGTTGAAGGACGGGCCGGCGATGTCGAGGTGCGCCCACTTGACGCCCTCCGGCACGAACTCCTTCAGGAACGTCCCGGCGACGAGCATGCCGCCCCAGCGCTCGCCGCTGATGTTGGCGATGTCGGCGACCGCCGAGTCCAGGCCCGTGCGCAGCTCGGCCGGCAGCGGCATGCCCCAGGACGGCTCGCCCGCGCGCTCGGCCGCCGCGACGACCTTCTCGCGGACGTCGTCGTCGTTGGCCATGACGCCGGTGGTGCGGGTGCCGAGCGCGACGAGCTGCGCGCCGGTCAGCGTGGCGACGTCCACGATGAGGTCGGGGGAGTCCTCGCCGGCGCGGACGATGGCGTCGGCCATGACGAGGCGGCCCTCGGCGTCGGTGTTGAGGACCTCGACGGTCTTGCCGCCGTAGATGCGCAGCACGTCGGACGGGCGCTGCGCGGTGCCGCTCGGCATGTTCTCGGCGATGGCGAGGTAGCCGACGACGTTGACCTTCGGGCCGAGCTCGGCGATGGCGTCGAGCGCGCCGAGCACCGCCGCGGCGCCGCCCATGTCGGACTTCATCCAGTCCATCGCCTCGGTGGGCTTGAGGGACAGGCCGCCGGAGTCGAATGTGATGCCCTTGCCGACCAGCACGAGCGTCCGGGACGCCTCGGGGTGGGTGTAGGCGAGCCGGACGAGCCGCGGCGGGTTCACCGAGCCCTGCCCGACGCCGGCGATGCCGCCGTAGCCGCCGTCCACGAGGGCCTTCTCGTCCAGCACCTCGATGGCCAGGCCGGATTCGGCCGCGACGCGGCCCGCCTCGGCGGCGAGGTCCTCGGGCGTCAGGTGCGAGGGCGGGGTGTTGACCAGGTCGCGGACGAGCTTCACCGACGCGGCGAGGGTGCGGGCGCGGGCGACGGCGGCCTCCTCGGCCGCGGGCGCCGCCAGCCGGATCTCCTCGACGGGGGCCTTGCGGTCGCCGCCGGTGCGGAAGGAGTCGAAGGAGTAGGCGCCGAGCAGCGCGCCGAGCGCGACCGCCTCGACGGTCTCGGCGGACGACGCGGGCAGCGCCACGGCGACCCGGGCGGTGCCGGCGAGGGACCGGACGGCGGCGCCGGCGGCGCGGCGCAGGTCCTCGGCGGAGGGGTCCTCGCCGAGCCCGGCGGCGACGACGACCTTGGCGGTGGCGGCGCCGAGCGTCGGCAGTTTGATGATCTCACCGGCCTTGCCGGTGGCGCCGAGCGCGCCGAGCGCGTCCGCGAGGCGGCCGTCGAAGGCGCGGTCGAGGTCTTCCGCGCCGGCGGCCGGGGCGGCACCCGCCCCGGCTGGGGTGACCCCGATCACGATCGCGTCGGTGTCAAGACTGGCCAGGGCTGCGCTGTCAAGGCTGATGCTCGTCACGTAGCACGATGGTAGTCCTCCCGGTGACCGGTTTCGTCCTTTTGGATCAAGCATTGCCCGGCCCGGAGCCGGTCCCGGCGCGCCCGTGGCCGTCAGGGGGTCGCGGCGGGCCGTCAGGGCCGCGCGGCGAGGACGACCAGCGCGGCCGTGACGGCGATCTCGACGAGCGCGCCGAGGACGTCGCCGGTCACGCCGCCCAGCCGCCGGACGGCGTGCCGCAGCATTACCAGCGCGGCGGCCAGCGCGACGAGCACCGCGACCGCGGCCTGCACGGCGCCGCCCGGCCCGCCGGTCGCCGCTCCGGCGCCGCCGGCGGCGGCGAGGACGACCGCCGTGACGGCCAGTGCGGCGCGCGTGCCGACGGTCCCCGCCACGAGCCCTCCCAGGCCGCCGGGACGCGCGGACGGCACTCCGCTGCGGCAGGCCCACGGGAGCACCGCCCGCCCGGCGACCGACGCGACGAGCACGGCGACCGCCGGATGCGGGGCGGCGGCCAGCGCGGCGACCTGGGCCAGCACGGTCAGCAGCAGCGTGACCACGCCGAACGGGCCGATGTCGGAGCGCTTCATGATGGCGAGGGCGTCGGTGGCGGGACGGCCGCTGCCGAGCCCGTCCGCGAGGTCGGCGAGCCCGTCCAGGTGCAGCGCCCGGGTCGCGGCGGCCGTCACGGCCACCGCGAGGACCGCCGTCAGGAGGACGGGCAGACCGAGCGGGCCGCCCGCCAGCAAGATCAGCGCGGCGGCGCCGCCGGGAAGCAGGCCGGCGGCCGGGGCGAGCAGCATCGCGGCGCGCGCGGTGCCCCGGTCGACCCGCGCCCGGCCCAGCGGGACGACGGTCAGCAGCGTCACCGCAAGCCGCAGCCCCTCGATCACCGGAGCTCCGTGACGCGTCCCGCCACGACCAGGGCCGCCTCCTCCGACTCGGCCGCGAGCCGCTGGTTGGCCAGCCCGAGCATGTCCCGGAAGGCCCGTCCGGACGCCGTCGTCGGCACCAGGGACAGCCCGACCTCGTCGCTGACCGCGACCACGCGCGCCGCCGTCCCGCGCCACGCCTCCACCAGTTCGTCGAGGCGGGGCAGCGCCCGCGACGGGTCGTCCCAGGCGGCGGACTCGTCCATCGCGGCGGCCAGCCAGGTGCCGATGCCGTCCACCAGCACCGCGCCCGTCGCCGACCCCAGCACGTCCGCCAGGTCGGTCGTCTCGGCGGTGCGCCACCATGCCGGACGGCGGCGCCGGTGCGCCGCGACCCGTGCTGCCCATTCCCGGTCGTCGTCGCGGACGGGGCCGGTCGCGACGTAGAGGACGTCCGGGCACGCGGCCAGCCGCAGTTCCGCCTCGGCCGACTTCCCCGACCGGCTCCCGCCGAGCAGCAGGGTGCGGAACGGGCCGTCCTCGGGCCGGTTCCAGAACGCCATGCGCCGCTCCAGCTCGGACGGGGAGGCCAGCCGGTGGTCGACGTGGACGGCGATGACCCGGGTGTCGGCCGTCACGGCCCCGGTGCGGCGGAGGTAGCCCAGGTGCTCCGGGGAGCCGGCCAGGTCCAGGAGCGCGGCTTCGTACGCGGCCCCTGGAGACGGCTCCGGCCTGGCGCCCGGCCCGGACGCCAGCAGCGCGCGCCCCCCGCCGGGGGCGCGGACCTCGTAGCCGCCGGGCACGTCCGTCCGCGGCAGGTCGTCCAGTGGCACCCCTTCGACTACGGCGTCCAGGGGCTCGTACCGGACGCCGGCCGCGCGCAGCCGGTTGCAGGACGCGCACCGGCATTCCGGAGCGGGCCAGCCCTCTGCGGCGGCGGTGCCGCGTAGCTCGATGTCCATCTTGGTCGGAAACTCTACGGTTACGCTGACCTGGAACGATCACGATGCCCCCGACTGAAGCGGGCAGGTGTCGGTGTCGCCGCCGGCGATCCCCGACCGGGAGCTGTCGGACGGCGACCTCGCCGACGTCCCGGGCCGCCGGCGTTCGGCGTCTTCGGGCTTGAGCAGCCCGGCGCCGAGCGCGCGGTCGGCGGTGAGGCGGGCCAGGGCGATGTAGGCGCGGCGGCTCTCCGGGGGCACCTTGCCCAGT
>NZ_VCKZ01000118.1 GCF_005889745.1 Actinomadura geliboluensis
TCTTAGGGTCTCGTGGGCTCGGAGATGTGTATAAGAGCCAGCCGTACGACGGCGCCGAACAGGTAGCCGAGGGTGTTGTAGGGGGCGTTGAAGGGCTGGGACGTGCCGGTCTCGTCGGTGGCGCGGGCCAGCAGTTCGTGGCGTCCGGAGGCGTGCGGCCTCCAGGGGAACTCCCAGCGCGTCCAGCCGCGCGGGTCGGGGCGGTCGAGGAGGCGGGCGCGGCGCCAGGTCGCGCCGCCGTCCACGCTGACCTCGGTGCGCCGGATCCGGCCGGTGCCCGACCAGGACCGGCCGCGCAGGACCTGCGGCCCGGACGGAAGCGGCGCCTCCCAGGGCAGCTCGAAGGCCGACTTGACGTTCATGCGGGTCAGCGGCGGCGACCCCTCCGCCGGGTAGCCGGGCCCGAAGAGCCGGTAGAAGCGGGTGTTCCACGGGGAGAACAGCGGTTCGGCGGCCACCTGGACGTCGCCGAGCCACTTGATGGACGCGATCCCCGTCCAGGACGGCACGACCAGCCGGACGGGGTACCCGTGGTCGGGCGGCAGCGGGGCGCCGTTCATCTCGTAGGCGAGCAGGACGTCCTTCATCGCCTTGGCGACGGGGAGGGGACGCCGCACGCGGCCGAGGTTCTCGCCCTTGTCCACATAGTCAGCGTCCAACCCGCGCGGCAGGATGTCCACGGCCTCACGGGTAAGACCTGCGAGCCTCAGCACGGTCGAGAGCCGGACTCCGCGCCAGCGCGCGACGCCGACCGCGCCGAGCTTCCAGGGCGTCCCGGAGACCTGCTGGCCCTGCTGGGAGGCGTAGAACCCGCGCGCGTTGCCGGTGCATTCGATGAAGGCCGTGATGGTCTCGGCGGGCAGCCGGAGCAGGTCGCCGTAGGAGAACTCGCGAGGGCGGTCCTCGGCGGGGGAGCCGTGCAGCCCGGTTCCCCAGAGCTTGAGCCGCCAGGTGCGCGCGTCGATGAGCGGTGTGGCGACGTGGTTGCGGACGAAGAACCGGTCGGCGGGGGTGAGCAGGCCCTGGCCGCGCATGGCATCCCACCGCATCTCGGCGTTGGTGCCGTGCGGGATGAACAGCTCGGGGGGCAGCGGTTTCACGATTCCCGTGGCGCCGTCGGCGGCGGCGGGCGGCGCCACGGCGGCGGGGACGGCGGCGGGGACGGCGAGCGCGGCGCCGGCGCCGGCCGACAGGCGCAGCATGCCCCGCCGGGACAGCGCGCGGACGTGCTCGTAGGCCCCCTCGTCGGTGAGGTCGGGTTCCTTCCGGTTACCGGATCGCATGGTCCGATGCTCGCGGGCGGCGCCCGCAAAGTCAACTTTCCCTACCTATTTCATATGAATTGTCCGGCGGCGGAGACGGCCGCGAAAACGCAAGAGCGCGGGCCATGTGACTTGCGTCTCCCGCCGAGTAGCCTCGATGCCGTGGGGGAGACGGCGTCGATGACCATGGACCGGGTCGGATCGCCCGCGGAACTCGCGGGCCTGCTCGACCGGCACGCCTACCTGTGCGACGAGGGGCTCGCCACGGCGTGCTTCCTCGCGCTGCGGATGGGCCGGCCGCTGTTCCTGGAGGGCGAGGCCGGCGTCGGCAAGACCGAGCTGGCCAAGACGCTCGCGCGGGGCCTCGGCGCGCCGCTGATCCGGCTGCAGTGCTACGAGGGCCTGGACGCCTCCCAGGCCCTCTACGACTGGGACTTCCCGCGCCAGCTGCTGCACCTGCGCGCCGCCGAGGCGGCGGGCGTGAGCGACGTGTCGCGGCTGGAGGGCGAGCTGTACGACCGGCGGTTCCTGCTGGCCAGGCCGCTGCTGCGGGCGCTGGAGACCGCGCCGAGCGTCCTGCTGGTGGACGAGCTCGACCGCGCCGACGACGAGTTCGAGGCGTTCCTGCTGGAGGTCCTCAGCGACTTCACGATCACCGTCCCGGAGCTCGGCACGATCCGCGCCGAGCGCCCGCCGGTCGTCGTGGTCACCTCCAACCGCACCCGCGAGGTGCACGACGCGCTCAAGCGGCGCTGCCTGTACCACTGGCTGGAGCACCCGTCGTTCGACCGCGAGGTCGCGATCATCAGGCGGCGGCTGCCGGACGCGGCCGAGCGGCTCGCCGGGCAGGTCGCCCGCGCCGCGCAGCGGATGCGCGAGGCCGGGCTGCTGAAGCCGCCCGGCGTCGCCGAGACCCTCGACTGGACCGAGGCCCTGGTGGCGCTCGGCGTCCGCGAGCTCGACCCGGCGTCGGCGGCGGTCACGCTCGGCGCCGTGCTCAAGTACCGCGAGGACCAGCAGCGCCTCCTCGGCGGCGGGCTCGAGGCCCTGCTCAACGGGGGCTGAGCCGTGCGGCGGGACGTCACCGAGACCCTGGTCGGGTTCGCCCGGACGCTGCGCGCGGCGGGCGGCGCCGCCGACCCCGAGCGCGTCCAGGCGATGCTGGCGGCGCTCGACCACCTCGACGTCCTGAACCCGAACGACGTGTACTGGGCGGGCCGGCTGACGCTGTGCGCCGACCCCGACGACCTCCGCCGCTACGACCGGTGCTTCGCCGCGTACTTCTCCGGCGCGACGGCGCGGCCGGGCCGGCGGACGCCGCCGCCCGTGGTCGTCCGCCGGATGGCGGTGCCGGACGCGGGCGCGCGGGGCGGCGCGGAGGAGGACGGCGACCTGACGACGGCCACGGCCAGCGAGGCCGAGGTGCTCCGCGACCGGGACGTGGCGCGGCTGAGCGCCGCCGAGCGCGCCGAGGTCGCCCGGCTCATCGCGCTGCTGGACGCGGGGGGCCAGCGGCGCAGGTCGCGCCGGTTCACGCCCGCGTCCTCGGGGCGGCTCGACCCGGCCCGGACGGTCCGCGAGACGCTGCGGCGCGGCGGCGAGACGGCCCTGCTGCGGCACCGGACGCACCGCACCCGGCCGCGCCGCGTCGTGCTGATCGTGGACGTCAGCGGGTCGATGAGCCCGTACGCGGACGCGCTGCTGCGGTTCGCGCACGCCGCCGCGCGGGCCGGCGGACGGAGCGTGGAGGTGTTCAGCGCCGGGACGCGGCTCACCCGCCTCACCCGGGAGCTGCGGCACCGCGACGCGGACGCGGCGATGGCGGCGGCGTCCGCCGCCATCCCGGACTGGAGCGGCGGCACCCGGCTGGGCGAGGAGCTGAAGGAGTTCCTCGACCGGTTCGGGCAGCGCGGCCTGGCCCGCGGCGCGGTCGTGGTGATCGCCTCCGACGGCTGGGAGCGCGGCGACGCGGCGCTGCTCGGCGACCAGATGGCGCGGCTGAGCCGGCTCGCGCACCGGGTCGTGTGGGCGAACCCGCACAAGGCGCGGCCCGGGTACGAGCCGCTGACGGCGGGGATGGCGGCGGCGCTGCCGCACGTCGACGACTTCACCTCCGGGCACAGCCTGGCGGCGCTGGAGGAACTGGCCCGCATCGTCGCGGGCACCGCGGGAAAGGGGAGCGCTCATGCGTGACGTGCTCGGCGACATCGCCGGCTGGTACGCGTCCGGCGAGACGTTCGGTCTCGCGACCGTCGTGCACACCTTCCGCAGCGCGCCGCGCCCGCCGGGCGCCGCGATGGCGGTGTCGCCGGGCGGGGAGGTGGCGGGCAGCGTGTCCGGCGGCTGCGTGGAGGGCGCCGTCTACGAGCTGGCGCAGTCGGTGCTGGAGACGGGCGTGCCGGTCGTGCAGCGGTACGGGGTGAGCGACGACGACGCCTTCGCGGTCGGGCTGACCTGCGGCGGCATCCTGGACGTGCTGGTGGAGCCGGTCGGCCCCGCCACGTTCCCCGAGTTCGCCGAGGTCGCGGCGGCGATCGAGCGGCACGAGCCGGTCGCGGTCGCCACCGTCGTCGCCGGGCCCGGCCGGATCGGCGCCCGCCGCGTCGTGTGGGCCGACCGTGCCTCCGGCTCGCTCGCGCCGGGCGAGCCGCACGCCGCGCGCCTGGACGCGGCGGTCGACGACGACGCGCGCGGGATGCTCGCGCAGGGCCTCACCGGGCAGCGGCACTACGGGCCGGGGGGGGAGCGGCGGCTGGACGACCTGTCGGTCTTCGTCCACTCGTTCGCGCCGCCGCCGCGGCTGCTGGTGTTCGGCGCGATCGACTTCGCGGCGGCCGTCGCGCGGGTCGGCGCGTTCCTCGGCTACCGGGTGACGGTCTGCGACGCGCGGCCGGTGTTCGCGACGCCGAAGCGGTTCCCCGAGGCCGACGAGGTCGTGGTGAAGTGGCCGCACAAGTTCCTGGAGGAGGAGCGCGGCACCATCGACGAGCGCACCGCGATCTGCGTGCTGACCCACGACCCCAAGTTCGACGTGCCGCTCCTGGAGGTGGCGCTGCGCACGGACGCCGGCTACATCGGCGCGATGGGCTCGCGCCGCACCCATGACGACCGGCTCGCCCGGCTGCGGGAGGCGGGGCTGACCGAGGCCGAGCTGGGGCGGCTGCGCTCGCCGATCGGCCTCGACCTCGGCGCGCGGACGCCGGAGGAGACGGCGGTGTCGATCGCGGCGGAGCTGGTCCAGCTCCGCTGGGGCGGCTCGGGGCGGCCGCTCACCGACACCAGCGGCCGCATCCACGCCGACGCGCCCTGACGGCACTACCCTCGCGGGATGACGTTGCACCGCGCGGAGTCCCCGGCGGGCCTGCTGCTCGCGGCGGGGGAGGGCAGCCGGCTCGGGCGCCCCAAGGCGACCCTGGAGCTGGACGGCGAGCGCCTCGTCGACCGCAGCGTCCGCACGCTGCGGGACGGGGGCTGCACCCCGGTCCTGGTGGTGGCGGGCGCGGCGCAGATCGAGGTGATCGGCGCCGTCGTCGTCCCCAACCCCGGCTGGCGCGACGGCATGGGCTCGTCGCTGCGCACCGGCCTGGCCGCGCTGCCGCCCGGCTGCCCGGCGGTGGTGGTCGCGCTCGTCGACCAGCCGCTCGTCACCCCGGCCGCGGTGCGGCGGCTCGTCGCCGCGTACGAGGCGGGCGCCGGGATCGCGGTCGCCACCTACGGGGGAGCGCCGCGCAACCCGGCGCTGCTGAGCGCGGAGCACTTCGCGGGCGTCGCGGAGGCGGCGGTCGGCGACCGGGGCGCGCGCGGCTACCTGCGCGCCCATCCGGAGCTGGTCACCGCGGTGCCGTGCGACGACGTCGCCGCGCCCGACGACATCGACACGCCGGAGGACCTGGCGGCCTTCAACCGCCGCGAGCCTCGGTGACCGCGCGCTCGTAGGCGAGCAGCGTGTCGATGAACAGCCGGCGCTGCGCGGGCGTGAGCGGCTCCAGGGCGGCGCGCCAGGCGCCGGCGCCCCGGCCGAGCCACCCGTTGATGGCGGGCAGGTGCTCGTCGGCGACGCTGACGATGGTGCGGCGCCGGTCGGCGGGGTCCTCGCGGCGCAGCAGGATGCCCTGCCGGCTGAGGTCGCCGACCATCAGGCTCACCGTCGCGGGCGCCACCTCCAGCCGCGCGGCGAGGGCGTTCACCGTCAGCGGGCCGTCGAACAGCAGGTAGGCGAGCAGCGACAGGTGCCGGGGCGCGAGGTCGAAGGAGGCCAGCTCGGCCGGCACCTTGATCTTCTTGGCCGCGGAGACCAGCCGCGGCATCAGCAGCAGCATCGTCCGGATGCCGTCGTCGACGTCCGGCCCGGCGCTCTCTTCGGTTGACATTGGCTCTGCTTCCAAAATAGCTTTGCTATCAAAGCAAATGCGGCGCTGATCGCGTCCAGGATAGGAGGCCGCGTCCATGAGCGACTGGAACCGGCAGGTCATCGAGGAGTTCCGGGGCAACGGCGGGCGGGTCGGCGGCCCCTTCGAGGGCGCCGACCTGCTCCTGCTCACCAGCACCGGCAGGAAGACCGGCGAACCCCGCACCACACCGCTCGGCTACATGGCGGACGGCGACCGGCTCCTCGTGTTCGCCTCCAACGCGGGGCAGCCGCACGACCCGGCCTGGTACCACAACGTCCGCGCCGACCCCCGCGTCACCGTCGAGGTCGGCACCGAGACCTTCGAAGGCGTCGCGCTGCCCGTCGAGGGCGAGGAACGCGACCGGCTCTACGCGCTGCAGGGCGAACGCGTCCCCGCCTACGCCGAGTACCAGCGGCAGACGAGCCGCGTCATCCCGGTCGTCGCCGTCCACCGCGGCCACCTGGAAGGACGGGGCGCCGCCATCGGCGACGAGCTGATCAAGATCCACGACGACCTGCGCGCCCGCCTGGCGGACCTGCGCGCCGACGTGGACGCCTTCTACGCCGGCTCCCGCGACGTCCCCGACCTCGCGCGGCAGCTCCGCGAGCACTGCGTCTCCGTCTGCGGCGTCCTCGGCGAGCACCACGACAACGAGGAGGGGCGCGCCTTCCCCCGCCTGGAGGCCGAGTTCCCCGGCCTCGCCCCGGTGATCGGCAGGCTGCGCCGCGAGCACGTCGCCGTCACCGCGAACCGGCTGCGGCTCCAGGCCATGCTGGACGACCCCGGCTCCCGCGACCCCGGCCGCGTCCGCGCGGAGCTCGACCGGATGACCGCCGAACTCGACGCCCACTTCGCCTACGAGGAGGAGCAGCTCCGCGCCCTCATGAACGCCGTCGGCCCGCTCTGGAGGCGCCCCTAGGACGCCGGGAGGACGCTCTCGTCCAGCGCGCCGCAGTCGACCGCGCGGCGCAGCCGGGCCGTGAGCGCCTTGATCGTGGCGGGCTCGTCCAGGAAGCCGCTCGCGCCGGCCGCCGCCTGCTCGTGCCACGCCCGGACCCGCCCGATGACCTCGTCGGCGCCGGTCAGATGGAACGCGTACACCGCCGCGTACCGGCTCGGCAGGTGCGCGGGGTGCAGGTCCCAGCCCTGGTAGAAGCCGTGCGCCAGCGAGTGCCTGACGTGCGCCGCGTGCGCCGCCCACGCCGCGTTGACCTCGTCCGGCCCGTCGTTGCGCGGGACGACGTTGGTGGAGCCGTCCGACAGCCGCACCCCGGTGCCGGCGAGCGACACCTGCATCAGGTGGCGGGCGAAGTCGCAGGCCGGATGGTCGAGCCGCTGCTCGTGCGGCGGCAGCCCCAGCGCGGCGGTGTAGTCGAACACGCCGAAGTGGGCGGCGGTGACGCGGCCCTGCGCGGCCTCGACGAGCGCGCCGAGCCCGGCCCGCCCCTCCGCGTGGTCGATGAGCGACTGCGGCGTCTCGACCTGGATCTCGAACCGCAGGATGCCCTGCGGCAGCCCGAGCGCGCCCTCCAGCCGGTCGAGGAACTCGGTGAACAGCCGGACCTGCTCCACGCTCAGCACCTTCGGGAAGGTGATCGTGAACCCGCCGGGCAGCCGGCCGAGCCGGTCGCGCAGCGCGGTGAGGAACCCGTCCAGCGTCCGCATCGCCCGCTCGTGGCCGCCGTCGGCGAACGACTTCACCCGCAGCCCCCAGTAGTGGGGGAGGCCCTTCACCTGGTACGCGGCGGCGACGGCCTCCACGACCTGGTCGACGTGCGCGTCCTCCTCGGCGTCCGGGCGCACGCCGTAGCCGTCCTCGAAGTCGATCCGGACGTCCTCGACCGGCTCGGCGGCGAGCTTGGCCGCGACCCGCTCCCGCACCGGCCCGGCCAACTCCGGGTCGAGGCCGAACGCGGCGCCGAACGACCCGGCGCCGGGCGTGTGCGTGTTCAGCAGCCGCAGCGCCTCCGCGCCGAAGTCGGCGGGCGTCGAGCGGGAGAACCGGTCGGCCGGCACGTACACGGTGTGCACCGGCTGCCGGCCCTCCGCGCCGCCGGGGAAGCGCTCGCCGTGCGCGTCGCGGGCGGCGGCGATGCGCGCGGACAGGTCGTCGAACGAGGACACACTGAGGTTCACCCCGCCATGATCCCCCAACGGCCGCCCGCCGGGGAACCGCTCGCGGCGGATCGGTCCCGCCGCGATCAGTCGCCCGCGACGATGCCCCACGTGCCGTGGAACTCCGCGCCCGGCTCCAGGTGCACGAGGCCCTCGCCGGACGCGAACGCGTTCGGCGGGCACGTCATCGGCTCGACGCCGAGGCCGCCGCGCGGCGTCGGCGCGTTGTCGGCGGTGTAGATCTCCATCCACGGGTGCGCCTCGTCGGCCCACAGCCGGACCGTCCGGCCGCCGCCCGACAGCACCACCCAGACGCGGCCGTCGCCGTCGCGGTTCAGGTCGGCGAACGCGTTGTCGATCCGCCGGTCGCTCAGCAGCGGCCCGGTCCGCAGGTCGTACCGGGTGCCGGTGACGTCCTCGGACGGCCCCGACGGGATCATCCGGTCGTCCACCGGCACGTACCGGTCGGCGAGCAGGTGGACGGTGCAGGCGTCGATCGGCTCGCCGACCGTCAGGTAGGGGTGCGCGCCGTGCCCGTACGGCGCGGTCCTCGTCCCGGGGTTGCGGGCGGACATCCGCACGTGCAGCCCGGTCGCCGCGTCCAGCGTGTACTCGGCCTCCAGGTCGAGGCGGAACGGGTAGCCGCCCGTCGCGAGCAGGCGGTGGGTCAGCCGCACCCGGTGCGGCTCGTGCTCGGCGGCCCGCCAGGACGCCCACCGGACCAGGCCGTGGATCGCGCAGTCGCGTTCGGGCTCGGACACGTCCAGCTGGTGCTCTGCGCCGCCGTAGGCGTAGCGGCCGCGGTCGATCCGGTTCGGCCACGGGACCAGCAGGTGCCCGAACGCGGCCGGGGCGGGCTCGTCGGCGCCGTGCGACAGCACCAGCGGGCGCCCCTCGTGGGTCAGCTCCCGCAGGCTGGCGCCCGACTCGGTGACGACGGCCTGGTACGGCCCGGCGCTCAGGGCGTACTGCTCTCCGGTGATCGACTCGCTCATGACCGGGACGCTACCCCCTGGGACCGCCGCTACGCGATCTCCGCGAGGGCGTGCAGGGCGTCCGCGAACACGTTCGGCGGCGGTTCGACGAGCCCCGCTCCGACCTGCCCGGTGCCGGCCTCCCGGCCCGCGATCCCGGTGTCGATGACGGGCAGGATCCCGGTGCGGACGACGCGCGCGGCGTCGATGCCGACGGGGGTGCCGCGGAACGACAGCAGCGGGATCTGCAGCGCCGGGTGCTCGGCCGCCGTGATCTCGTACATCCGCTGGGTCGCGGCGACCGCGTCCGGGACCTCGCCGCCGACGAACCGGACGATCGCGGGCGCGGCGGCCAGCGCGAACCCGCCCGTCCCGGCCGTCTCGGTGATCGCCGAGTCGCCGATGTCGGGGTTGGCGTCGTCCGGGCCGTAGTCGCCGAGGTACAGGCCGTCCGGGACGCCCGCCGGGCCGGTGAACCAGCGGTCGCCGGTGCCCGACACCTGGATGCCGAAGTCGGTGCCGTTGCGGGCCATCGCCGTGACCAGGCTCGACCCGGGGACGCCGCGCGCCGCGTCCGCGCACGCCTTCGCCGCCGCCATCCCCGCGTTCAGGAAGAAGTGGTCGTTGCCCGCCGCGAACCGCAGCGCCTCGGCGGCCCGGTCGCGGGGCACCTCCTCGGCGGCGATGAGGTCGGGCGCCAGCTCCCGCAGCAGCAGCGACGTCGCCGCGCGGTTGCGGTTGTGCAGCTCGTCGCCCATCTGCAGCGCCTGCGCGATGACCGACACCAGGTCGAGGGGGCCGTGCCGCCGGACGGCCGCCCGCAGCGCCGGGCCGAGCACCTCGCCCATCCACGTCAGCCGCTCGATCACCTCCGGCCCGTACGCGCCGTACCGCAGCACCTTCCCGAGCCCCTCGTTGAGGGAGCAGTAGGCGGTGCCGCCGTGCTCGGCGTCCTCCACCACGAACATCCACATCGACGGGCTGACGACGCCCGCCATCGGACCGACGGTCGCGTGGTGGTGGCACGGTTCGAGGACGGCCGCGCCGCGCTCCAGCGCGTGCCGCGCGCCGAGCGGCGTCTCGGCGAGCCCTTCGAGGAGCATCGCGCCGATGAGCGCGCCCCGCATCGGGCCGGACGCGCGCTCCCACTCCAGCGGCGGGCCCGCGTGCAGGAACGTGCCCGGCTCCAGGCCGAGGACCTCCCGCGCCGGGCGCACGTCCACCAGGTGGGGGCGGGCCGTCACCATCCGCCGCACGGCGCGGGCGTTGGCGTCGGCGTGGCCCGGGTCGGCGAGCACCGCGGCGAGCGCCGCCTCCGTCCCGGCGGGCGGCGGCCGCCAGTCGACCGCCCGCACCGGGACGGCCTGCTCGGCGAGCGCGTCCGCCAGCACCCGCACGCCGGCGGTGACGACGCGCGGCTCGCGGGTCAGCAGCCCGCCCAGCCGCTGCTCGGTCATGCCGGAACCCCTTCCACGGTGCGCAGGGCGTGCCGGGTGGCCGCCGCGTTGGAGGCGAACACGTCCGCGCCCGCCTCGCACAGCGCCGCGGCCTGCCGGTCGCGGCCCTGCGGGTCGGCCGGCGTCCCGCACAGCGACACCACGACCGCGAGGTCGGGCCGGTCGCGGACGGCGGCGGCGACGGCCGGGGCGAGCGCGGCGGCCGGGTCGGCCTCGGCGCCGTACCCGAGCACCACGTCCAGCAGCAGGACGCCGCACGCCGGGTCGGCGGCCTCGGCCCGCAGCGCCTCCAGCCGCAGCGCCGGGTCGATCATGGGGTGCGCGCGGCCCCGCGTGTAGGCGTCGTCGCCGAAGTCGGTGAACCGGTGGCCGCGCGCCTCCAGGTCGCGGCCGAGCGCCGCCGCGGCGATCATCGCGGCCTCGTCCCGCAGGGTGCCGCCCGCGAACAGCCCGCGCAGCGCCCGCGCGCCCGCCGGGCCGGGCGGCACGGCGGGGCGCCGCGCCGCGGTCCAGCGCGGCCACTCCGGGACGGCGCGGCCGAGGGCCGTCAGCACCTTCTCCGCGGCCCGGGTCAGGTCGTCCTCGCCGGGCACCGGCAGCGCGAACACCACCGGGGTGTCCAGCCGCCGCGCCGCCTCCCGGATCAGGTCGAGGACCTGCGGCGCGGGCGGCTTGGACACCAGCACGATCAGCTCGGTGCCCGGGTCGGCGTCCAGCGCCGCGAGCGCCGACAGCGCCGACCGGCCGCTCACCTCGGGCGACAGGTCGCGGCCGCCGACGCCGAGCACGTGGCTCACGCCGGTGCCCGCCGCGTCCAGCAGGCACATCAGCTGCTGCGCGCCCGTCCCGGACGCCGCGACGACGCCCACCGGCCCCGGCCGGACCGCGTTCGCGAACCCGAGGCCCGCGCCGCCGACCACCGCGGTCCCGCAGTCGGGGCCCATCACGATCAGGCCGCGCCGCGCCGCCGCCTCCTTCAGCGCGATCTCCTGGGCGAGCGGCACGTTGTCGCTGAAGATCATCACGTTGAGGCCGGCGTCGAGCGCGTCCATCGCCTCGGGGAACACGTGCGGGCCCGGCACCGACAGCAGCGCGACGGTCGCGTCCGCGCCCGCCGCCGCCGACCGGGTCGTGCGCGGCGGCTCCGGGGTGCCGAGCAGCCCGCCGCCGGCCGGCGGCCGGGACGCCTCGGTCAGCAGCCCGTCGAGCGCCTCCCGCGCCTCGTCCAGGACGCCGCCGTCCGCCCGGATCGCCACGACCAGGTCGTCGGGGCCCGTCCCGTCCGGGACGGCGAAGCCCATCCGCGCGAGCATCTCCCGGTTCAGCTCGGTGCCCATGGCCACCATCGCCCCGGCGACGCCGGGGCGCTCCGCCAGCCGCCGGCTGACCCGCATGAGCGTGACCGAGTCGTGGTAGCTGCCCCGCCGCACCTCGACCCAGTCGTTCATGCGCGCCCCCCGCGGAGGTTCGACCCCCCGCACCCCCCGGTTCGCTGCGCTCATGCAGGAACCCTCGGAACGTCGACGACGTCGGGCGCGGTCAGTGCGAGGGCGGCGCGGCAGCCCGCGAGGACGCCGTGCGCGAGGTCGGTGCCGGAGGTGTGCCCGATCGACAGCAGCCGCCGGACGGCGCCCTGGCCCGCGCCGCCCGGTGGTTCGTGGCCCGCGACGAAGCGCAGCACGGCCGCGACCTCGGCGCCGGCGCCGCCCGCCGCCGCGCAGTGCAGCAGCGTCGCGGCCAGCGCGGTCGTGCGGGTGCCGGCGTCGGCGGTGACGGCGGCGCCGAGCCAGTCGGCCAGCCGCACGGCCGCGTCGCCGTGCCGGACGGCGCCGCCGACCAGCCGCAGCGAGACCAGCACGCCGCACAGGATGTCGTCGCCGGACGGCGTCAGCCCCGGCCCGAGGCCGACGATCCGCTCGGCCGCCTCCACCGCGCCCGCGAGGTCGCCGGCCGCGCACGCGGCCGCGAGCGCGCCGGGGTCGGGATGCCCGTCGAGGCCGCCGCGCACCGGCTCGCCGGCGGCGAGCACGCCGGCCGCGGCCAGCTCCGCCTCCAGCGCGCGGACGCCGCGGGCGAGCGCGGCCGGGTGCGGCACCGCGAGCGCGGGCGAGGGGTCCCACCAGCGGCGGACGCGCACGCTCAGCCCGTCCGCCTCCACCCGGCCCTCGCCGACGAGGGCGTCCCCGCCCTCGCGGACCGACCGGAACGGGTGCTCGCGGCGCGTCGCGACGACGACCACCGCGTTCGGCAGCCGCCCGGCGTCGGAGGTGACGACGGCGAGCACGCGCGGCTCGGGGCCGCCCCGCATCTCCAGGTACACCGCCGAGGGGAACACGGCGATGACGCGGGCCGCGCGGCGCGGCGGGTCCAGCAGCGGGCGCAGCGCGAGGCTCGCGGCGCCGGCGGCGGGCGGCCGCCGCCGGGGTCCGGCCGGGAGCGGGATGGGGTCGCGGACGAGGGCGGTCACGGATCCTCCCGAGGCCGGTGTCGGCGGCCGCCCGGCGCGCGGGCGGCCCGGCCTCGCGACGACGGTAGAACGGCCCCCGCGGCGGTCGTATGGAGAAAGCTGCCAAGGATGGTTGTCATCGTTCGTCTTTGTTGTCATTTTTGATCAGGAACCGGTAGCGATCACGTCGTCACGGACGATGTACGCACCAAAAGCGAGGTGACCCCTGGCATGAGCTACACCACAGCCGATCCGGGCCCACCGGCCCTGCGGCTCGCGAGTACCGGAACACTGACCTACGGCCTGTCGGTGGGCGAGGTCCTCGGCGTCAGCACCCTCAACGGCGCCCGCCTCATCGCCGGCCGTGCCGGCCTCGACCGCGTCGTCCAGCGGCTCAACGTGATGGAGGTCCCCGACATCCTGTCGTGGGTCAAACCGAACGAGCTGCTCCTCACCACCGGCTACCCCCTCCGCAACACCCCCCAGTCGCTCGACAACCTGGTCGCCGACCTCGACGAGCGCGGCCTCGCGGCCCTGGCCATCAAGCTGGGCCGCTACCTCGACTCCCTTCCCGCCGAGATGATCGCGCAGGCGGACCGGCGCGGCTTCCCCCTGATCCTGCTCCCCAACGACGTCGGCTTCGACGACATCCTGAACCAGGTCCTGACCGACATCCTGAACCGGCAGGCGGCCGTCCTCGCCCGCACCGAGGAGGTGCACCGGGCGCTCGTGCAGATCGTGCTGTGCGGCGGCGGCCTCCAGGAGGTCGTCGACGAGGTCGCGACCCTGCTGGACGTGGCGGTCGTGGTGCTGGACGGCGAGCAGCGGGTGCTCGCCGGCGCCGGGCCCGACGAGCACGTCCAGGCGATGCGCGCGTTCGACGCGGGCCGGCACGCCGCCTGCGGGCGCGGCGGCTGCGGCGTCATCGGCGCGCACGGCACCGGCGACCACCTGGTGGTGCCGGTGATGGCCGGCGGCTTCGACCACGGCCGGATCGTCGCGTTCAGCCCCGGCGGCACGCTGCGCGGCACCGACCTCGGCATCCTGGAGCGCGCCGCGACCGTCGCGGCGCTGGTGGTGACCAAGCAGCAGGCGGTCGCGGCGGTGGAGAGCAAGTACCGCGCCGACTTCCTGCGCGACATCCTCGCCGGGCGGGCCGGCGAGGACGCCCGGGTCGTCGCGCACTGCGGCGGGTTCGGCTGGGACCTGGACCGCCCGATGATGGTGGTCGTGGCCGAGCTGGACGGCCGCCCGCGCGGCGCCGAGCCCGAGGGCAAGGGGCGCGCGAAGGCCGCCGAGCCGGACGGCCGGGGCCGCGGCGCGGAGGAGCGCTCCGCGCAGGAGCGGCTCGCCGCCGCGTGGACGACGGCCGTCCGCCGGCACGACAAGGGCGCCGCGGTCGCGAGCTTCGCGCACGAGGTCGTCGCGGTCGTCGGCGCGGACGGCGGCGACCCCGCCGAATGGGCGGCCGGGCCGGTGCAGGCGATGGTGAAGGAGGCTTCGTCGATCTTCGCCGAGCACCTGCCGGTGCGGCGGACGTTCTCCACCGGCATCAGCCGGACGGTGGCGTCCCCCTCGGCGCTGCCGGAGGCGTACGAGCAGGCTGTGAAGGCCGTCCGGGTCGGCCGCCAGCTGAACGGCGCGGGCGCGCGGGCGCACTTCGACCAGCTCGGCGTGTACCGGCTGCTCAGCCTCGTGTCGGACCCGGACGAGCTGCACGCGTTCGTCCGCGAGACGCTCGGCGACCTCGCCGCCGACGACGAGCCGGAGCTGGTGGACCTGCGCAGGACGCTGCAGGTGCTGCTGGAGACCAACCTCAACGTCGCCGAGACGGCGCGCCGGCTGCACTTCCACTACAACACGCTGCGGTACCGCATCGGCAAGCTGGAGCGGATGCTCGGGGCGTTCACGGAGGACGCGCATCTGCGGCTCAACCTCACCCTCGCTCTGCACGTTCTGCGCATGCGCGGTATCTGAGCGTAGTGCACCGGGGCGCACACCGGCCGGTCCTCTCAATCGGCGCGGCGGGGTTTGGCAGAAGTCGCCGATGCCCGCCTGTCAGGGTAGATCTACCTTGCCCGCATGAACGCGCTCGGCTGAGCAGGAGGAACCCCGCATGGTGATCGGCTGGAAGCTGCACGGCGACGGACGCACGCCGCCGCCCGGGGAGGTCGTCCGGCCGGACGAGCGGCTGTCGTGGCCGCGGACCGCCGGCATCGGCGCGCAGCACGTGGTGGCGATGTTCGGGGCCACGTTCGTGTTCCCCGTGGTGATGGGGCTGGACCCCAACCTCGCGATCATGATGTCCGGGGTCGCGACGGTGCTGTTCCTGCTGATCGTCGGCGGCCGGGTGCCGAGCTACCTCGGCACGAGCGCCTCGTTCGTCGGCGCGGTCGCGGCGATCCGCGCGGCGGGCGGCGACAGCGCGACCGTGACCGGCGCGATCCTCGTCGCGGGCGCGGTGCTCGCGCTGATCGGCGTGCTGATCCACTTCGCCGGCGGCGAGGTCATCCACCGGGTGTTCCCGCCGGTGGTGACGGGCGCCGTGGTCATGCTGATCGGCTTCAACCTGGCGCCGGTGGTCGCCACCGTCTACTGGCCGCAGGACCAGTGGGTCGCGCTGGCGACGCTGGGGTTCGCCGTCCTGACCGCGGTGCTGCTGCGCGGGTTCTGGGCGCGGATCACGATCCTGCTGGCGCTCGTGTTCGGGTACGCCCTTTCGTGGATTCTCGACAAGACCGCCGGCATGGTCACGTCAGTCCTTCCCGGGCAGAACCTGCTGGACGGGGCGGGCAAGGCATGCCCGGCGGAGGGCCCGTACTGCGTCGCCACCGCGTTCCCGCACGAGCGGGTCGACTTCTCGGGCGTGAAGGCCGCCGACTGGTTCGGGTTCCCGAGCCTGCACGGCCCCGACTTCAAGACCTCCGCGATCCTGCTGGCGCTGCCCGCGGTCATCGCGCTGATCGCGGAGAACACCGGGCACGTCAAGGCGGTGTCGGCGATGACCGGCGACGACCTGAACCCCGTCCTCGGCCGCGCGATCACCGCGGACGGCATCGGCACCACCCTCGCCAGCGCGGTCGGCGGCTCGCCCACCACCACCTACGCCGAGAACATCGGCGTCATGGCCGCGACCCGGATCTACTCGACGGCCGCCTACTACGTCGCCGCGATCGTGGCGGTGCTGTTCGGGCTGTGCCCCAAGTTCGGCGCGCTCGTCGCCGCGACGCCGGGCGGCGTCCTCGGCGGCATCACCGTCGTGCTGTACGGGATGATCGGGCTGCTCGGCGCGAAGATCTGGATCGAGAACCGGGTCGACTTCGCCGACCCGGTCAACCTCGTCCCGGTCGCCGCCGCGATCATCCTGGCGATCGGGAACGTGACGCTGCAGATCACCGACGACTTCCCGCTCCAGGGCATCGCGCTCGGCACGATCGCCGTCCTGGTCGGGTACCACGTCCTCAACGTGCTGCGCAGACCGGACGACTCGGGCGGCGGCGTCATCGCGCCCGCGGAGAAGGAGATCGGCGGCCCGGTCCGCCCGGCCCCGAACACGGACGCGGGCTGACGCGTGAAGCCGCCGCCGTTCGGCTACCACGCGCCCGGCACGGTCGCCGAGGCCCTGGACGCGCTGGCCGCCGCGCCGGGCGGCAAGGTCCTCGCGGGCGGCCAGAGCCTCATCCCGCTGCTGAACATGCGGCTCGCCGCGCCGTCCGACCTGGTCGACATCAACCGGATCGGCGAGCTCGACACCCTGCGGGCGGAGGACGGCGGCGTCCGGGTCGGCGCGCTCGCCCGGCACGCGCGGGTGGAGCGGTCGGCGGAGGCGGCGGCCGTCCAGCCGCTGCTCGGGCAGGCGCTCCGCCACGTCGCGCACCCCGTGATCCGCAACCGGGGCACGGTCGTCGGCAGCCTCGCGCACGCCGACCCCGCCGCCGAGCTGCCCGCCGTGCTGGCCGTCCTCGGCGGGACGGTCGAGGCGGTGTCGGCGGCGGGGCGCCGGACCATCCCGGCCGCCGAATTCTTCGCCGGACCGCTGGAGTCGGCGCTGGCGCCGGGCGAGCTGGCCGTCTCCGCGTTCTTCCCGGCGGCGCCGCCCCGGACGGGCACCGCGTTCACCGAGACGGCGCGGCGGCACGGCGACTACGCGCTCGCCGGGGTCGCCGCCGTCGTCACCCTCGACGGGGACCTGCGTGTCGCCGCGGCCCGCGCCGGGTACCTCGGCATTGCGGCGACCCCGCTGGTGTTCGACCTGACCGGCGCGGCCGGGCCGGACGGCGACTGGGCGGCCGCCGCCGCGCACGTCCGCGACCGGATCGACCCGGAACCCGACATCCACGCCGGCGCCGACTACCGGCGGCACCTGACCGGCGTGCTCACCGAGCGGGCGTTGCGCGCGGCGGCGTCCGAGGCGTTGCTGAAGGCGGAGGCGCCGCGGAAGGCGGGGGACTGATGGAGGAGCGCTTCGACGTCGCGCTGACCGTCAACGGCACGCACCGCACGGCCAGCGTCCCGGCCCGGCGGCTGCTGTCGGACCTGCTGCGGCACGACCTCGGGCTCACCGGCACGCACGTCGGCTGCGAGCACGGCGTCTGCGGCTGCTGCACCGTCCTGCTGGACGGGGAGCCGGTGCGGTCGTGCCTGATGTTCGCCGTCACCGCCGCCGGGCACGAGGTCACCACCGTCGAGGGGCTCGCCGCCGAGGACGGCACGCCGTCGCCGGTGCAGCGCGCCTTCCGCGAATGCCACGGCCTGCAGTGCGGCTTCTGCACGCCCGGCTTCCTCTGCACGGTCACGGCGCTGCTGCGGGAGACGCCGCGCCCGACCGAGGAGCAGGTCCTCGAAGGGATCTCGGGGAACCTGTGCCGCTGCACCGGCTACCAGAACATCGTCAAGTCGGTGCACCGCGCCGCCGAGCTGCTCGCTCCGTCCGCCGAAGAAGGGGAGTCGTGAATGGGCACGCGCGTGTTCGGTGAAAGGGTCGAGCGGCGCGAGGACGCCCGGCTCACCACGGGCCAGGGCCGCTACCTCGACGACCTCGGCCGGAACGCGCTCGCGGCGGCGTTCGTCCGGTCGCCGCACGCGCACGCCCGCATCACCGACATCGACGTGTCCGGCGCGCTCGACGTGGACGGCCTCGTCGCCGTCTACACCTGGGAGGACCTGCCGGGCCGGATCGGCGAGCCGCTGCCGCTGCTCATCCCGCACCCCGCGCTGACGCACGGCCGCACCGGGTACCCGCTCGCGCGCGACGTCGTCCGGCACGTCGGCGAGCCCGTCGCCATGGTCGTCGCCCGCGACCGGTACCTGGCCGAGGACGCCGCCGAGCGCATCCGCGTCGAGTACGAGCCGCTGCCCGCCGTCGTCGGCATCGAGGCGGCGACCCGCGCCGACCACCTCGTGCACGACGACGTGCCGGGCAACGTCGGGGCCGTCCTCGTCCAGGAGAACGGCGACGCCCGCGCCGCGATCGACGCCGCGCCGCACGTGCTGGAGTTCGGCCTCGCCATCGAGCGCAGCGCGTCCATGCCGCTGGAGGGGCGCGGCGTCTACGCGCGGTGGGACGCCGACGACGGGTCGCTGCGCGTGTACTCGTCCACGCAGGCGTCCACGAGCGTGCGCGCCGCGATCGCCGCGCGGCTCGGGCTGCCGAACGGCAAGGTCGAGGTGGTCGCGCCGGACGTCGGCGGCGGGTTCGGCGTGAAGATCGTCCATCCGTGGCCGGAGGAGGTCCTCGTCCCGTGGGCGGCGCGGCTGCTGGACCGCGAGATCAAGTGGACCGAGGACCGGCGGGAGCACTTCGTGTCCGCCGCGCACGAGCGCGGCCAGCTCCAGGACGTGCGGGTCGGGTTCGACGGCGACGGCCGCGTCCTCGGCCTGGACGTGCGGATCCGGCACGACCACGGCGCCTACACCCCGTACGGGATCATCATCCCGATCGTCACCTCCACCCAGCTCCTCGGCCCGTACAAGATCGGCGCCTACCGGGCGGAGGTCGTCAGCCTCTACACCAACACGCTGATCGTCACCCCGTACCGGGGCGCGGGCCGCCCGCAGGGCGTGTTCTGCATGGAGCGGACGATGGACCGCATCGCCCGCCACCTCGGCCGCGACCGCGCCGACGTGCGCGCCGCGAACTTCATCCGGCCCGACGAGTTCCCCTACGACCAGGGCCTCACCTTCCAGGACGGGCGCCCGCTCGTCTACGACTCGGGCGACTACCCCGAGCTGCTCCGCAAGGCGCGCGACCTGATCGGCTGGGACGGCTTCGAGCGGGAGCGCGCCGCCGCCGCGGCCCGGGGCCGCCGGGTCGGCATCGGCCTCGGCGTCTACGTCGAGGGGACGGGCGTCGGCCCGTACGAGGGCGGCCACGTCGAGATCGACACCGCCGGGCGGGTGCACGTGTCGACCGGCCTCACCTCGCAGGGGCAGGGCCACGAGACGGTGTTCGCGCAGATCGCCGCCGCCGAGCTGGGCGTCCCCATCGAGGACGTGCACGTCACCACCGGCGACACCCGGCGGTTCGGGTACGCGGTCGGGACGTTCGCGTCCCGCGCGGCGGTGATGAGCGGCAACGCGATCGCGCTGGCCTGCCGGAAGGTCCGCGGGAAGGCGCTGCGCATCGCGGGGGAGGCCCTGGAGGCCGACCCGCGCGACCTCGACATCACCGACGGGGTCGTGCACGTGCGGGGCGACCGGTCGGCGTCGGTGCCGCTGCGGACGGTCGCGGTGCTGTCGAACCCGCTGCGGTACGCCTTCGACGCGGAGGCCGCGGCGGCGACGCAGTTCGCGGTGGGCCGCCCGGTCACCGAGCCGCCGGTCGCGGCCGGAGACGAGCCGGGGCTGGAGGGGCGCGACTACTACTCGCCCGTCCGGTCGACGTTCGCGGCGGGCGCGCACGCCGCGGTGGTGGAGGTCGACCCGGACACCGCCGAGATCGCGATCCTGCGGTACGCGGTGGTGCACGACTGCGGGCGGCTCATCAACCCGATGGTGGTCGAGGGGCAGATCCACGGCGGCGTCGCGCAGGGCATCGGCGGGGCGCTGTACGAGCGGATGGTCTACGACGAGTCGGGGCAGCTGCTGAACGCGTCGTTCATGGACTTCCTGATGCCGTACGCCACGGAGATCCCGCGCATCGAGACCGACCATCTGGAGACGCCGTCGCCGCTGAACCCGCTCGGCATCAAGGGCGCGGGGGAGGCGGGCGTCATCCCGGTGTCGGCGGTGATCGCGTCGGCGGTGGAGGACGCGGAGGGCGTCCGCGTGGACGCGATGCCGCTGTCCCCGGACGCCCTCTACTCGCTGCGGCGGCGCGCCGAGGGCGACGCGTCGCTGCGCGTCCGCGAGGGCGTGCGGGCGGGCTGACGCCGCCCCGGGGACGGCTGATGCTGGCGGGACCGGCTCGGGAAGCGGGGGACCTCGGCCCCGCCAGCGAGTTGACCCTAGTCAAGGACCCCCTGGGCCCTCGCCGTAACCGGGATTCCTCCGGGAAGGTCGGAAATCAGCAGCCGGGGATCAGCCGTGGGCGGGGGTCTCGGCGACGTTCCCGCCGAGCGACTTCGGCAGGTAGTTCTCCACGGCCGCGGGCCGGAACCCGGCCTGCTTGATCCAGCCGAGGATCATCTGGAACTCCTGGGCGAGGCCCTTGCGGTAGTGCATCAGGATGATGTCGCCCGGCTTGAACCCCTTGCCGCCGTCGCCGCGCGCGAACCCGTTGAACCCGACGCCGGGGCCGGTCGTCCCGTTGTAGAACTCCGCGGACCACAGCAGCACCGACTTGATGCCGCACTGCTTGGCGACCTGCAGCGTGGTCTGGTTGTAGCTGCCGAACGGCGGCCGGAAGACCTCGGGCCGGCGGCCGTACTGCGCCTGGATGGCGTCGGACGCGCCGCAGATCTCCTTCTTCTGCGCCTCGGCGCCGAGCGTCGCCATGTTGGGGTGGCTGATCGTGTGGTTCTCCATCGGCGACCCGGCGTTGCGCATCGCCCAGAAGTACTGGCCCTGCCCCTTGATGTAGGTGGAGGTCAGGAACGTCATGATCGGAACCTTCTCCTTGCGGACGAGGTTCACGAACTCCGAGTCGTAGGTGTAGCCGTCGTCGATGGTGAGGAAGACGACGCGCTCCTGCGTCTCGATGCGGCTGATGACCGCCGGCAGGCCGTTGGCGGCCGGCTTCGGCATCGTCCAGCTGCCGGGCTTCGGCGTCGGCCACCGCTGGTCGCCGAGGACCGCGGCGAGCTGCGACCGGGTGGACGGTCCGGAGTCGCCGGCCTGCGCGGTGACGACGGGCCATCCGCCCGCGGCCGCGCCGAGCACTCCGGCGGCCACCATGGCGATCACGGGCGTCTTCCCTCGCATCGGCCGCGTACTCCGTTCAGTGGGGGGTGGTGGATGTCGCATCGGTTGACGCGCGGCGAACGGCCGGGGTTCGCACCCGACCGGAACCTGCCGGACATATACGATCATTTCCGGGGCCCGTCAGGGTGCATTGCCCAATCGTCGGCGTGTACTCGGCAGATGTTGCCGTTCGGCGCCGCCGCCGCGTTCTCTACAGTCGGGACATGCAGCTGAACGGCAGTGCCGGCGTCGCCGCGCCGCTCGACCGCGTCTGGGACGCCCTCCAGGACCCGGCCGTCCTCGCCCGCACGATCCCGGGGTGCCGCTCCCTGGAGGAGACGGGCCCCGGCACGTACCGGATGACGGTCACCGCGGGCGTCGCGTCCATCCAGGGCACCTACGTGGGCCAGGTCGAGCTCGCCGAGCCCGACCCGCCGCGCTCGTTCGTGCTGAGGGCGCGCGGCCAGGGCGCGCCGGGCACGGTCGACGCGACCGTCCGCGTCCGGCTGTCGGACGGCGACGGCGCGACCCGCATCGACTACGACGCCGAGGCGGTCGTCGGCGGGATGGTCGGCGGCGTCGGGCAGCGGATGCTCGGCAGCGTCGCCAAGCGCACCGCGGGCGAGTTCTTCGCCGCCGTCGAACGCGACCTCACCGCGCCCGCCCCGGCCGTCCCCGGCAGCTACATCGTGGTCCTCCCCTCTCGGAGACCTGTCGCTGAAACACCTCCGC